>CAZNCE010000074.1:3493-15339 GCA_964571285.1 uncultured Nocardioidaceae bacterium | reverse complement strand
TGCTCGGTGGGTCGACCGGGGACTCGGCCCAGGGGCCCACCGTGGCCGAGGAGCAGGCCGACGCGCAGGCCGGCTCGCCGACCGCCGGGAAGTCCGACCAGCAGCCAAGGGAACGCCCCACCGAGACCGGCGGGAAGAACAGTGGCCAGGCCGACGGGCAGACCGACGGGCAGACCGACGGGCAGAGCAGTGGTTCGCAGCAGGGTCCACAGGCGGTGGCGCCGCGGGACCAGGAGGAGGCCGGGCTGATCCAGGAGGTGTACCTCACCCGCACCGTGGTGGCGCTCCGGGAACGGTCGCAGTGCGTCGCGCGGGCGCTGTCCGACCCCGGGTGGCAGGGCAGTTCGTACTCCGTCGAGCTGTCCGACGGCGGCCCGGGGGCGGTGGCGTTCCAGCCGGCCCCCGGTGCGGCGGAGCCCGGCGAGCAGGTGGTCGGCATGCTGATCAGCTGCGGCGACCACCCCCGGGTGCTGGACCGCCAACCCCTCGCCCAGTGACCCCAAAATCGCTGAGACGCCAAAACTTCCCCGCGAGAAGCCAAAACTTCCCCGCGAGAAGCCAGAACTTCCCCGTGAGAAGCCAAGACTTCCCGCCGATCGGGGAGCCCCCCGGGGTCAGCCCGAAGCCGCGCCGAACAACCGCCCGAGGTCCGCGACGTGCTCGCGGAGCTCCGGCGGCGACAGCACCCGGAACTCGGCGCCGAGCATCCCCAGCACCATCACCGGCCACTCCAGCCGATCGACCTGCATAGTCAGCCGACACCGGCCGTCGCCGGCAGGCGCCGCCTCGCCCCAGTGGCGGACGACCCGTTGCACCTCGTCGAGCGGCGCCGACACCTCGAGCTCCACCGCATAACGCTGCGGCATCGTGCGGATGCTGGCCCGGACGAACGAGGTCGCGTCGCCACCCGGGATGTCGCGCGGCCGGAACCGCACCCCGGTCGTGCGCGGCTGCACCAGCCGGTCGACGCGGAAGGTGCGCCAGTCCCCGCGGTCCAGGTCCCACGCGACGAGGTACCAGCGGCGGCCCAGGTTGACCATCCGGTGCGGATCCACGGTCCGTCGGGCCTGCTCGCGCTCGCGCGTGGTGTAGTCGAAGCCCAGCCGCTCCCCGTCCCGGCAGGCGGACGCGATCACCGAGATCGCCTCGGCGTCCACCTGCGGCCCGGCCCACGGGCTCAGTTCGGCGTACTCCTGCACCGCCGCGACCCGCCGCCGCAGCCGGGCCGGCATCACCTGGACGATCTTGGACAGGGCACGCACCGAGGCGTCCTCCACCCCGGGAGCCCCGCCGCCTGCGGCGCCGCGCAGCCCGACCGCCACCGCGACCGCCTCGTCGTCGTCCAACAGCAGCGGCGGCAGCGCCGCCCCCGCCTGCAGCTGATAGCCCCCGGCCGTCCCGCGGGTGGCGTTGACCGGATAGCCGAGCTCGCGCAGCCGGTCGATGTCGCGCCGCAGGGTCCGCTGGCTCACGGCCAACCGGCCGGCCAACTCGGGCCCCGGCCAGAACCGGTGCGTCTGCAGCAGGTTGAGCAGTCGCAGCATCCGCGCACTCGTACTCACACCGGAAACGATAAGGCGCCTTCCGGTCAAGACCTGGCCGGAAGCCTGCTTAACGTCGGAGCATGAGCCAAGCGATGATCCACACCAACGGGCTGTCCAAGCAGTTCCGGGTCGGCAAACGCACCGTCGAGGCGGTCCGCGGCCTCGACCTGACGATCGGCGCCGGGGAACTCGTCGCCCTGCTCGGGCCCAACGGCGCCGGCAAGTCCACCACGCTCCGGATGCTCACCACACTGCTCGCACCGACCAGGGGCACGGCCGTGGTGGCCGGGTACGACATCCGCCGGCGGCCGGCAGCGGTCCGCCGGGCGATCGGCTACATCGGGCAGGGCAACGGCGCCGGCCACAACCAGCGGGGGCGAGACGAGCTGGTCACCCAGGGACGGGTGTACGGGCTGACGCGAGCCGCGGCCGCCCGCCGGGCGACGGAGCTGATCGACTCGCTGGGCCTGGCCGAGGTCGCCGATCGTCCGGTCGTCCAGTTGTCCGGTGGCCAGCGGCGCCGGCTCGACATCGCGATGGGGCTGGTGCACGCTCCCGGACTGCTATTCCTGGACGAGCCTTCGACCGGGCTGGACCCGCAGAACCGCGCCAACCTGCACGCCCATATCCGCGACCTGCACGCCCGGCACGGCACCACGATGGTGCTCACCACCCACTACCTGGAGGAGGCCGACGGGCTCGCCGATCGCGTCGTGGTCGTCGACCACGGCCGCGTGGTGGCCGACGACACGCCGGAGCGGCTCAAGTCCGAGTTGGCTGGCGATCGGGTGCGGCTGGAACTCACCGACCCGAATGCGGCCGCCGCGGCCGAGTCGGTGGTGCTGCGCGCGGACGCCCGCGCCGCCGTGCAACGGCAGCACAGCCGGCTGGACCTACGGGTGGTCGACGGCGCCCGGCTGCTGCCGCGGCTGCTCGCGGAACTGGCCGGCGCGAACCTCACGGTCGTCTCCGCGGAGGCCGCGCGGCCGACGCTCGACGATGTGTTCCTCGGCCTCACCGGCCGCAGTCTGCGGGAGGACAACGCGGTCGGCGCCGAGCCTCCGACCGCCCAGCACCAGAACGACCAGCACCAGACCGACCAGCTCGAGGAGGTGTCCGCATGAGCATCACCGCCCCGATCAGCCAGAGCCCGGGTCCGGCGTCGCCCCGGATCGGCGGACCGGCCGCGACCCGGCTGATCTTCACCCGCGAGCTGCGACCGCTGCTGCGAGACCCGTTCACCGTGGTGTTCAGCATGATCCAGCCATTGTTCTTCCTGGCCCTGTTCGCGCCGCTGCTCAAAGACGTACCCGGTCTCGAGGGCGGCGCCCTGCAGTGGTTCGTGCCCGGCATCATCGTGATGTCGTGCCTGATGGGCGCCTCCATGACCGGGTCCAATCTGCTGGGCGAGATGCAGACCGGCTCGCACGAGCGGCTGCTGGTCGCGCCGCTGCCCCGGCACTCGCTGGTGGTCGGCCGGGCGCTCAAGGAGGTCGCCCCGATGCTGGTCCAGGCCGCGATCGTGGTCGCGGTGGTGACGCCTTTCGGGTTCGACCTGCACCTGGGCGGCACCCTGATCGGGCTGCCGATCCTGGCGGCGTTCTCGGTGGGCCTCGGCGCCCTGTCGTACGCGCTGGCGCTGGCCGCCAAGGATCGGGACTGGTTGTTCTGGACCGTCCAGCAGACCCTGCTGTTCCCGGTGTTGCTGCTCGCGGGGATGCTGCTCCCGGTCGACGACGGCCCCGGGTGGCTGCGCACCGCCAGCCGGCTGAACCCGCTGACCTACGTCGTCGACGCTGAGCGCGAGTTGTTCAACGGCCAGGTGGCCACCGCCACGGTGGCGTACGGCGTGGTGGCGGCGCTGGCGGTGCTGGCGGTGGGGCTGCTGGTGGGCGGCCGGGCGATGCGACGCGCCACCTGATCGACCGATCCGGTGGGCCGGCTGGGCGTGGCCGCGGCCGGCCGACCCACCTCGGCCGTCCGTCCACCGGTTAGTCACGACGGCTGCGGGAATGCTGCCCGTTTAGGATCGGTTACTACCTACGGCGGCGCCGTGCTCGCATCGACGGCGCCGCAACCGTGGGACCGAACAATTCGGACGAAGTGAGTGTTGTGACGGACGTACGTGACGTAATCATCATCGGCTCCGGACCGGCTGGCTACACCGCCGCGATCTACGCCGCCCGGGCGCAGTTGCGCCCACTGGTCTTCGAGGGATCGGTGACCGCCGGCGGCGCCCTGATGAACACCACCGACGTGGAGAACTTCCCCGGCTTCCCCGAGGGCATCATGGGCCCCGCCCTGATGGACAACATGCGCGGCCAGGCCGAGCGGTTCGGTGCCGAGCTGGTGCCGGATGACGTCACCGCCGTGGACCTGACCGGTCCGGTCAAGACCGTGGTCGACGGCGCGGGCACCGAGCATCGTGCCCGTGCGGTCGTGCTGGCCACCGGCTCCGGCTATCGCAGGCTGGGGCTGCCCGGCGAGGACCGGCTGTCCGGTCGAGGCGTGAGCTGGTGCGCCACCTGTGACGGATTCTTCTTCCGCGACCAGGAGATCGCGGTCGTCGGCGGCGGCGACTCGGCGATCGAGGAGGCCACCTTCCTCACCCGGTTCGCGTCCAAGGTGACGCTCGTGCACCGCCGCGACGAGCTCCGCGCCAGCAAGATCATGCAGGAGCGGGCGTTCGCCGACCCCAAGCTCGGCTTCGCCTGGAACTCCGTGGTCTCCGAGATCCACGGCGACGATTCGGTCACCGGGCTCACCCTGACCGACACCGAGACCGGGGAAGAGCGGCGGCTCGCCGTCACCGGCCTGTTCGTCGCGATCGGCCACGACCCGCGGTCGGAGCTGTTCCGCGACCAGCTCGAGATCAACGAGGACGGGTACGTCCTGGTGGACGCGCCGAGCACGAAGACCAGCCTCGAGGGCGTGTTCGCGTGCGGTGACCTGGTGGACCACATCTACCGTCAGGCCGTGACCGCGGCCGGGACCGGGTGCGCCGCGGCCCTGGACGCCGAGCGCTACCTGGCCGCCCTCGACCACGAGGCCTCGACCGCCGGCGACGCCTCCGCCACCGCCGCCGAGGCCGTGGAGGCGCACAGCCGCGAGGACACGCTCGCCGGCCAGGCAACCGAGCCGGTCACTGTCCCCGGTGCCTGATCTACTTGCCCCACCCATCGCCGAACGAACCGAAGGAGCACCGACCGTGGCCCAGCTCGCCAGCGTCACCGACAACGACTTCACCGCCGACGTCCTCAAGGCCGACAAGCCCACCCTGGTGGACTTCTGGGCCGAGTGGTGCGGCCCCTGCCGCCAGGTCGCGCCGATCCTCGAGGAGATCGCGGCCGAGCACGGCGACAAGCTGCAGATCCTCAAGATGAACGTCGACGAGAACCCGCAGACCCCGGCTCAGTACCGCGTCACCGGCATCCCCACGATGGCGCTGTTCCAGAACGGCGAGGTCGTCAAGACCATCGTCGGCGCCAAGCCGAAGGCGGCGCTGCTCAAGGAGCTCGACGTCGTCATCGGCGGCTGATCGCGGCCGGAGTCAGCCGGAGCCGGGCATCGGCGCGGCCGGCACCCGCTCCGGCCGCATCGAGCCCAGCAACCGCTCCAACGCGACCTCGACGTCCTCGCGCCAGCTGACCGTGGTCCGCAGCTCCAGGCGCATCCGGGGGAACCGGTGGTGGTGCCGCACCGTCTTGAAGCCGACCGCGGACAGATACGCCGCCGGCACCACGCAGTACGGCCCGCCGGGGGTCCGGCCGACGTAGGACTCGGTCACCCCGAAGGCCTCGATCGCCTTGATCCCGCCGCGCTTGAGCAGGTCCTTGGCCACGGTCTGCACCAGCACCCGGCCGAGGCCCTGCCCGCGGTATTCGTCCGCCACCTGCGCGGTGATCAGCTGCACGGCGTCCGGGCTCACCGGTGACGTGGGGAACGACGACGATCGCGGGACGTGTGCCGGCGGCGCGTACGTCACGTAGGCGGCGCACACCCCGTCGACGTAGATCACCCGGCCACACGAGCCCCACTCCAGCAGCTCCGCGGACAGCCACGCCTCCTTCTCCAGCCGCGGGTCACCGGACTCGACCGCCCGGCGGGCCGACAGCGGGTCGAGCTCCCAGAACACGCAGCTTCGGCAGTGCGCAGGCAGGTCGCCGATGTTGTCCAGGGTCAGGTTGACGATCCGGCGGCCCATCAGCGGCCGCTCCGGCGCGACACCAGGTGTCCGATCTGCGTACCCAACGCGGACTCCACCAGCAAGCGAGAGACAATCGTCGCGGACAACTTTAGTGCGCCCAGAATCGAGCCCTCATGTCCGAGCCTGAACGGATCAGCCAACACACCCGGCTGGACAGCTACGTCGACCGCTACGCCACCCGCACCCGCGGCATGACCGCATCGGAGATCCGGGCGCTGTTCGCCGTCGCCAACCGGCCCGAGGTGGTCTCGCTGGCCGGCGGGATGCCCAACATCTCCGGGCTGCCGCTGGATCCGCTGGCCGGGCACCTGGCCGACCTGATCGCCAAGCACGGCACGGTTGCGCTGCAGTACGGCTCCGGTCAGGGCGTGCCGGAGCTGCGCGAGCAGATCTGCACGGTGATGGCACTGGAGGGCATCGAGGCGCATCCCGATGACGTGGTGGTCACCGTCGGCTCGCAGCAGGCGGTCGACCTGGTGACCCGGGTGTTCTGCGATCCCGGGGACGTGGTGATCTGCGAGGCGCCGTCCTACGTGGGTGCGCTGGGCGTGTTCCGGGCGTACGAGTGCGACGTGGTGCACGTGGCGATGGACGACCACGGGCTGCGCCCCGACCTGCTCCGCGAGGCGCTGGCCGTGCAGCGCTCCAACGGCCGCCAGGTGAAGTTCCTCTACACGATCCCGAATTTCCACAACCCCGCCGGGGTCTCGCTGTCGGTGGAGCGCCGCGCGGAGGTGCTGTCGATCGCCCGCGAACACGACCTGCTGATCTTGGAGGACAACCCGTACGGCCTGCTCGGGTTCGACGCCGACCCCCGACCGGCGCTGCGCGCCGAGGAGGACGAGCGGGTGATCTACCTGGGCTCGTTCTCGAAGACGTTCGCGCCGGGCATGCGGGTCGGTTGGGCCTTGGCGCCGCACGCGGTGCGCGAGAAACTGGTGCTGGCCCAGGAGTCGGCCACGCTGTGTCCCCCGAACCTCAGCCAGTACGTCGTCTCGTCGTATCTGGCGAACACCGACTGGCAGGGTCAGATCAAGCAGTTCCGGGAGATGTACCGGGAGCGGCGCGACGCGATGCTCGGCGCCTTGGACGAGCTGATGCCCGAGGGCACCACCTGGACGGTGCCGGACGGCGGGTTCTACGTCTGGCTGACGCTGCCGGAGGGCCTGGACGCCAAGGCGATGCTGCCCCGCGCGGTCACCTCGCGCGTGGCCTACGTGCCCGGGACCGCCTTCTACGCCGACGACTTCGGCTCCTCGTGCATGCGGCTGTCGTACTGCTTCCCCGATCCGGACCGGATCCGCGAGGGGGTGCGCCGGCTGGCCGGGGTGATCGACCAAGAGCGTGGGCTGCGCGAGGTGTTCGGCGAGACCGGGCATCGCGCGGTGGAGTCCTACGACACCCCCAACCCCGACCTGAGCTGATCGAGGAGCCTGATGGACCACTCCGTCCTCGTACTCGCCGGTGGGCTGTCGCACGAGCGGGACGTGTCCTTGCGCTCGGGTCGCCGGGTGGCCGAGGCGCTGCGCTCGGTCGGCTACCACGTCGAGGAACGCGATGTGGACGCCGCCCTGGTCACCACGCTGCGGCGCGACCCGTCGGCGTGCGTTTTTCCCTTACTGCATGGTGAAGTCGGCGAGGACGGGGCGCTGCGGGAGGTGCTGGAGCTGGTCGGGATGCCGTACGTCGGCTCACCACCGGCCGCCTGCCGGATCGCCTTCGACAAGCCGGTGGCCAAGACCGTCGCCGCGGACGCCGGGCTGTCCACGCCGCCCTCTGTGACGCTGCCCGAGGAGACGTTCCGCGAGCTCGGTGCCCAGGCGCTGATGACCGCACTCGTCGACCGGCTCGGGCTGCCGCTGGTGGTGAAGCCGGCCCGCGGCGGGTCGGCGCTGGGCTGCACGGTGGTGCGCACCGCCGGCGAACTGCCCGCGGCGATGGTGAACTGCTTCGCCTATGCGCCGGTGGCGATGATCGAGCAGTTCGTGTCCGGCACCGAGGTGACCGTGACCGTGCTCGACGATGACAGCGGGCCACGCGCCCTGCCGGCGGTGGAGATCCGGCCGGACGGTGGCGTGTACGACTACAGCGCCCGCTACACCGCCGGTTCGACCGAGTTCCTGGTGCCGGCCAAGATCGACGACGAGGCCGCCGCGGCGTGTGCGACGGCGGCCGTCACCGCACATCGTGTGTTCGGGCTGCGTGACCTGTCCCGGTCCGACCTGATCGTCGGCGACGACGGCCGGGTGTGGTTCCTCGAGGTGAACGTGGCACCGGGCATGACCGAGACCTCGCTGGTGCCGCTGGCGATCGACGCGGCCGGGCTCGAGCTGTCCCAGGTCTGCGGGCAACTCGTCGATCAGGCGATGAGACGATAAGTCGACAAATTGCTTAATCGGTGGCGCCGGCTGACGCTAGCCCGCCGGCCGTGATCCGCCCGGGTCCATCTCGGAGACGATCCGCTCCAGGTCTTCGAGGCTGGCGAACTCCACGGTGATCTTGCCCTTGGTCTTGCCCAGGTCTACCTTCACCCGCGTCTCGAACCGCTCCGACAGCCGGTCGGCGATGTCTCGCAGGCCGGGCGCCACCGGGCGCTGCCGGCGTGCCCGCGGTGCGGCCTGCCCCGGGCCGTATTCTCCGAGCGCCACCAGCTCCTCCAGCGCGCGCACCGACAACCCTTCGGCCACCACCCTGCCGGCCAGCCGATCCTGCGCCTCCGCATCCTCCACCCCGAGCAACGCGCGGGCGTGACCGGCCGACAGCACCGCGGCGGCGACCTTGCGCTGGACGGCCGGACTGAGCCGCAGCAGCCGCAGCGTGTTGCTGATCTGCGGACGGGACCGCCCGATCCGACCGGCCAGCTCGTCGTGGGTGCAGCCGAAGTCGTCGAGCAGCTGCTGGTAGGCGGCCGCCTCCTCCAGCGGGTTCAGCTCGGCACGGTGCAGGTTTTCCAGCAGCGCGTCACGGAGCAGATCGTCATCCATCGTGTCGCGCACGATCGCGGGGATGGTCTCCAGGCCGGCCTGCCGGCTGGCCCGCCAGCGCCGCTCCCCCATCACCAACTGGTAGCCGTCGTCGGACGGGCGCACCACGACCGGTTGCAGCAGTCCGACCTCGCGGACCGAGTGCACGAGCTCGGCCATCGCCTCCTCGTCGAACGCGGCGCGCGGCTGTCGTGGGTTGGGGACGATGGACGCCACCGGGACCTCCCGGTAGCTGGCCCCCTCCACTGGCCGCAGCCCGTCGCCGGCGGCCGCGGCTGTCGGGTGCCCGGACGCCGGCTCCGCGTCCCACTGCGTCGAGGCAGACGGCGGGCCGACATCGGTAGCGCCGCCCTGGTCGGTGCCCGGACTCGACGGGGTGTCGAGCTCGGCGGACTGCGCGGGTCGCCCGTCGGTCAGGTGGGCACCGCCGGATGGGATCAGGGCGCCCAGACCACGGCCCAGGCCTCGTCGGGTGTTCACACAGCCTCCATCGGTGGGGTCATGCGGTCGCCGGCTCCTCCGGGCCTCCTCCGGCGGCGGCCAGTTCGCGGGCCGCCTCCAGGTAGCTGAGCGCGCCGGGCGAGGCCGGGTCGTAGGTGATCACGGTCTGTCCGTAACTCGGTGCCTCGGAGATCCGCACCGAGCGCGGGATCGCCGTTCGCAGCACGGCCGCACCGAAGTGGCCACGCACCTCCTGGGCGACCTGGGCGGCTAGCCGGGTACGCGCGTCGAACATGGTGAGCAGCACGGTGGAGATCCGCAGTTCGGGGTTGAGGTGCTCGCGGATCAGCTCGATGTTCTTGAGCAGTTGGCTGACGCCCTCCAGGGCGTAGTACTCGCATTGGATCGGGATCAACATCTCGCGGCCCGCCACCAGCGCGTTCACCGTGAGCAGGCCCAGCGACGGCGGGCAGTCGATCAGCACGTAGTCGTAACGCCGCCCGGCGGCCTCGGTCTCGGCGAGGAACGCGTCCAGCGCGCGCCGGAGCCGGGACTCGCGCGCGACCATCGAGACCAGCTCGATCTCGGCCCCCGCCAGATCGATGGTGGCCGGCACCAGATGCAGGTCGGGGGTCTCGGGCGTCTCCTGGACCACCTCCGCGATCGCCTTGCCGTCGGCGATCACGTCGTACGAGCTGGGCGTCCCCGGCGGGTGCTCGACGTTGAGCGCGGTGGAGGCGTTGCCCTGCGGGTCGAGGTCGACCACCAGCACGCGTTGCCCCCGCTGCGCCAGGGCGGCCGCCAGGTTCACCGCAGTCGTGGTCTTACCGACGCCACCCTTCTGGTTGGCCACCACCAGGACGCGGGTCTCGGGCGGACGCGGCACCGGTGCGCGGCTGGGTAGCACGCGCGAGAGTTGGGCAGCGACCTCGGCGGCCAGCGGAGTGGACGGGTCCAGCGCGGCCCCGGCCGCCCCGAACCCGGTGCCCGGGCTGCTGACACCGGTCGCCCCGGCGGTCGGGGCCGAGCTCGCCGGAGCGGTCGCGGGGGAGGCCACCGGGTCGGAACCCGCGGCGGCGATCTCCGCAGCGGTGCGCGGGCGGGAGCCCGGCGCCCGGGCGGGTCCGAAGCGATAGGCGACCGCGGCGTTCGACACGACTCCAGTTTCTCCCGCCGACGGGGCCGGGCCCGGGTTCGCCGGCGGCGTGTCGTCCGCGGCGTCGGCGGGCGCCGCGGTTTCACGTGAAACCTGCTGGTGCCCGCTGCGCGGTGTCGGCTCGACCGTGGCGGCGTCGTCCGAGCTGGTTTCACGTGAAACGCGCTCGGGTGGCGCCGGCTCCGCGGCCGGGGCCGGGTCGGCGGCGACGGCCACCTCGCCGCCGGCACCACCGGCGCTGTCGCCGGGGTCGGGGGCACCGGGGGCGCTGGCTTCTGGGGCGTCGGGTGCGGCCGCGGATGCGGGTGCTTCGCTGGACGCGTCCGAGTCGCGGTCCGGCCACCCGAGGCCGCTCGCCGTCTGCTCCGCGGGGTCCGGCCATCCGAGCCCGCTGGAGTGCTGCCGCTCTGCCGCCACGTGCCGGCCCTCCTCGTTCCTCTCCTCGGCCGCCCTCGACTCGCCGTCGCCGGACGCCATGCCCAACGATCCACCGTGCTCCGGTGCGCCGAACCGCCGGTCAGCGGCTCCGGCCGTCCCCCGGACGGCGACCCGGTCGGCGACCCGGTCGGCCGGGTCGAGCTCTGGGGCTCCGCCGCCGCGGCGCGAGCCTACCGCTGCCCGTCGACACCGTCCGCGGCCCCTGCTGCACCACGACGACCACGGTTGGCGGGTCGAGGCGCACGCCTGTGGGGTCTCCGCCCGGCGTGACGCTGCTGCCGTCCTGGCGGCGCACCCCCCACCGCACGGCGCCCAGTTCGACCAGCCGGCGCTCGGCCCGGTCGAGCTCTTGTTGTGCCTGCTGCCCCTTCATCGCGAGCAGCTGCCCCCCGGGACGTACCAAGGGCAGACACCAGCCGGCCAGCCGCTCCAGCGGGGCGACCGCGCGGGCGGTGACGACGTCGAACCGGGTGTGGGTGACCCGGTCGGTCGGGCGCTCCGGTGCCCTGTCGGCGGGGAGTGTGCCGTGCGAGCCCGGCGGCCATTCGTCGGAACCCGTCTCGGCGCGCAACAGCCGGGGTGCGTCCTCGGCGCGGGCACGGAGCACCAGCAGGTTCGGGAGCGGCAGTTCCTCGGCCACCTCGGTCAGGAACCGGCTGCGGCGTAGGAGCGGCTCGATCGCGGTGATCCGCAGGTCCGGACGCAGGATCGCCAGCACCACACCCGGCAGGCCAGCACCGGAGCCGACATCGGCCACCGAGGCGCCGACTGGGATGCTCTCCGCGATCGCTGCGCAGTTGAGTAGATGCCGATCCCACAGCCGCGGTGCTTCGCGGGGACCCAGCAGGCCGCGCTCGACCCCCGGCCCGGACAGCAACTCGGCGAACGCGACGACCAGCGGGAGCCGGTCACCGAACAGCAACGCGGCCTCGGGCGGCGGCGTGGTTTCACGTGGAACAGTGGTCATCGGTGATCCACCAGGTCGCGGGCTGGTATGCACGGTCGGATTGCCGCACCGCGTGGGGCCGGTCAGGCGGGGCCGGTCAGGCGGGGGAGACCACGACGTGCCGGTCGGC
>CAZNCE010000074.1:0-3393 GCA_964571285.1 uncultured Nocardioidaceae bacterium | reverse complement strand
TCGGGCGCGGGGTGGTCGGGCGCGGGGTGGTCGGGCGCAGGCCCGCCATCGGTGCCCACCGTCGACTCTGCTTCGGTCGCTGGACTCTCGCTCACGCTGTGCTCCTCGCGTGTCATCGGCGCCCGCGGCGCCGGGTCACCTCTTCGGCCGCTTCTTGCCGGACCGCCCGCTGGGCCGGCGGCCGCTGGACGATCCGGAACTTCGCTGCTGGCTGGTCGTCTTCCGCTTCTGTTGCCCCTGCTGCGGCTTCGACTTGTTCCTGGGGGCCGGCTGCCGGGTCACCTTCGGCTCGGGCTCGGCGGACGGCGCGGAGGACGTGTTCTCCGCCGCCGCGTCGGCCGGGGCGTCCGCACCGCCACTCGGCCCGCCGGACCCACTGGCCGACCCACTGGCGGCACCGCCGGCAGACTGCTTCGGCCCGCCCGGCTGCTTGCGCTCGCTGCGTGACTGCCGCTTGGGCTGCTGGCGCCGGACCTGCGGGCCAGCGTCCTCCTCCGGCTCGGCCTCCACGAGCGGCCCCTTGCCGTGCTTCGCGTCCCGCTCCGCCTTGGCCCGGGCGGCGGGCGTGCCGGGGGCCGGGTTGTTCCGGATCACGTAGAACTGCTGGCCCATCGTCCACAGGTTCGACGTGGTCCAGTACAGCAGCACCCCGATCGGGAACGCGATGCCACCGACGGCGAACACCACCGGCAGCACGTACAGCAGCATCTTCTGCTGTTGCGCGTACGGGCCCTTCATCGCGTCCGGCGGCATGTTCTTGCTCATCAGCTGCCGCTGGGTGGTGAACGTGGTGGCGGTCATGCAGACCACCAGCACCAACGCCAGGATCTGCGTGTGCAGCGCGGTGGCCCCGAGGAAGCGGTCCGAGATCTGGGCGCCGAACAGGGTCGCGTCTTGCAGCGACTTGGCCAGGTCGGAGGTGAGGACGCCGACCGGCTCGTAGTTGGACTTGCTGGCCCGGTCGATCAGCCGGAACAGGGCCAGGAAGATCGGCATCTGCAGCAGGATCGGCAGGCACGAGGCGAACGGGTTGGTGCCGGTCTCCTTGTACAGCGCCATCGTCTCCTGGGCGAGACGCTCCCGGTCGTGGCCGTACTTCTTCTGCAGCTCACGCACCTTGGGCTGCAGCAGCTGCATGTTCCGGCTGGACTTGATCTGCTTCACGAACAGCGGGATCAGCAGGATCCGGATGACGATGGTCAGGCAGATGATCGACAGCGCCCAGGCCGCGCCCTGCGCCGGGTGGCTCTCGCCGAACATGCTGGTGAACAGGCTGTGGAACGACGTCATGATGAACGACGTCAGGTAGTACAGCGGCGTCATGATCGCCGACCCGACGGCCTTGAAGAAGTCGATCACGCAGCACCTCGTCCAGTCGCGGCGGTCTCCGCCGCCGGGCTTTCAGTCGCGGGGAGGGAAGCGGTGGGGTCGCCCGGGCCGCCGTCCCCCGCCCGATCGGTGGTCTCCTCGTGGCCCGGCACCGGGTCGTACCCACCGGCGGCCCACGGGTGGCAGCGGGCCAGCCGGCGGGCGGCCAGCCAGCTGCCCTTCAGCGCCCCGTGCCGCTGCACCGCCTCGAGCGCGTACGCGGAGCAGGACGGATAGTAGCGGCAGACCTGCCCGTACAGCGGGCTGATGAACATGCGGTAGACCCGCAGCAGGCCGATCAGCAGGTACTTCATGACGACACCAACGCGGACCCGCCGCGGTCGGCTTTCCCGCGGGCGCCGGCCAGCGCCCGCACCAGGTCGACGCCGAGCTCGGGCCCGGCGGTTGCCGCGGCCGGCCGAGCCCGGATCACGACGAGGGCGCCGAGTGGCAGGTCGGCCAGCAGTGGACGCATCAGGTGGCGCAGCCGGCGCGCGACCCGGTTGCGGGCGACGGCGTTGCCGACCGGCTTGGGCACGATCAGCCCGAACCGGGGCGGCGCCACGTCGTCAGCGGCCGATCCGCGCGAGTGGGGAGTCATTGCGGGCAGCAACAGGTGCACCGCGAGTGTGCCGCGACCGGCGTGCGTGCCGTGGCGCAGCACCCGGTTGAAGTCGTCGCTGCGGGTGATCCGTTGCTCGGTTGCATGCGGCACCGGGAGGACCGGTGGATCGGTCAGGCCGAGAGGCTCTTGCGGCCCTTGCCGCGCCGAGCGGCCAGGATCGCGCGTCCGGCTCTGGTACGCATGCGCACGCGGAACCCATGCTTGCGGGCGCGCCGTCGGTTGTTCGGCTGGAACGTACGCTTGCTCACTGTCTTGCTCCGGATCTGCTATCGGGCAGGAAATTCGAGGGCCGGCGGGCGCGACAGGCACCGCCCACCCGCGGGCGAGGACTCCAGTCCGTGGACATGCGGCACCAGTCGACACAAATCTGCCGACCGCACCACGGTACGCGGTCGCCGACAGGAGGGTCAAACCGGATCGATCCGGGAACCAGGCGGTCGCCGGGCCGCTCGCGGGCCGGGCGCGGGCGGTATCGAACCCACCAGTCTGATCGTCATCCGGACGGTTCGGGGGGCGACACGCCGTAGCGGCCCGAACGTGTGGCATGGTTATGGCCTTAATCACCCCACCGGACAACACTGACCTTGATCACGGACGAGCCCGGCTCACCGATTGAACCCTGTGGATGATGGGTTGGCGAACCCGACGGAGGTTGTTAGCGTCCCGCGTCACCTCACTGGTTTGGCGCATGCCGAGGTGCATGCACACCCTGTGGACAAAGGTGTGGAGCAACCCCGTCATGCTTGCCTGCCCTGGGCACGCCGGCAGGCCCGGGCGGCAGTGAACCGGGATGGGGTGCGGCAGAAGATGTCCGCACGAGCGGCGACGGGAGAAGCGCGTGGACGAGACGGGCACCACCTCCGCGGACGGTTCAGCCCGGCAGCCGGAGCCGGTGGAGCCGGCCAGCCAGGAGTCGGCGCAGCGGGACCTGGAGATCATCTGGCAGGAGCTGATCGACAACCTCGTGCCGAGCCAGCGCGCCTGGCTGATCGCCAGCAGCCCGATCGCCCTGCACGACAACACCGCGGTGGTGGCGGTGCCCGAGGAGTTCACCCGCACCCAGTTCGAGACCCGGCTGCGCTCGCAGATCGAGGAGATGCTGAGCGAGGAGCTCGGACGTTCGATCCACATCGCGGTGACCGTGGACCCGTCCCTGGTCCCGGCCCTCGACGAGAATGCCCCGGCCGGAGACGCGTCGGACGGGGCTGGGGCGACCGCCGACCCGTCGCAGCGTTATCCACAGGATGAGCAGGGGACATCCCACCGTGGGTTGTCCACAGATTTCCCCACCCATCCACAGGACGCTGAGTCAGTAAGTCGACAAAGCTACACATCGTCGTATGGCCCGGCGGCATCCCCGTGGCCAGGTTTCCGCAGCAACGGGATCGAGGACGGGGTTG
>CAZNCE010000073.1:8409-15350 GCA_964571285.1 uncultured Nocardioidaceae bacterium | reverse complement strand
GAGGCCAACCCCGGGTTGAATGAGAATGGGGTTCGGGCTGCGATCGGTACCCACTAGTCGGCTCTCACGCGCCTGGTGTCGTATGCCCACATCGCGATCTCGACGCGGTTGCGGGCGCCGAGCTTGGTCATCAACGATGCGACGTGGGTCTTGATCGTGCTCAGGCCGACGAAGAGCTCGGTGGCGATCTCGGCGTTGGTCCGGCCCTGTGCCACCAGCGCGAGCACCTCTTCCTCACGCTTGGTGAGCGGGTCGATGGGCTGCACTGGTACCACCGGAGCCTGGTCGGCGAAGGTCGCCAACAGTCGGCGGGTGACGTTGGGGGCGATCAGCGCATCCCCGTTGGCCGCCGCGTGGATGGCCTGCACGAGGAGCTCCGGCCCGGCGTCTTTGAGCAGGAAGCCGCGGGCGCCGGCGCGTAGGGCGCCGAGGACGTACTCATCGAGGTCGAAGGTGGTGATCACGACGACCGCCATCGGGTCCGTCACGTCTGGCCCGGCCAGGCGCCGCGTCACTTCGACGCCATCGAGCCCGGGCATCCGGATGTCGACGAGAAGGACATCAGGACGCAGCCGCGTCGCCAGGTCGAGCGCCGCGAGCCCGTCGACTGCCTCCCCCACGACCTCGAGGTCGGGTTGCGCGCCGAGGATCATCACCAGCCCGGTCCGGACCAAGTCCTGGTCGTCGGCTACGACAACACGGATGCTCATGCCAGCTCCTTCGCCGGCAGCACGGCCTCGACCACCCAGCCACCCTGGGGCCCCGGTCCCGCGGAGAGCGATCCACCGAGGAGCTGGGCGCGTTCGGCCATACCCAGCAGGCCGAACCCAGGCTCTGGGGCTTGCCCTGGCTCGGTCTGTCCGTCGTCGCTGACACGCAGCCGGACGGCGTCACCCTCCCGGCGTACGTCGATCCCGACGCGGGTCGCGCTCCGGGCGTGCCGTACGGCGTTGGTCAGCGACTCCTGCGCCAGCCGGTAGAGCGCGGCGTCCACGGGTCGTGCCAGACGGGTCAACGAACCGTCCAGCGAGACCTCGACGGTGGGCGTCGCATCGGCGCGCGCCAGCGCAGGCAGGTCCGCGACACCCATCCGCGGTGAGTAGGCGACGGCTTCCTCTTCGCGCAGCACTCGCACCATGGATCTCATCTCGGCCAGGGTTCGCGAAGCTTCAGACTCGATCGCGGCCAGGACTTCGGCAGCCTTCTCGGGTTGGATGCCGGCCACCACGCCACCGGCCTGCGCCTGCACCGCGATGGCCGAGACGTGGTGGGCCACAGTGTCGTGCAGCTCGCGCGCCAGCGCCACCCGCTCCTGATTGCGGATTTCGCGCTGTTGGCGTTGCCAGAGGGCCGCGCGGTAGCGGAACACCGCCGCGAGGGCGACGAACAGCAACAGCAGGACGCTTCCGCCGAAAACGTCAGCCCAGCCCGCGGAGGCGGCGTACATCCCCACCCCGACGACGACTGTCACGAACGCCGTCCCCAAGACCATCTCCCGACCCGAGCCCCACCGCACCAGGGAGTAGAGCAGGATCAGGACGGCCATCATGGAGTAGAGGCCAAGGTCCCCGGCGTCCGCAGCCAGCTGGAGAACCGAGAGCAGCCCGGCGACGCCCCATCCGAGCAGAGCGGCGATCAGGGGGCGACCCCGTCGCCAGAGCAGCGCAGGCACCAGTGCCAGGGCGAGCACCGTCACCAGGGGGCGCCAGACCAAGCCCGGCCGAACGACGCCCTCGACCAGGGCGGCGGCCGCGAACACGCCCACCAGTAGCCAGTCGAGCCGACCGATGGGTGGGGGGTCAGCAGACCGCGGCTCATGCCAGATGGAGCGCCGGACGGTGACCACGGCTCCAGCCTAGGGATCGGCGCGCCTCGGCGTTCCCGCCGAAAGTACGAGACAGGCACCATGTCATCGGCCAGGTGAACTCCGGCCTCCGGGCCGGTGTGCCCGCCGCCGGCCTCGGCGATCGTGGACTCACCGATCCTCGCCACGACAACGGAGCCCATGATGAGTACACGTCAACCCACCACCGCCACACTGGACGACCAGCGGATGCCGGTGGGAGCCAAGCTCGCCGCAGCGTGGACGAGCTTCATGTTCCTGTACGCCTACGTGGACATCCTCGGCTTCTACACGCCCGGCATGGTCGACGACATCCTGGACGGCAAAGTCTTCGAGTTCGACCTCTCCCAGACCTTCTCGGTCACCGTGCTGACCACCCTGGCCATCCCGATCTTCATGGTCGTGCTGTCGGTGACGCTGCCCGCGCGGGTGAACCGCATCACGAACCTGGTCGTGGCCTCCCTCTTCATCCCCTTCACGGTCTTCAACGTGGCGGGCGGCTTCTATCTGTACTTCTACGGCCTCGGCGTGGTTCTGGAGCTGATCCTCCTCGCCCTCATCATGCGGTACGCCTGGACCTGGCCCCGTACGGCGCGGTCGGCGACCCTGGCGACCAGCCCGGACCGTGAAGGCGTTCGTCCTCAACAGCACGCGTGAACCCAGAACAGGGTCCCGGAAACGGGTCAGGCACCACGGGCCAGTCCTGCGATCCGTGCCGAGACAGCGGCTCGCACAGCGCCTGGACCTCCTCCTACGGGATGTCAACACTAGGTTCCGTTGCCGACGCAGCGCTCACTGTTGAGCCCGGTGTGACCTGAGGTATCCAGAATGTCCAAGCGACGGTGAGGACTCTCCACCAGACCACGATCAGTTGGCATCGACGGCATAGCGCAGCAGCACGTTGGGAGAGCCGTCGAGCTGGCTGACCGCGATCAGACTCAGGTCGCCACCGAAGGCTTGCCCGCCGAACGAGGACCGGAACGCCGGCTCTCCGGCCCCGATCGCGCCGGCCCCGACCATGAGGTGCAGCTCATCGACGAGTCCGGCCGCCAGGAGGTCGTTCCACAGGGTTGCGCTGCCGAACATGACGATGTCGCCTCCGTCACCATGCTTGAGCTGGGCGATCCGCTCATGCGCCGCACCGCGCCGCACGATCTCGGTGGTGTCCCGCCACGGGCCGGTCTCGTCGGGCGTGAGCGAGTCGGACACGACGACCTTGGCGATCCGATTGTTGATTGTGGAGATCTCGCGTTCGACCGGCGGCTGGTCCACGTCAGTCTCGATCGACGGCCAGTAGCCCACGAACTGCCGGAAAGTGGTCGCGCCGAGCGCGAGCGTGTCGGCGGTGCGCAGTCGGGCGAGGTTGTAGTCGCTGAACGAGTGGTCCAATGGCAGCACCATCACGTTTCCGCCCGGGCCGGCGATGTACCCGTCCAGCGACACCAGCGTGCAGACGATCAACTTCTTCATGACGTGTCCCTCCGCCCCATGTCATGGTCCACGCCGTCATGGTGGACCCTTCGCCCCGGGGACGGAGCCGCGCAACCGAGTTCGACATCCCGACCGTGGGGTTCGGTTGTCGCCCGACACGACCGGGATCAGGATGAGCCAGTGACCCGGCCGCCTTGCGCCACGGCTGGTTGGCGGTTCCGGGCGATGCGGCGGAGCCGGTGACCGGCCAGGGCGAACCAGCCGGTCAGCACCAACAACGCCGGAACGAACCCCAATGCACCGGGAACCGCAGCGTCACCCACGATGTGCGCTGCCACCAACAGCACCGGCCAGGCCAACGAGACCTGCCACAGTCCGCGGAACGCAGGATCACGGCGAAGCGCCAGGCCCGCGGCCGGCACGCCTACGACAACGCACAGGTGGATCAGCCCGAAGCCGACGTAGTGGGTCCAGCCCCAGATCGTGTTCTCGTCGCCGAGGTCGACCCGCATGGCGTTGAGCAGGCCGTCGAAGGCATACAGCCCGAGGAACGCCGTGGCGACCCGCGCCGCCCAGCCGCGCCGGAACCGCGTGACCAGGCCCCGCAGGAACACCGCGGCCAAGGCCCCGAGGATCAAGAAGTTGACCGTTTGCAGCCAGCCCCATGAACCGCGCGCGAGCCCGCTCGGCCACGGAATGCGGGCGTCGTAGTCCTCGGTCAGGTCCATCCCCTGGGCCTTGAGGAAGTCGTACTCGACCCAGGTAAGGAATGCAGCGACGGCGATGAACAGGACAGGCATCGTGAGGCCGGCGAGGCCCGCCTGCCGGAGTCGTGCCGCGTCTGCTGTCGTCGTGGTGGCGGTCATGGTCATCGGCTCTTCCCTTCCGCGTTCCGGTGCAACGACGCTAGGGGCGTACGTCGAGGCGGCGCGTCGGGACGACGGGTGATCTCGCTCATCCTTTCTGAGGATCCGACAATCGTCCGCGGAACCGAGGAATCGCCCACTCGCGCGGCCCTACGCTGATCCCATGAGGCGTGCCGCCGTGCAGGACCTGGCCCTCGCCGCCGGCGTCTTGGCGTTGGGTCAGGCGGATGTCTGGTACCCGGTGCTGACCGAGCCGAGCCTGCCCGGTCCGGAGGGTGGGCTCGCCGCCTCGTACGCCGTGATGGCGGGTTCGCTGGCCTTCCGCCGCCGGGCACCCTTCGCCGTGCTGGCCATCGTCGCGGCGATCACCGTCGGCTGGTCGGTGGCCTTCGGGGCGACCGAGGGCCCCGGTAGCCTGACCCCGCTGCTCGTCGCGACCTACTCCGTGGCCCGCCACGGGACGCGCCGTGAGGCTGTCGGGGCCCTCGTGATCATCGCCCTCGTCGTCGTGGTGCACGAGGCCTTCAATCCCGACAACCGGTCGTGGCGCGACCTGGCCAACGCGCTCGCCTGGGACACCACCATGCTCGGCGCGTGGCTGGCCGGATCCTGGATCCGGGCCAGGCGGTTGTACGAGGAGAGTCTCACCGAGGCGGCCGAGAGGGCAGAGTCGGAGCGGGTCGCCCGGGAACTGCGTGCCGCGGAGCGTGCGGCCGAGCTGCAGCGGGTGACGATCGCGCACGAACTGCACGACGTGGTCGCGCATGGAGTGTCGATGATGGTGCTGCAGGCGGGCGCGGCCGAGGTGCAACTCGCCAAGGATCCCGCCGGGACAGCGGAGCGTCTTCGTCGGATCGACGGCATCGGCCGCGACGCGCTGACCGAGCTCAGGCGGCTGCTGAGTGTGCTCAAGACCGGGGACGATGCGGCGTTGACCCCGCTTCCGGGAATCGGCTCGATCGAGGACCTGGCCGACAGCATGCGGGCCGCCGGCCTGGTCGTCAGGGTGTGCCATGCGGGGACGGCCGTCGAGCTCCCTCCCGGCGTGGACCTGACGGCCTACCGCGTGGTCCAGGAGTCGCTCACCAACGCCGCACGCCATGCGGGCGGCCGGAACGTCACCGTCGCGCTGCGGTGGTCCGCGACGGACCTGGAGATCGAGATCGTGGACGACGGCCAGGGCCGGCTTCCGGTCTCGGCTGGGCAGGACGGCGCTGGGCAGGAGGGCGCTGGGCAGGACGGCGCAGGGCAGGACGGCGCAGGGCGGGACGGCCACGGGCACGGTCTGGACGGGATGCGGGCCCGGGTCGAGTTGTGCGGGGGAGTGCTGGCCGTGGGCAACCACGACCCGCACGGCTTCCGGGTGCACGCGCGCCTGCCGCTCCAGGCAGCGTCATGATCCGGGTGGTGATCGCCGACGACCAGGCGTTGGTCCGGGAGGCCCTCTCGGTGATGCTCTCGGCGTACGACGACCTCGAGGTGGTCGCGACCGCGGCGGACGGACGGGAAGCCGTGACCGTCGTGCGGCAGACGCGGCCGGACGTGGTGCTGATGGACGTCCGGATGCCGGTGCTCGACGGCATCGCCGCGACCGGTGAGATCACCGGGCTCGGCTTGCAGCCGGAACCACGGGTGGTCGTGCTCACCACGTTCGACCTCGACGTGTACGTGTACTCGGCACTCCAGGCCGGCGCCAGTGGGTTTTTGCTGAAGGACACGCCGCGGCAGGATCTGGTCGACGCCATCCGGGCGGTGGTGCGCCGGGAGATGCTGATCACGCCGGAGATCACGCGTCGGCTGATCGAGCAGTACCTCCGCCATCCGCCCGAGTCCGGGGCCGAGCACCCCCGGCTGGCGCGGCTGTCCAACCGGGAGCGAGAGGTCTTGGTGCTGATGGCCAGTGGTCTGTCGAACGCCGAGATCGCAGCCGATCTGGTGGTCAGCGATGCGACCGCTAAGACCCACGTCGCGCATGTGCTCGCCAAGCTCGAGGTCCGTGACCGAGTGCAGGCGGTGATCGTCGCCTACGAGAGTGGGTTGGTGGCCCGGACCCGCTGACGAGCGCGGTCGTCTCGTGCTCACAGCGGCTGCCGGCGAGGTCGGGACTTCTGCTCCCCGCAGGCGGGGTGACTGGCCCAATCGCGTTCGCCCATGGACACTGCCCTATGGCCTACTCGGAGTTCCGCCGGTGCGGTGGGATCCGCGGATCCCGCTCGTTCCACAGCGGCCGATAGACGGCGGCTTCGTGCACGTGGGGGCGCCGACGGCGGCCACTCGACACGGGTCGCCGCCTACTGCACGAGAAGGCAGAATGGGTGCCCCGCCGGATCGGCCAACACGTAGAGCGGTTCGCCTTCGTCGCGCGAGCGGTCGTACAGCAGCCGGGCGCCCAGTCCCTCCGCCCGGGCGCGGTGCCGTGCCAGGTCCGCGACGGTGGGCACCTTGAAGTCCATGTGCATCTGCATCGGCACCTCCTCGGCCGGCCAGGTCGGGGGTGTGGTGTTCTCCTTGCGCTGAATCGTCAGGACCCGGTTGCCGTGGTCGTCGAGCAGGACCAGCCAGTCCGCGTCGTCGGGGCTGCCGTCCGGCGGTGGCTCGTCTCCGTCGCGATACCGCAGCCCGAGGAGCTGGCGGTAGAACTCGGCGAGACCCCGGCAGTCGCGCGCGTCGATCGCCGTGTGCAGCAGAACAGGCCAGGTGGACACACACGCTCCTCGGTCCAGGAGGCACCACGGTAACCCGAATGCCCCGGACCATCGCCCGGATTAGCCCTGCCGTCGACGATCGTCGCGACCGCGCTG
>CAZNCE010000073.1:0-8309 GCA_964571285.1 uncultured Nocardioidaceae bacterium | reverse complement strand
GGGTCACGGGTGGCGGGTCGCACGGACCACGACATCGTGCAGCGACCCCGCTCGCCCGTCGTGACCGGTCAGCGCCCGCTCCGATTGCTCGGCCGTGACGATGGCCCACTGCGCCGGGTCGAGCCGCGCCCTGATGGCGTCGGCCGTCACTGTCGCGGCGGCGGGCGGTGCCTCTTCGCCAGGTGCCAGCTGCGCGCCAGAGCGGTGCGCGTGCTGGCTGAGATGTCCCACGATCAGCAGCGTGCCGCCGGGGGCCACCCATGACGCGATCCGGTCGTAGAAGTCCAGCTGCGGTATCGCGGGGTGCGCGTAGTGCGTCGTCACCAGATCGAACCGGTGGGCCGGCTCCCAAGTGGACAGGTCCGCCCGGACCCACGCCACCCGGTTGGTGACCCCGGCCGCCGCGGCCCGCGAGCCGGCCCGGTTGAGGGCCTCGTCGGCAATGTCGACGGCGGTGACCTGCCAGCCGTGCGAGGCCAGCCAGATCGCCTCTGCTCCGGCGCCGCAGCCGGCGTCCAGGGCCGTCCCAGGGGCCAGGCCGCCGACCTCGAGCACCAGATGCGGGTTGGCCGGGAGGACGGCCATGGCGGCTGTGTCGGTCCGATCGCCCTGCCAGTGCCGGTCCCAATACTCCCGGTCGAACGAATGCACCATCCGCCGCCCTCCTTCCTCGCCGCTGCCGATCCTGCCGGTCAGATCGCCGCATTCGCAAAGTTCATTGCCGAATGGCAAAGTCGAGGACATGGGCGATTCGACGGGACGCACGCTCGACGCGGTCGGGCCGCGGCTGAAGCAACTCCGGCAACGACGTGAGATGACGTTGGCCGAGCTGGCGGAGGAGACCGGCATCTCGGTCAGCACGCTGTCCCGGCTCGAGGCCGGCCTGCGCCGGCCCACCCTCGAGCAGTTGCTGCCGCTGGCCCGCGCGCACGGGGTCACGCTGGGCGAGCTGGTCGACGCGCCGCCGACCGGCAACCCCCGGATCAACCTGCGACCGATCTCCTGCAGCGACGGCTCCACGATCCTGCCGCTGACCAACCGGCCGGGCGGGATCCAGGCCTACAAGTTCGTCCTGCCCACCGGCCGGGACAACGCCGAGCCAGACCTGCGTACCCACGAAGGTTTCGACTGGGTGTACGTCCTCAACGGCCGGCTCCGGCTCGTCCTCGGCGAGCATGACCTCGTCCTCCAACCCGGCGAGGCCGCCGAGTTCGACACCCGAACGCCGCACTGGTTCGCCGCCACGGGCTCCGGTCCGGTCGAGTACCTCAGCCTGTTCGGCAAACAGGGCGAGCGGGCACACGTACGGGCTCGCCCCCGGCGACGCGAACCGGCCTAGTCCCGCCGCCCAGCGGGCAGCCCCAGCACCTGCAGGCCCGCGAGGGCGCACTCATGGTTGCCTGTTGCAAACCGCTGCCGAACGGACGACCATCCGCGGTTGAGGGCTGATCGCCCCGCGCAGGCCGGCACTCGGCGTCGGTCGCGAACGAGGGAAGTGCGACATGGTGGCGCGACACCGTGCTCGAATCCGTACGCTGCGGGTTGCGGTCCTGCTCGTCGTGGGCTTGGCGATGGTCGCCCTGCACCCCAGTGGCGCCGCTGCCGATGCCCTCCACGCCGGCGGCGGGCCCCGTGCGGCCGTTGCCATGGTCGTGGGCAACGCCAATGGGACCGTCAGCGCCGGATCCAGTCACACCTGCATGGTGCGCGCGGACCTGACGTTGGCCTGCTGGGGCTCCGACACGAGCGGCCAAGCCTCACCCCCGGGGGGCACCTTCACCGCGGTCTCCGCTGGCCTGTCGCACACCTGCGGCCTGCGTTCCGACCGCACCCTCGCCTGTTGGGGTGCCAACGGCTTCGGCCAGGCATCCCCGCCGACCGGCACGTTCAATGCGGTGAGCGCCGGCGACTTCTACAACTGCGGTGTGCGCTCCGATGGCACGCTGGCCTGCTGGGGCGGCAACGGCCTGGGCGAAGCGTCGCCGCCTGCTGGCACGTTCACCACGGTCTCCGCCGGCCACTACCACAGTTGCGGGATACGTACGGACGAGACGCTGGCCTGCTGGGGCTCCGACACCTATGGTCAGGCGACACCACCGGACGGCGCCTTCATCAGTGTCTCCGCCGGGTACGTCTTCAGCTGCGGAGTACGTACGGACGGGACACTGGTCTGCTGGGGACTGAACGACAGCGGCCAGGCGTCGCCGCCGTCGGGCACCTTCAGCACGGTCAGCACCGGCAGCCAGCAGGCGTGCGCGGTACAGACCGACGGAACGGTGAGGTGCTGGGGGTCCGACGACTACGGCCAGGCGACACCACCGGACGGCAGCTTCACGATGGTCGAAGCCGGGATCGACTACACCTGCGGAGCGCGGACGGAGGGAACGGTCCAGTGCTGGGGCCGAAACGGGCAAGGGCAACTCGGGGCGGCGCCAGCTACGCCGGGGCCCGTCCCCCCGGTGGGCCGGGTGGGCCTCCCGTACCTCCACCAGTTCACGTCCGGCGTTGGCGTTCCAGCGGGCACGTTCACGGTCACCGCCGGCGCCCTGCCGCCCGGGCTCACCCTGAGTCCGGACGGGCTCCTGGGCGGGCGTCCCAGCAGGCTGGGCCGCTTCACCTTCACCGTCACGGTCGCCAATGGGCTGTACCCCGCCGGCGAGGCGCGGTTCAAGTTGGCCGTTCGGAAGCTTCCGGACTGCCAGGGCCACCCGGCCACGATGGTCGGCACGTCCGGCGCCGACACCTTGGTCGGAACCGGTTCGGCGGATGTGATCGTCGCCTTGGCCGGTGACGACACGATCACCGGCGCCGGCGGCAGGGACCTGGTGTGCGCGGGCAATGGCAACGACCGTGTCGCAGGAGGTCCCCGCCGGGACCGCATCCTGGGCGGGCACGGCAGCGACTGGCTGACGGGCCAGCGGGGCAACGACGCGCTGTTCGGCGGCCGAGGACGCGACACACTGCGCGGAGGCCCCGGCGTCGACCGCCTCGTCGGCGGCCCGGGCAAGGACCACATTCACCAGTGACGCGCTGATCGCCCGCAGCCGCGGGCCGGGTGCCGAGCAGCGCAGCGGCGGACGACGCGGGTGAGATACGCCCCCCGTACTGTTGCGTAACGGTCCGAAGGTGGCAGGGTCACTCCTGTGCCTCCGAACACACACTCTGCAATCTCGCGCATCGCCATCGTGAACCGTGGCGAATCGGCCATGCGGCTCATCCATGCCGTCCGCGACCTGAACGAGCGAGTCGGCGGCGAGCTGGACCGGATCACCACGATCGCGCTCTACACCGATGTGGACAGCGCCGCCGCCTTCGTCCGCGAGGCCGACGAGACCCACCTGCTCGGCCCCGCCTCGGCACGCCCCTACCTCGACCTTGCCGTACTGGAGCAGGCGCTGCGTGACACCCGGGCGGATGCCTGCTGGGTCGGCTGGGGGTTCGTGGCGGAGGATCCCGCGTTCGCCGAGCTGTGCGACCGCCTCGGGGTCACGTTCATCGGGCCCAGCGCCGAGTCGATGCGCCGGCTGGGCGACAAGATCGGCTCCAAGCTGATCGCCGAGGAGGTCGGCGTGCCCGTGGCCCCGTGGAGCCGCGGCGGCGTGGACACCCTCGAGGAGGCGCTGGAGGCGGCCGACCGGATCGGCTACCCGCTGATGCTCAAGGCGACCGCCGGCGGCGGCGGCCGTGGAATCCGCAAGGTGGCCTCCGCCGACGAGCTGTCCGACGCCTACCAGCGCACCCGCGACGAGGCGGAGCGGGCGTTCGGCAGCGGGGTCGTGTTCTTGGAGAAGCTGGTCACCGGCGCCCGCCACGTCGAGGTGCAGCTGATCGCCGACGGGCAGGGTACGGCCTGGGCGGTCGGGGTGCGCGACTGCTCGATCCAGCGCCGCAACCAGAAGGTGATCGAGGAGTCCGCGTCCCCGCTGCTGTCCACCGAGCAGACCGCCGAACTACGGGCGTCGGCCGAGCGGCTGGCCGTGGCCGTCGGCTACGCCGGAGCGGGAACCGTCGAGTTCCTGTACCACCCGCAGGACCGCACCTTCGCCTTCCTCGAGGTGAACACCCGGTTGCAGGTCGAGCACCCGATCACCGAGGAGGTCACCGGCCTCGACCTGGTCGCGCTGCAGATCCAGGTCGCCTCCGGCATCCCGCTGACCGGGGACCGGCCGGTCGAGCGCGGACACGCGGTCGAGGCCCGGCTGAACGCCGAGGACCCGGACCGCGACTTCGCCCCCGCACCCGGGCGGATCGCCCGGCTGGAGCTGCCGGCCGGGCCGGGGATCCGCGTGGACTCGGGCGTCACCGAGGGTGACACCATCCCCGCCGCCTTCGACTCGATGATCGCCAAGATCATCGCCTGGGGCGCCGACCGCGAGCAGGCGCTGGCGCGACTGCGGCGCGCGATGCTGGAGGCGACCGTCGTGATCGAGGGCGGCGTCACCAACAAGAGCTTCGTGCTGGATCTTCTCGACCAACCCGAGGTCATGACCGGTGAGCCGGTCTGGGCCGACACCGGCTGGATCGACCGGGTACGCGCCGAGGGCCGGCTGGTGTCGCACCGGCACTCCGGGGTCGCGCTGATCGCTGCCGCCATCGAGACCTACGAGGAGGACGAGCGCACCGAGGTCGAGCGGTTCCTCGCCACCGCGCACGGCGGCCGACCGCAGCTCCGGCACGAGTCCGGCCGCACCGTGGAGCTGAAGCTGCGCGGGACCATGACCCCGGTGACCGTCTGCCGGACCAGTCGCGACGGCTACCAGGTCAGCCTGCCCGGGACCGGGGACTACGACGTGGTGCTGGAGCGGCTCGACGCCGTGCACGCGCGGATCCGGGTGGGGGACCGGACCCATCGGCTGGTCACCGCGACCCACGGCCCGGTTCACCTGGTGGAGGTTGACGGCGTGACCCATCGGGTCAGCCGGGACGAGGGCGGGGTGCTCCGGGCGCCCGCACCGGCGCTCGTGGTCGCCACCCCGGTGGCGGTCGGCGACGAGGTCGCCGCCGGCAGCGCCGTCCTGGTGCTGGAGTCGATGAAGATGGAGACCACCATCCCGGCGCCGTACCCCGCGACCGTGAAGGAGCTTCTGGTCCGTACTGGCACTCAGGTCGAGACCGGGGCCCCGATGGTGCGGCTGGAACCGACCGGCGAGGCCGGGGCCGAGCAGGACGCCGGTGGCTTCGAACCGGAGCTGCCGGAACAGTCCACGGCACCGACCGGTCCGGCCCGGGCAGCCGCCGCGCTGGAGCGGCTGCGGGGCATCCTGCTGGGCTACGACGCCGGACCGGACGGCCTGCGGCCGGTGCTGGCCGACTACCTCGCCCTGCGCGACGGCGCCGCCGACGCGGTCTTGACGGAGATGGCGCTGCTCGAGGCGTTCGCGGACCTGGCCGACCTGAGCCGCAACCGGCCGGCCGGCGAGGACGCCCACACCGAGTTGCGCGTGCACAGCCCGCGTGAGCACTTCCACACCTACCTGCGCAGCCTCGACCCCGAGCGCGGCTCGCTGCCGGATCACTTCCGGGACAAGCTGCTGCGGGCGTTGCGGCACTACGGCATCACCGAGCTGGACCGCACCGCCGAGCTGGAGGAGGCGGTGTTCCGCATCTTCGTGGCCCAGCAGAGCTCGGTGGACATCGAGATCCCGGTGGCGCTGCTGCAGAGCTGGCTGGGTGAGCCGGCGCCCACCGGCGCGCCGGACCATTCGGTGCGCGCCCTGCTCGAGCGCCTGGTGCGAGTCACCCAGCTGCGACACGCCGCGGTACGCGACCTGGCCCGGTCGGTCCGGTTCGGTTGGTTCGACCAGCCGCTGGTGGACGCCGAGCGGAGCAGCCAGCTGGCCGGCGTCGCCGAGGAGGTGGCCGCGCTGGCCGACCCCGAGGCACCGGACCGGGCCCGCCGGATCCGCGCACTGATCGCGATCCCGGAGCAGCTGGTCGGGTTCTTGCGCGACCGGCTCCGCGATGGCCTGCCCGAGCACGAGCCCCTGCTCGAGGTGCTGATCGCGCGGCACTACCTGGAGTACGACCTGCACAACGTGGCCGTGACCACCAGGGCGGGCCGACCGGTGCTGCGGGCCGAGTGCGACATCGACGAGGGCGAGGTGGCGGTCGTCTCGACCGTGGCCGACTCCGCGGAGCTGGTGGACGGCCGACTCGGTGAGGTGATCGGCGAGCTGGACCCCGAGCGTCCGACGGTCGCCGAGATCTACCTGCGCTGGCCGAAGCCCCCGGCCGAGGGCGACGCCCTGAGCGAGCGGATCGCCGAGCTGCTCCAGGCCGACCCGCTGACGGCGCAGGTGCGCCGGGTCTCGGTGGCGGTCTGCCCGGACGCCGGCCAGCCGGTCGACTACTTCACCTTCCGGCTCGCCCCCGGGACCGGTGTGGGCACCGACGTGCCGCCGAAGCTGGTGGAGGACGACCTGGTCCGCGGGATGCACCCGATGGTCGGCCGCAGGCTGAACCTGTGGCGGCTGCGTGACTTCGAGGTCACCCGGCTGGAGGCACCGGCCGACGTGCTGCTCTACGAGTGCGTGGCCCGGTCGAACCCCGCGGACCGCCGCCTGGTGGCCGCCGCTCAGGTGCGCCAGCTCGCGGTCGTACGCGACGAGGCCGGCCGGGTCGTGGGCCTGCCCCACGCAGAGCGGGCAGTCGAGAACTGCCTGGAGGCGATCCGCCGGGTACGCACCTCGCGCGGCGGCGCCGGCGGCCGGCTGGACGTGAACCACGTCTGGGTGACCATCTGGCCGGTGATCGAGGCCGACATCGACGACCTGACGCAGCTACAGGGCAAGATCACCCCACTGAGCGAGGGCGCCGGCATCGAGGAGGTGCTCGCCCAGGGCCGGGTCGCCGGCCCCGACGGGCAGCCGGTGCCGCTGGCGATCCGCTTCCACGCCCGACCCGGCGCCGGGGTGGTCGCCGACGTGGTCGGCCCGCCGACCGAGCCGCTGGCCCCGCTCGACGACTACGCGGCCAAGGTGCTGCGGGCGCGCCGCCGCGGCATGGTCTACCCGTACGAACTGGGCTCGATGCTGGCCTCGGGCGGCACCGTGGTCGAACACGACCTGGACGACACCGGTCAGCTGGTCCCGGTCGACCGGCCCGCCGGGCTGAACAAGGCCGGGCTGATCGTCGCCGTGGTCAGCACTCCCACCGAGCTCTACCCGGAGGGGATCACCCGGGTGGTGCTCAGCGGCGATCCCACCAAGTCGCTCGGCGCGCTGTCGGAGGCGGAGTGCTCGCGCGTCATCGCCGGAATCGACCTGGCCGAGCGGATGGACGTGCCGGTGGAGTGGTTCGCCCTGTCCGCGGGCGCGCGGATCTCGATGGAGAGCGGCACCGAGAACATGGACTGGGTCGCGGCCGCGCTGAAGCGCATCGTCGAGTTCACCCAGGCCGGCGGCGAGATCAACATCGTGGTCGCCGGCATCAACGTCGGCGCGCAGCCGTACTGGAACGCCGAGGCCACCATGCTGATGCACACCCGCGGCATCCTGGTGATGACACCCGACAGCGCGATGGTGCTGACCGGCAAGCAGTCCCTGGACTTCTCCGGTGGGGTGTCCGCCGAGGACAACTTCGGGATCGGCGGCTACGACCGGGTGATGGGGCCCAACGGTCAGGCGCAGTACTGGGTGCCCGATCTGGCCGGTGCCATGCGGGTGCTGCTGACCCATTACGAGCACACCTACGTGCACCCCGGGGAGAGCGGTCCGCGGCGGGCCCCCACCACGGACCCCAGCGACCGCGACGTGTCGAACCACCCGCACGGGGCCGACTTCGACACCGTGGGCCAGATCTTCTCCGCGGACAAGAACCCGGACCGCAAGAAGCCGTTCGACATCCGCACGGTGATGCGGGCGGTCGCCGACCAGGACCACCCGATGCTGGAGCGGTGGGCCGGGATGGCCGACGCGGACACTGCGGTGGTGGCGGACACCAGGCTGGCCGGCATCCCGGTATGCATGGTGGGAATCGAGTCCAAGCCGGTGCCGCGCCGAGGGTTTCCGCCCACCGACGGGCCGGACACCTACACCGCGGGCACCCTGTTCCCGCAGTCGTCGAAGAAGGTCGCCAGGGCGATCAACGCGGCCTCGGGTAACCGGCCCCTGGTCGTCCTCGCGAACCTGTCCGGTTTCGACGGCTCCCCGGAGTCCATGCGCAACCTGCAGTTGGAGTACGGCGCGGAGATCGGCCGGGCCATCGTCAACTTCCGCGGGCCGATCGTGTTCTGTGTGATCTCCCGCTACCACGGTGGCGCGTTCGTGGTGTTCTCCAAGCGGCTGAACCCCTCGATGACCGTACTTGCC
>CAZNCE010000072.1:0-15460 GCA_964571285.1 uncultured Nocardioidaceae bacterium | reverse complement strand
CGAGATCACCTTCCCGAGTAGTTTGGATATGGCAGTCCGTAGTAAGACGATTCCATTGCGTAACAGAGGAACGGCGGCGACAGGCCGTCAGAAGATGCCTGGTCACCAAGACTTCACGTACGGCGCGGACTCGCACGCGGAAGAGCCGCCGGTCTCAATAGCGGTCTCAATCGCCGCCATTCGCAGCCATCCATCAGGGCATGTTCGAGAGCCGGCCCACGCTCAGAGGGCCCATCCGAACAGGCCAGAACATGGCATAGCCGACTTGGAAAGCGTGTTGGGTTAACGCCCTCAGGGGTTCGAATCCCCTATCCTCCGCCACTGCCACCCCACGGGCACGACGCCACGCTGTGCACGAGGCGTCATCGGGCGGCGAGGGCGTCGATCAGCCGATCGGCGCCGAACGCGAAAGCAGCCTCCACGCCGCCCCCGAGCCGGAAGGCGCCCGCCAGTTCCATGGTGACGAAGCCGTGCAACCACGAGACGACGGTCCGAGCCGCCGGGAGGGCCTGCTCTTCGCCCACCAGGGCCGCCGTCAGGGTCAGGAGCGGGCTGCTCGCCCACGCCAGCAGTTCGCCGTCGGGCCGAGCGGCGTCGGGCAGCGGCGCGTAGATCAGTGCGTACCCCCGTGGGTGACGGTGGGCGAACGCCCGGGCCGAGTCGAGCAGTGCACGCAGATCCGTGCTGGCGTCACCGCCGACGACGGCATCGTCGAGTGCGGCGCGCAGGTCCCGCGCGACCGACTCGGTGACCAGCCGGACGAGCTCGTTGCGGTCCCGCAGCCGCTTGTAGATCGACGGAGCTCGGACCCCGACGCGTTGGGCGACTGCCTGCATGGTGAGCGCCGAAAGGCCGCCGCCCTCCACGACGTCGCGCCCGGCCCGCACGATCTCCTCGAGCGAGGTCTGTGACGGCGCCGGCACCAGCCACCTCCTTCGTTTTACTTTGACAACACCCTGATGGCTAACGATAATAGCCTTCAATCCACGACTGGGGACCCCGTGATGAAGATCGGACCGCACCTGCACCGAATCGGCTCGGACATGGTGGCCAGCTACCTCGTCGAGGACGGCGGACAGGTCACCGTCGTCGACGCCGGGCTGCCGGGACTATGGCGTGAGCTGCCCGACGAGCTCGCGAGCATGGGGCGCTCGATCGCCGACGTGGCCGCGGTCGTACTCACTCACGGCGACACCGATCATCTCGGGTTCGCCGAGCGACTCCGGCGTGAACGCGGCGTCCCCGTGTACATCCACGAGGCCGACGCGGAGCGGGCGCGGCGCGCCAAGAACGACCCGAATGGCGCCGCCGGGACCAAGCGGTGGGGCCCGACCTTGTCGTTCCTGTGGTACGCCGCTCGCCGCGGTGGGCTGCGAGTGCCGGCCGTGCGCGAGGTCACCACGTTCACCGGCGGCGACGTCCTGGATGTGCCCGGATCGCCGCGCGTGATCCACGTGCCGGGCCACACCGACGGCAGCGTTGTCTTCCACGTCCCCGGCGTCGATGCGGTCTTCATGGGCGATGCCATCACCACCCGCAACGTGCTCACCGGTGAGGTTGGGCCGCAGCCGGCGCCGTTCACCCTCGAGCCGGGGCGCGCGCTGACGTCGCTCGACGCCGTCGCGCCCCTGGACGCCACCTGGGTCCTGCCCGGGCATGGACCGGTCTGGGACGGCGGGGTCCCCGAGGCCATCCGGCGTGTCCGCGAGGCCGCCAACCGCTGAGCACGCGGGGGTCGGCAGCGCGCGCCGGCAATGCCCCGGTCGGTCAGCCGCGACGGCGGCGCAGCTCCTCGTTGATGGCGGGCACGATCTCGTGCAGGTCCCCGATCACCGCGTAATCGGCCTTGGTCACCATCGGCGCGTCCTCGTCGCTGTTGATCGCCAGGATGGCCTTGGCGCTGGAGCAGCCCGCCCAGTGCTGGATCGCCCCGCTGATGCCGCAGGGGATGTAGAGATCCGGCGAGATCCGGCTTCCGGTCTGCCCCACCTGCTCGTGGTGCGGGCGCCACCCGAGGCTGGTGACGACCCGGGACACGCCGAGCGACGCGTCCAGCAGCTCGCACAGCTGCAGCAGGTCGCCGAACGCGTCCTTGCTGCCGACTCCCCGGCCGGCGCCGACCACGACCTTGGCGGACCGCAGCTCGCCGGACTCGTCCGGCTCCCCCGGCTCGGTGCGCACCACCCGGGCGCGCAGGTCCGCGTCGGTGAGGGGTACGTCGACCGGTCGCACCTCGGGATCGAGCGCCGAGTCGGCGGGCGCGGGATCGCAGGCATGCCCGGCGACGGTGAACACGGCCGGGCTGCCGCTGAGCGCCATCTCCTCCAGCGCCGAGCCGCCCAGCACCTGCCGGCTGACCCGCCACGGGTCGGCGCCGTCGACGGTGACCACGTTGGCCGCCATCGCCACGTCCAGCCGGCAGGCCACGTGGGCCATCACCTCGCTGCCGCGCGGCGTGCCGGCCGCCACCAGCGCAGCGGCATCCCCCGAAACCGCGACCAGCGCTGCCGCCCACGCCGCGGCCGAGTAGGCGTCGAAGCCCTCGCCGGAGGCGGCGTGCACCGTCTCCACGCCGTACTCCCCGAGCTGTCCGGCCACCGGGCCGGCGCCCCCGACGACCAGCGCGTGCAGCGGCTGGCCCAGCCCGCGGACCAGGGTCAGCGTCTCGCGCGAGACCTCGACGACGCCGTCGGCGTCGGCCTCGACCAGGACCAGGATCATCGGGTCACCCCCAGCTTCTCCAGCAGGTCGACGACTGCCGGGGCGGCCTCGGCGCCGGTGCCCAGGATCTGCACCTGGCTCGGCGGGGTCGGCGGCAGCTTCAGTCGCACGCGTCCCGACCCGGCCGGCTCGCGCTGCGGCTCGACCACCTCGATCGTGACCCGCTTGGCCTTCATCCGGCCCGGGATCGACGGATAGCGCGGCTCCACGCCGCCCTCCATCACCGCCACCACCGCCGGCGTGGGCAGCTCGAAGATCTCGGTGCCGTTCGGCCCGTCGCCGCGCGCCACCACCCCGGCGTCGCCGGGCGACACGGTGGAGATCCCGGTGACCACCGGCCGGTCCAGCAGGTACGCCAGCCGGACACCCACCTGGAAGTCGCCGGTGTCCGACGCGTCGTTGCCCAACAGCACCAGGTCGTACGACCGCCCGTCCGCCTCGTGGGACCGGACCACGTCCGCGATCGCGGCGGCCACATCGACCGGCCCGAATGCGCTGACGTCGGCGTCCACCCGCACCGCCGCCGAGCAGCCCAGGGCCAGCGCGTCCCGCAGCTGCTCGTCCGCATCCTCGCCACCCACCGTGAGCACGGTGGCCTGGCCGTCGGTCGCCTTCGCGGTCTGGATCGCCAGCTCGATCGCGCACTCCTCGTGCGCGCTGACGGTGTGGCCGAGGTAGCTGTCGTCGACGCCCAGCGCGTCGTCGGTCAGCGTGATCTCGCCACCCAGGTCCGGGACCCGCTTGACGCACACCAGCACGTCCATGTCAGCTCCTGATCCGCTCGTTCTCGGGGTCGAACAACGGCGTGCTGTCGGTCGCGGCGACGGTCACCGGGTAGAGCTCCTCCATGTAGCTCACCGCGAGCTCGTTGCCGATCCGCGCCTCCGACGGGGGCAGGTACGCCATCAGCAGGTGCTTGCCGAGCGACGGGGCGGAGCCGGCGGTCGTCACGTACGGGCGGTTGCCGTTGTCGTCGACGAGTTCCCCTCCGTCGCGGGTCAGGATCGGCTCGCCACCGAGCATGTAGCGCTTGACCCCCGACCGGGAGGTGTGGTCGTCCACCGTCAGCGTGCACAGCACCGCCTTCGGCTCCTCGACCCGCTGCTTGAGGTAGGCGTCCCGGCCGACGAAGTCCGCCGATTTCACCTTCGGCCGCTGCATCCCGGCCTCGACGATGGTCCGCTCGGCGTCCAGCTCGAAGCCGTAGGCCCGGTAGCCCTTCTCGATCCGCCCGGTGGTGCTGTAGACGCCGATGCCCACCGGCACCGCGCCGTGCGGGCGCCCCGCCTCGAGCAGCATCGACCACAGCCGCGCACCCTCCTCGATCGGCAGGTGCAGCTCCCAGCCGAGCTCGCCGACGTAGGAGATCCGCGAGGCCAGCACGGACAACGAGTCGATCTCGATCTCGCGGCAGGTGCCGAACTTGAAGCCCTCGTGGCTGATGTCGTCGCGGGTCAGCTCCCCGAGGATGTCGCGGGCCCGGGGCCCCCACAGCCCGATCGTCGTGTACGCCGAGGTGAGGTCCACCACCGACGCCGTGCCGTCGGCGGGCATCCGGTCGGCGAACCACGCCTTGTCCACCATGCCGTGCGCGCCGCCGGTGACCACCCGGAACCGGTCGTGCGCGAGCCGCATCAGGGTCAGGTCCGAGCGGAAGCAGCCCCGCTGGTCGATCACGGGTGTGTAGATCACCCGGCCCAAGGCGACGTCGCATTGAGCCACCGTGATCCCCTGCACCGCCGCCAGGGCCCCGGGGCCGACCACGTCGAAGATCGCGAACGCGGTCAGGTCGACGATCCCGGCCCGATCCCGCAGCGCCAGGTGCTCGGCGTTGATGATCGGCGACCACCAGCGGGAGTCCCACTCGTGCTCGCGGGGCATCACCCGGTCGCCGTACTCGTCCAGCAGGCCGCGGTTGGACTCGTACCACATCGGGCGCTCCCAGCCGGCCGCCTCGACGAACACGGCGCCCAGCTCCTGCTCCGACGCGTACATCGGTGGCAGCCGCTTGCCGCGGTCGCTGGTCCACTGCTCGCCGGGGTGCACGATGCCGTAGGTCTTGTTGAAGCCCTCACCGGTGCGCGCCCGGATGTGGCTACGGGTGCGCTGGTGCGGGTAGAACCGGGCGATGTCGGAGGAGCCCAGGTCGATCTCCGGCAGCCCGTTGGTCATCCACTCCGCGACGCCACGGCCGACCCCGGGCCCCTCCTTGACCCACACCGCGGCCGCCGACCACAGCCCCTTCACCTCCGGGCTCTCGCCCAGGATGGGCGAGCCGTCCGGGGTCAGTGACAGCAGCCCGTTGATCGCGTAGCGGATCTCGGCGCCCTCGGCACCCAGCAGGTCCGGCATCAGCTCGTACGCCTCTTCGAGCTGCTGGTCGAAGTCTTCGGCGGTGAAGGGCAGTTCGGTCGGCGACAGCTTCGCCTGGTCGATCGAGGGGATCTCGTCGGAGTCGTACAGGATCGGCCGGTGGGCGTAGGAACCGACCTCCATGTCGGCCCCGTGCTGCCGCTCGTAGCAGAACGTGTCCATGTCCCGGACGATCGGGAAGGAGATCTCGCCCTCGCGCTCGGCCAGCACCGGCACCGGACCGACGCTGATCATCTGATGCACGGCCGGGGTCAGCGGGATGTGCGCGCCCGCCATCCGCGCCAGCTTCGGGCTCCACACACCGCAGGCGATCACCACGGCCTCGGTCTCGATGTCGCCGCCATCCGTGCGTACGCGCCGGATCCGGCCCTCCTCGACGTCCATGCCGGTGACCTCGATCGTCGGCACGACGGTCAGGGCGTCCATCTCCTGCGCCCGCTCACGCATGATGGTGCCGGCCCGCAGCGAGTCCACGACGCCGACGCCGGGCGTCCAGAACGCCCCGACGATCACCGACGGGTCCAGGAACGGCACCTTCTCGACCACTTGCTCGGGCGTCACCAGTTCGGACTCGATGCCCCAGGCGCGGGCCGACGACATCCGCCGCCGCAGTTCCTCCATCCGCTCCTCGGTACGGGCCACCTCGAAGCCGCCGGACTGGGTGAATACCCCCAGCTCCTTGTACTGCCGCACGCTGTCCATCGTGAGATCGGTGATCTCCCGGGAGTGGTCGACCGGGAAGATGAAGTTCGACGCGTGCCCGGTCGAGCCGCCCGGGTTGGGCAGCGGGCCCTTGTCGATCTGCACGATGTCGCGCCAGCCCAGCCGCGCCAGGTGGTAGACGAGGCTGTTGCCGACGATGCCGGCGCCGATCACGACGACGCGGGCGGAGGACGGGACGGTGGCCATGGATCAGACTCCCGACTGGTGTGCTGCGAAGTTGTTGCGTATGACGCCAATGAGAAGCGTCATGTGAAACATAGCCAGCATCCGACCGTGGGCAGCCGGTTGTCAATACCGCGTTCGCACCGGTCAGCCGCCCTGGCCCAGCCGGCGCGACACCTCGTCCGCGGCGGCCACCAGCACCGGCACCAGTTCCTCCGCCCGCCCCTTGCCCAGCCGGAACGTCGGCCCGGACACGCTCATCGACGCGATCACGTCGCCGTGCGCGTTGCGGATCGGCGCAGCCAGGGCGGTCAGCCCGATCTCCAGCTCGTCGACCGCGACCGCGTAACCCCGTTCGCGTACCTCCTCGAGCTCCTGGCGCAGCCGCCGGCGGGACGTGATCGTCTCGGGGGTGTAGGCCGACAGGGCACCGACCCGCCGGTTCACCTCCGCGGCCGGGAGATCGCTGAGCAGCACCTTGCCATTGGAGGTCGCATGCAGCGGGATGTGCTGGCCGACCCAGTTGTGGCTCTGCAGCGCCGAGCCGCCGGACGCCTGGTCGAGATAGAGCGCCGACCGGTCCGACAGCACCGCGATGTTGATCGTCTCTCCGGTGTCCGCCGCGAGCTTGCGGCACAGCGGCCGCGCCTCCTGCACCACGTCGAGGCGTGCCGTGGTCGCGCCGGCCAGTCGCAGCAGGCCGACGCCGAGGCGGTACTTGCCCCGGTCCCCGGCCTGTTCCACCAGGTCGTGCCGCTCCAGGGTGCTCATCAGTCGGAACGCCGTGCTCTTGTGCACGCCGAGCTCGGCCGCGATCTCGGTCACGCCGACCTCGCCGAGCCGGGCCAGGATGCCCAGGATGCTCAGCGCCCGGTCGACCGACTGGACTCCCGCGCCCGCTTCCGAACTGTTGCCCACCAGCCAAACGCTAGCGCGAACTGTGTTGCACATCGCAAGATAACGTCGTGAATGGCGCAACACGCGTTTTCGCACTCCGCACCCGCCCCGCGGCAGCATCAGGAGGTTCCGAGTGAGCGAGGCCACCTTCGTCCTGACCATCGTCTGTCCCGACCGTGTGGGCATCGTGCACGCGGTCTCGGGCTTCCTGGTCGAGCGCGGCGGGAACATCCTGGAGAGCCAGCAGTTCGACGACCTGGCCGAAGACCGGTTCTTCATGCGGGTCCGGTTCGCGGTCGAGGACGCCACCCTGGAGAGCCTCCGGGAGGGGTTCATCCCCACCGCGGAACGCTTCGCGATGACCTGGGAGCTGTGGGACGCGACCGCGCCGTACCGGACGCTGGTGCTGGTCTCGAAGTTCACCCACTGCCTCAACGACATCCTGTTCCGCTGGAGCACCGGGGATCTGCAGATCGAGATCCCCGCCGTGGTCTCCAACCACCCCGACGCCCAGCGGTTGGTCGAGTCGTACGGCGTGGACTTCCACCACATCCCGGTCACGCCGGAGACCAAGCCCGAGGCCGAGGCGAAGCTGCTCGGGCTGATCGACGACCTCGACATCGACCTGGTGGTGCTGGCCCGCTACATGCAGGTGCTGTCCGACGAGGCCTGCCGGCAGCTGCAGGGCCGGGCGATCAACATCCACCACTCGTTCCTGCCCAGCTTCAAGGGCGCCCGGCCCTATCACCAGGCGTTCGAGCGTGGCGTGAAGCTGATCGGGGCGACCGCCCACTATGTCACCGCGGACCTGGACGAGGGGCCGATCATCGAGCAGGACGTGGTGCGGGTGGACCACCGGTTCGAGTCCGCCGACCTGGTCTCGGCCGGCCGCGACGTCGAGTCGCAGGTGCTGTCCCGGGCCGTGCGGTGGCACGCGGAGACCCGGGTGCTGCTCAACGACCGGCGAACCGTCGTCTTCCGCTGACCCCCTCCCGATTCGTCTGCGATAACGCGGGCGTGTCGCGGTGGGCGACCGCAGACGAATCGGGGTTAGTCGCCGAGCTCCTTGCGGCGGCGGGTGACGTACTCCTCCAGCTCGGCACGGATGGCCTCGTCCAGTGGCGGCTGCTCGTACTCCTCCAGCTTCTGCTGGTAGATCTTGGTCGCCCGGCCGGTCGCGTCCACGCCGCCGTTGCGCATCCACCGCTCGTAGTTCTCCGACGACGAGAGCATCGGCCGGTAGAAGCAGGTGCGGAACCGCTCCATGGTGTGCATGGCGCCCAGGAAGTGTCCGCCGTGGCCGACCTCCTGGTGGGCGTCGAAGGCCAGCGTGCCCTCGTCGATCTCCAGCGGCTGGAACTCCGCCTGCAGCATCTGGACCAGCTCGACGTCCATGATGAACTTCTCGTAGCTGGCCACCAGCGCGCCGTCCAGCCACCCGGCGGCGTGCATCACCCAGTGGGTGCCGGCCAGGAACGTGTGCAGCAGCGTGATCATCGCCTCGTAGCCGGCCTGGGCGTCGGTCACCTGCGACGAGGTCAGCCCGCCGCCGCTGCGGAACGGCAGCCCGAAGTGCCGCGCGATCTGCCCGGTGCACAGCAGCCCGATGCCGGACTCGGGGGTGCCGAAGGTGGGCGACCCGGACTGCATGTCGATGGTGGACAGGAACGAGCCGAACACCACCGGGCAACCCGGCCGGACCAGCTGGGCCAGCGCGATACCGGACAGCGCCTCGACGATCTGCTGCACGAGGGTCGCCGGAATGGTCACCGGTGACATCGCCCCCATCAACAGGAACGGGGTCAGCACCAGCGCCTGGTTGGCCTCGGCGTACTCGAACAACGCGTTCAGCATCCGCTCGTCCCAGCGCAGCGGGGAGTTGCAGTTGACGATCGAGATCGTTGCCGGGGTCCGCTCGATCGATTCGCGGCCACCGAACAGGATCTCGGTCATCGCGATGGTGTCGCGGGCGTTCGGCGCCGACACGACGCTGCCCATGTAGAACTTGTCGGTCAACGTCTGCAAGGCGTACACCATGTCGAGGTGCCGCGAGTCCAGCGGCGTGTCGTTGGGCTCGCAGATCACACCGCCCGCGGAGTCGAGCACCGGGAAGGACTGCGCGAGCTTGGTGAAGCGGCGGAAATCGTCCATCGTCGCATCCCGGCGCACTGCGCCCTCCCGCACGAACGGCGGCCCGTAGACGGCACCGAAGACCATCGCGTCGCCACCGATGTGGACGGTGTTCGCGGGGTTGCGCGCCTGGATGTCGAACTCGCTCGGCGCCTTCGCGACCTGCTCGAGCACGAACTCCGGGTCGAGGTAGACCGTGCTCTCCTCGACCTTCTGGCCGGCCTCGCGGAACAGCTGGAGAGCCCGCTCGCTGGTGAATTCCACCCCGACTTCGGTCATCAGCCTCCGCCAGCCCTGGTCCAGCTTGTCCATCGCCTCCGGCGACAGCACTTCGTAGCGAGGCAACTCGTTCCGGAACATCGCGGGCCCTCCTTGACCAAGGCAAGATTCGCACGCATCATAACCTCATAATGTGAAAATACAGTCCCATGTTGTGGAACTATCGCGAACAGCCCCAGGACATCCGGAAGGACGACATGACCACCGACAGCACGCAGACCAGGGCGCCCGTCAGCGGCACCCAGGCCGTCGACCGTGCCTGCTCGCTGGTGTCGATGGTGGTCCTCGCCGACGAGCCGATGACGTTCACCGACATCTGCGAGGAGAGCGGGCTGGCGCGGTCCACCACGTCTCGGCTGCTGGCCGCGCTGGAGCGCACCGAGCTGCTCTGGCGCGACGAGAACGGCGGGTACGTCGCCGGCGCGCTGTTCGCACTGCACGCCTCCCGGCACGACCCGTGGCAGGAAGCGGCACGGCTGGCCCGGCCGTACCTCGATGCGCTCCGCGACAACACCGCGGAGTCCGCCGGACTGGGCGTGCCGGAGGGCGGCACCGTGCTCTACGTCGCGCAGGCCGTCGACACGTCCTACGTGCTCTCGGCCCGCGACTGGAATACGACCTACGTCCCCGAGCACTGCAGCTCGATGGGCAAGGTGTTGTACGCCCACGGGTGCCTGCCGCTGCCCACGGAGCCGCTGGAGCAGCGCACCGAGCAGACCGTCCCGGATCTGGCCACGCTGGAGCGGCAGCTCGCGGGCATCCGCAGGCGCGGCTACGCGGTGACCGTGGACGAGCTCGAGGTCGGGCTTACCGCGGTGGCGGCGCCGGTAAGCGGGCGGGACGGCCAAGTGGTTGCCGCGCTCGGAGTCTCCGGGCCCACCGCCCGGCTCGAGGACCGGCTCGACCAGGTCGGCCGGTTCACCACCCAGCAGGCCGACGGGTTGTCGGCGTTGCTCCGTCGCAGGACCCAGCAGGGCCGCAGGACACACAAGGAGGCGCGGCATGACGCCTGAGGAGATTCTTCAGGGACTCTACGACGAGACCCTGGTCGGCAACGGCCCACGGGTGCTCGAACTCACCCACGAGGGGCTCGGCCAGTCGATGACGCCGCAGTCATTGCTGTTCGACGCGCTGATCCCCTCCCTGGAGGAGGTCGGCGCCCGGTTCGAGCGCGGAGACTTCTTCGTGCCCGAGATGCTGATCGCGGGCCGCGCCATGGCCGGAGCGATGGAGGTGCTGCGGCCGCTGCTCGCCGACACCGGGGTGCAGACCGTGGGCACGTTCCTGATGGGCACCGTCCAGGGCGACGTGCACGACATCGGCAAGAACCTCGTCAACATCATGCTCGAGGGCGCCGGCTTCGAGGTGATCGACCTCGGGGTGCAGGTGCCCCCGGAGAAGTTCGTCGCGAAGATCCACGAGCACAAGCCGGACATCGTCGGCTTCTCCGCGTTCCTCACCACCACGATGCCGATGTTCAAGGCCAACCTCAACGCGATCGAGAAGGCCGGGCTGCGCGACGAGGTCATCGTGATGGTCGGCGGCGCGCCGGTCACCCAGGAGTACGCCGACGCGGTCGGCGCCGACGGATACGCCTCGGACGCGTCCGCCGCGGTGAAGCGGGCCAAGGAGCTGCTCGAGGGTCGTCGCGCGCTGGTCAGCGCGTGACCGGGCGGATCGACACATGAGCACGGTGGCGACACACGAGACGGTGCTCCGATCGGCGACCCGTGAGGTCGTCATCGGGCACGGCCGCAGGTTCTGCCTGATCGGCGAGCGCATCAACCCCACCGGGCGGAAGGTGTTCCAGGAACAGCTGCGCAACGGTGACCTGTCCGCCATCGAGCGAGACGTCAAGGCCCAGGTGGAGGGCGGCGCCGATGTCCTCGACGTCAACATGGGCGTACCGCTCACTGACGAGGCGGAGCTGCTGGACAAGGCGATCCGGATGGTGCAGGACCTCACCGACCTGCCCATCTGCATCGACTCCTCGGTCATCGAGGCCCTCGAGGCGGGGTTGCAGGCCTACCAGGGCCGGGCGCTGGTCAACTCCGTCACCGCCGAGGACGAGCGGATGGCGCTGATCTTGCCGCTGGTGAAGCGCTACGACGCCGCCGTGATCGCGCTGCCCAACGACGCCGAGGAGATCCCGATGGGCTCCGAGCGCCGGCTGGAGCTGGTTCAGCACATTGTCGACGTCGCCACCAAGGAGTACGGGATCGACGTCGCCGACATCGTGATCGACCCGCTGGCGATGCCGATCGGGGCCGACACGGGGGTCGCGCTGACGGCGTTCGAGACCATGCGGCGGGTCCGCGACGAGTTCGGCCTGAACATGACCTGCGGGGCGTCCAACGTGTCGTTCGGGATGCCCGGGCGGCACACGCTGGGGGCCGCGTTCCTGCCGATGGCGATGGCCAACGGCCTGACCAGCGCGATCATGGACGCTCGTACTCCCCAGATCGTGGATGCCGTCAAGGCCGCCGACCTGCTGCTGAGCCACGACGAGTGGGGCGGCAACTGGATCTCGGCACACCGGAAGCGTCAGGCGGCCGCATCGACGTGACCGAGCCTTCGCACACTGATCCGGCAGCTGAGACCCCGGTCGACCTGCCAGTCGACGAGCTGCACCGCGAGGGGCTGCTCGAGCCGCTCGTCCCCGAATTGCAGCCGTACGACGGATCGGGTCGTGTGCAGTTGTCGTTCACGCCGGCCGACCGCGACGTGCGGGTGCCGCCGGGCGTGACGGTCTTCGACGCGGCCAGCTGGAACGGCATCGCGATCGACTCCACCTGCGGCGGCCACGGCACCTGCAAGAAGTGCAAGGTGCAGATCCTCGAGGGCTCGGTGCCGATCTCGCAGCGGGACACCCGCGCGTTCACCGCCGACGAGCTGCGGGACGGCTGGCGGCTCGCCTGCCTGTCCCACGCGACCACCGACCTGCGCGTCGAGGTGCCGCCGCTGACCACCCGGCCGAAGGCGGCCACGGTCGGGGTGGGCCGGCAGGTCATCCTGCGACCCGCGCTGAAGAAGCGCTACGTCGAGCTGGACGAGCCCTCGCTGTCCGACCAGCGCCCTGACCTGGTCCGGCTGCGGGACGCCATCGACGACCTCGAGCTGTCGGCGGACCTCCATGCGTTGCAGGTGCTGCCGCGGGTGCTGCGGGCCTCGGGCTACCAGGCGACCGCGGTGATCGTGGACGACACCCTGATCGACGTCGAGCCGGGCGACACCACCGACCGGCTCCGGGCGATCAGCTTCGACCTCGGCACCACCACGGTGGTGGCCACGCTCCTCGACGTCGCCACCGGGACCCCGCTGGCGGTCGCCTCCATGCTCAACAAGCAGCAGCCGTTCGGTGGAGACGTGATCAGCCGGATCAGCGCCACCATGCTCGACCCACAGGCCCTGCCCCGACTGCGCGAGCTCGCCCACGACACGCTGGCCGAACTCACCCGCGACGTGTGCGAGCAGGCCGACATCGACCCGGGTGAGGTGTACGAGGTCGCACTGGCCGGCAACGCGACCATGACCGCGCTGGTGCTGGGCATCGACCCCGAGCCGCTCGGCGTCGCACCGTTCGTGATGTCCACCGCTGCCCTGCCGCCCGTACTGGCGACCGACCTCGGGCTGCCCGTCCATCCGCGGGCCCGCGCGGTGCTGTTCCCGGCGCTCGGTGCCTATGTCGGCGGCGACATCGTCGCGGGCATGCTCGCCACCGGGATGGACCGGGACAAGCGGACCCGGCTGTTCATCGACGTCGGCACCAACTGCGAGATCGTGCTCAGCAACGGCGAGACGATCGTCGCCACGGCGGCGCCGGCCGGCCCGGCCTTCGAGGGCGGCGCGATCCGCTGTGGGATGCGCGCGGCCGAAGGCGCGATCGAGGTCGTACGCCTCGGCGAGGACGTCGAGCTGCAGGTGATCGGCGACGTACCCGCCCGCGGGCTGTGCGGCTCCGGCCTGGTCGACGCGGTCGCCGAGCTGGTGCGCTGCGGGCTGCTGGACGGCAGCGGCCGGTTCGTGACCGACCAGCAGGCCAAGGAGATCGCGCCGACCCTGTCGGACCGGCTCGGCTATGTCGGCAAGGAACGGGTGTTCGTGCTGTTCCGGCCGGACCCCGGTGCCACGCCGGAGCAGTCGGTGTTCGTGTCGCAGCGCGACATTCGCGAGCTGCAGTTCGCCAAGGCGGCGATCGCCACCGGGTGGACCCTGCTGCTGGAGGAGCTGGGCCTGGAGCAGCGCGACGTGCAGCAGGTGCTGCTGGCCGGTTCGTTCGGCAGCTACCTGTCCCCTGCCGCGGCGGTGCGGATCGGGCTGGTCCCGAAGCTGCCGGTGCTGCGGATCGTCTCCGCGGGCAACGTGGCCGGCGAAGGCGCCAAGATGACCCTGCTCAGCATCCGCGAGCGGGCCGGCGCGCAGACGCTGCTGGAGGAGGTGAGCTATGTCGAGCTCTCCGACCGCCCCGACTTCAACGACCGGTTCGTCGACCTGCTCGCCTTCCCGGGCTGACCGGCACCTGCGGGCTTCCGGCGCCGGTGCCGGCGAACGCCGGCACCGGACCGCTCTGGTGGCGTGCGGCGCGATCGCGCAGCCGTGTGCGGAGGTGGCCGCCGAACGCGACTGGCCGCTCGACGTGCATCCGCTGCCGCCGCTGCTGCACAACCAGCCACAGCGGATCGCTGGCGAGGTCGAACGACTCGCCGTCGAGCTGCGGCGGCAGTACGCCCGTGTGGCGGTGGGCTATGCCGACTGCGGCACCTACGGCGCGGTCGACGAGGTGTGCGAGCGGCTCGGGCTGCGCCGGCTGACCGGGCTGCACTGCTACGACGTGTACGCCGGCGCCGCGCGGATGCAACGGATCCTGGACGAACAGCCCGGCACGTACGTGCTCACCGACTTCCTGGTCCGCTCCTTCGACCGGACGGTGATCGCGGAACTGGGGCTGGATCGCTACCCCGACCTGCGAGACGACTACTTCGGCCACTACACCCGCGTCGTGTGGCTGGCGCAGCGTCCCGACCCGGAGCTGCACGCGCTGGCCGAGCGTGCCGCCGACCGGATCGGGCTGCCGCTGACCGTGCTCGACACCGGCCGGATCGGGCTGGAGCGCTCGCTGTGCGACCTGCTCGGGTTGCCGGCGCCGGTCGAGGTGCCCATCGCCGGCTGACCTGTTCGGCGCCGGCCGAGGTGCCTTCGGCGGGCCGCCGCCTGCGGACGTACCCGGATCGCGTCAGCGAGCGGCCACCAACTGATCGAGGAGCGATCGCCGCCACTGCTCGGTTTCGGCCACCTGGTTGAAGGTGAAGACGTGCAGGCCGGTGACGTTGGCAGTCGGCTGCGACATGCTCGGCGCGCACTTCTCCAGGAATCGCTCGCCGGTGAAGCCGCCCGGCGCCGCGAGCCGGGCGAAGGTGCCCTTGTGCTTCATCAGGAAGCGGGTGGAGTCGCCCACGCCGATCTTGGTCGCCATCGAGAGCAGCTTGGTCCGCTCGACCGGGCCAGGCACGCCGAGCAGCACGGGCAGGGTGATGCCCCGCGCGCGCATCCGGGTCACCCACCTCTCGATCACCGCGGGATCGAAGTTGAGGTTGCTCACGATGTGGGTCGCGTGCCGCCGCTTGTCCCACATGGACTGGATCATCAGGTCATCGCTGATCGTGGGGTGCGACTCGGGATAGCCGGTGATGCCGACCTCGGGGAACGGGCTGCCGAGCCCGGACAGGTCGTCGAGCAGGTCCAGCGCCGAGGTGTAGACGCCGGCCGGCGGGTCCTGGTCGCCGCCGGGGACGAACACCGTGCGTACGCCTGCGCCTTTGAGCCGCATGCAGATCTCGGCCAGCTCCTGCCTGCTGGACACCATCCGCGCGGCCAAGTGGGGGACTACCCGGTAGCCGTGACCCAGCAACGTCTCGGTCATCGACAGCGTGGCTTCGAGCCCTTTGGCGGGCGATGCGGTGACCGTGATGGTCCGGTCCAACGGCACGTGCTCGAGCAGCCGCTCGGCGATCGTGTTGGTGGGCAGCACCTCATAGCGAGCGGACTCGAGCATTGCGGTGAGGAAGGCCGCATAACGCTGATTGCGCATCCTGCAACCCGTTTCGTGACAGGGCTTTTGATCAGGCTATCTTCCCACGCTGGTTGGCGACAATCGTTCTGCTTCGGCATTTTCGCG
>CAZNCE010000071.1:10268-15472 GCA_964571285.1 uncultured Nocardioidaceae bacterium | reverse complement strand
CATCTGGAAGCAGCCGTCGCCGTCGATCGCCCAGACCGTTCGGTCGGGCTGGCCCTGTTTGGCGCCCATCGCCGCGGGCACCGCGAACCCCATCGTGCCCAGGCCGCCGGAGTTGATCCAGGTGTTCGGCAGGTGGTAGTCGATGAAGTGCGACGCCCACATCTGGTGCTGCCCCACGCCGGACACGTAGATGGTGTCCGGGTCGGAGATCCGGCCCAGCCGCTGGATGACGTACTGCGGCGCCAGGGAGCCGTCGGCGGGCTCGTCGTAGCCCAGCGGGTATCGGCCGCGCCAGCCGGCCACCTGCGCCAGCCACGGAGCCGCGTCACCGCGCCGCCCGGCGTCGTACTCCGCCTGCAGGGCGACCACCAGGTCGGCGATGGTCTCGCGGCAGTCGCCGACGATCGGCACGTCGACCGCGCGGTTCTTGCCGATCTCCGCGGGGTCGATGTCGACATGGATCACCTTGGCGTACGGGGCGAACGTGTCCAGCTTGCCGGTGACACGGTCGTCGAACCGGGCACCCAGCGAGATGATCAGGTCGGAGCGCTGCAGGGCGGACACGGCCGCCACCGACCCGTGCATGCCGGGCATGCCCAGGTGCAGTTCGTGGTCGTCCGGGAACGCGCCGCGGGCCATCAGCGTGGTGACAACCGGGATCCGCGTCATCTCCGCCAGCACCTTGAGCTCCTGGCTGGCGCGGGCGCGGATCACCCCGCCGCCGACGTAGAACACCGGGCGCTTCGAGGCGATGATCAGCTCGGCCGCCTGTCGGATCTGCTTGCTGTGTGGCTGCGTGACGGGGCGGTATCCCGGCAGCTCGATCCGACCCGGGCCCGAGAACGTGGTGGTGGCCTGCAGGGCGTCCTTGCTGACGTCGATCAGCACCGGGCCGGGTCGGCCGGTGGCGGCGATGTGGAACGCCTCGGCGACCACCCGCGGAATGTCGTCCGGATTGGTGACCAGGTAGCTGTGCTTGGTGATCGGCATGGTGATGCCGCGGATGTCGGCCTCCTGGAAGGCATCCGAGCCGATCGCGGCGGACGGCACCTGCCCGGTGATCGCCACCATCGGGACCGAGTCCATGGCCGCGTCGGCCAGCGGCGTGACCAGGTTGGTGGCACCGGGGCCGGAGGTGGCCATGCACACGCCGACCCCTCCGGTGGCGACCGCGTACCCCTCGGCGGCGTGGCCGGCCCCCTGTTCGTGCCGGCACAGGATGTGGCGGATCTGGTGGGAGTCGAACAGCGGGTCGTACGCCGGGAGGATGGCGCCGCCGGGGATGCCGAAGACCGTGTCTACGCCGACGCTCTCCAGGGCACGGATCAGGCTCTGGGCTCCGGTGACCTGTTCGCTCATGGCGGTTTCCTCACGTGGATTCGCGCTGTTTGCCGTTGTCGTGCAGAAAGTGGTGCGGTTCGTGACGCTGGTGCGTCCTCGTGCAATAAAAATCCCCCCGGTCCTTGCGGACGACGAGGGGACGCGCTGGCTGTCGGTCGGGCCGTCAGCCGGCGCGCTGGGTAATTACGAGGAGCTTGCGCACGACTGAACCGTCCCCCCACCGGGGTGGCCGCGTCAAGTCGGGGTGCCGCCGATCTCACTATTCGGACCGGCGTTCCGAATTCCGTCCGGTCATCCGTAGCGACCCGCGGTCAGGAGCAGATCGCTCCTTGGGCCGCGGAGCCGACCAGCTTGGCGTACTTGGACAGCACACCGCGAGCGAACCGGTGCTGCAGCGGCGCCCAGCCCTCGCGGCGAGCGGCGAACTCCTGCTCGTCGACCAGCACGTCGAGGGTCCGGTTCTCCACGTCCAGCCGGATCTGGTCGCCGTCGCGGACGAACGCGATCGGCCCGGCGTCGACCGCCTCGGGGGCGACATGGCCCACGCACAGGCCGGTGGTGCCGCCGGAGAAGCGACCGTCGGTGAGCAACAGGACGTCCTTGCCGAGGCCGGCGCCCTTGATCGCACCCGTGATCGCCAGCATCTCCCGCATCCCGGGTCCGCCCTTCGGCCCTTCGTAGCGGATCACCACGACGTCCCCCGGTCCGATCGTGCCGTCGGCCAGCGCAGCCATCGCGGCCTGCTCGCCGTCGAACACCCGGGCCGTGCCCTCGAACACCGCCTGGTCGAACCCGGCGCTCTTCACGACCGCGCCGTCCGGGGCCAGCGAGCCGCGCAGGATGGTCAGCCCACCGGTCTGGTGGATCGGATTGCCCAGCTCGCGGATGATCGTCCCGTCGATGTCGGGCGGCGCGATGTCCGCCAGGTTCTCGGCCATGGTCTTGCCGGTGACGGTCAGGCAGTCGCCGTTGAGCAACCCGGCGTCGAGCAGCGCCCGCATCACCACCGGGATGCCGCCGACCCGGTCGACGTCGTTCATCACGTACTGGCCGAACGGCTTCAGGTCGCCCAGATGCGGAACCTTCGACCCCACCCGGTTGAAGTCGTCGAGGGTGAGCTCGACCTCGGCCTCGTTGGCGATCGCCAGCAGGTGCAGGACGGCGTTGGTCGAGCCACCGAGGGCCATCACCACCGCGATCGCGTTCTCGAACGCCTCGCGGGTCATCACCTGCCGGGCGGTGATCCCCTGACGGAGCATGCCCACCGCCGCGGCCCCCGATCGATGCGCGAACCCGTCACGGCGGCGGTCGACGGCCGGCGGGGCGGCGGAGCCGGGCAGCGACATGCCGAGCGCCTCCGCGACCGAGGCCATGGTGTTCGCCGTGTACATGCCGCCGCAGGCGCCCTCGCCGGGGCAGATGGCCCGCTCGATCTCGTCCACCTCGTCACGGGTGATCAGCCCCTTGAGGCAGGCGCCGACGGCCTCGAACGCGTCGATGATGGTCACGTCGCGGTCGCCCACGCGGCCGGGCATGATCGAGCCCGCGTACAGGAACACGCTGGCCAGGTCGAGCCGGGCCGCGGCCATCAGCATCCCCGGCAGGCTCTTGTCGCACCCGGCCAGCAGCACCGAGCCGTCCAGCCGCTCGGCCAGCATCACGGTCTCCACCGAGTCGGCGATCACCTCGCGCGAGACCAGCGAGTAGTGCATGCCGTCATGGCCCATCGAGATGCCGTCCGAGACCGAGATGGTGCCGAATTCGAGGGGGTAGCCGCCGGCGGCGTGCACGCCCTGCTTGACCGCGTCCGCGAGTCGTTCCAAGGACAGGTTGCAGGGCGTGATCTCGTTCCAGCTCGAGGCGACGCCGATCTGCGGCTTGGCGAAGTCCTCGTCGTCCATGCCGACCGCGCGCAGCATGCCGCGCGCTGCCGCCCGCTCGAGTCCGTCGGTCACCTCGCGGCTGCGAGGCTTGATGTCTGGGGTCGCGTTGGCCATGGCCGGAGCCTACTGAGCAGGCTCCGGCCGTCGGCAGGGCGTGCCCGGATGGTGGGTCCGGTCAGTTGAGTACGGCGGCGCGGACGCACAGCACGTCGGGCAGGTTCTCGGCCACCACCTGCCAGCTGTCCCCGTCGTCGTTGCTGGCGAACACCGCACCGTTGCGGGCCCCGAGGTACACCCCTGCCGGGTCGGCCGTGTCGGTGCACATCGCGTCGCGCATCACCCCGACATAGAACGACTCCGGCAGTCCCTGCTCGAGCGGCTCCCAGCTGCCGCCCGCGTCGGCGGACCGCCAGACCCGCGCCCTGGCCTCGGAGGGGTAGCGGCCGTAGCCGCCCGCACCGCCGCCGAGCGGAAAGACGTACACCGTCTCCGGCCGGTTCGGGTGCACGACGATCGGGAAGCCGAAGTCCGACGGCAGCGCGTCCCCGATGGACTCCCAGGTGGCGCCGTGGTCACGCGAGCGGTAGACCCCGCCGTGGTTCTGCAGGAAGAACGTGTCGGGGTGGTCGGGGTGCCGGGTGACCTTGTGCACGCACTGCCCGAACTCGGGGTACTGCTCACCCTCGGGCAGGAAGTCCGCACGGATGCCGTGGTTGCGGGCCGTCCAGGATGCACCTCCGTCGGTGGTCTGGTAGACGCCGCCCGTGGACAGCGCCGCGGTGACCGAGGCGGGATCGGACGGATGCGGCAGCACGGTGTGGAAGGCCTGCCCGCCGAAGCCGGCGGCCCAGTCCGCGCGCTGTGGGTGGTCCCACAGGCCGCGCTCCAGGGTGAACGTCTCGCCGCGGTCGGTGGATCGGAACACCGCTCCGGGCTCCGTGCCGGCCCAGACGACGTCCGGCTCGCACCCGGGCGTCAGCTGCCACACCCGGGCGAGGGTCTCCCCGGTGTCCTCGGGGAATCGGACGGCACCTCCGGGCGTCTCCTGCCAGCTCGCGCCGAGGTCGTCGGAGCGGCGCAGTTGCGGCCCCAGCCAGCTCGACGACGCCCCGGCCAGCAGTCGTGGCGACTCACCGCGCGTGTCGATCATGCAGGAGTAGACCTCCTCCATGTCGCAGTGCGGACCGGTCCAGTCCCAGTCGCGGCGGCGGGCATCCGACCGGCCGATCCACAAGCCCTTCCGCGTGCCGACCATCAACAGGGTCTCGGGCATAGCTCCTCCAAGGTCTATTCCAAATAGGAATAGTAGGGTACGCGTCATGTGTCCAGGGAATTTCTCCGGCGACGAGCCCGCTCGGTCGGTAGACCCGGCCGGGGCGCCGGACTCATCGGTGTCCGGGGACCCGGCAGCCGGCCCCCCGGAGCTGCCGACGACGTCGTACGCGCTGCTCGGGCTGCTGTCGTTCGGGCGCGAGCTGACCGGCTACGAACTGCAGCAGTTCTCCGAGTCCACGCTGCGCTTCTACTGGGTGGCGCCGGCGATGAGCCAGGTCTACTCCGAGCTGCGCCGGCTGCACGGACACGGCCTGGTGGACGCCTCGGACTCGGCGAACGGCGGTCGTCGGGCGCGCCGCTACCGGATCAACGACGCCGGCCTGGCGGCGCTGCGGGCCTGGCTGCGCACCAGCAGCCCCGAGTTCCCCATCCTCAAGCACCCGGTCGCGCTGCGCCTGCTGCTCGGCCACCTGATCGACCCGGACGAGGTGCTCGGGATGCTGGAGCGCTACATCCGCGACCTCGAGCGGCGCCGCGCCGAACTGCACGGCGTGCTCGATGCGGTCCAGGGGATTCCGGAGTACACCTACCCGGCCCAGGTGGCCACGTGGGGCCTGGCCTACTACGACGCCGAGCGGGACACGGTCAGCGCGATCGCGGACAGCTTGGAGCAGCGGAGGGCGCCTGGCGCGCAACCGGGGCCGG
>CAZNCE010000071.1:0-10168 GCA_964571285.1 uncultured Nocardioidaceae bacterium | reverse complement strand
GGGCAGGCAGCCGGCGCAGGCAGTCAGCGGAGGGACACCCCGGCCGCGGCCACCGCCCACAACACGCTCACCATGGTGCCGATGATGAACCGCTCCGCCGTTCCCGGCGCCTTCAGCTCGGAGTAGCGGCCGAGGCCCTTGACGCCCAGCACGACCGCGACCCCCTCCGGCCAGCCGCCCACCAGCGTGACGAACACCGCGGTCCGCTCCAGTGCGCCGATCCAGGCGCCGCCGCGGAGCACCTCCCCGGCCTCCTGGACGGGGGCGCCCCGTCGCCTGGTGTCGCCACGATCCACCAGCCACAGCACGGTCGCGGTCAGCGGACCGCCGCCGGCGACCGCCAGCACGGCGCAGAGCACGATCACCACCGACCAGAGACCTCCGGTGGTGGCGTCTGCCGCAAGATCGGCGAAGATCCGGATCCCACCGACCGCCGCCAGCCCGGCGGTCAGGACCGCGACCACGAGGAGTTGGCCCGGGGCCCCCGCTCGCAACCACCACGAGAATCCGGCGAGCGCGCTCAACGCCGCCAGCAGCGCGACCAGCAGCACGGCGCTCACCTCCGGCCCTCGGCTGCTTCGGAGCCGGCGGCGTCCGCCTCGGCCAGCAGCTGCTCGGCCAGCCGGCGAGCGCGCCCCTCCTCGGTGACACCCGCCACCCGGGCCCGCTGGGACACGGCCGACTGGGTGATCCCCAGCCGGTCGGCCGCCTCCTGGTGGGACAGACCCTCCGCCAGCAGGTCGCTCACCTCCCATCCGCGTGGGCTGCGCCGGGACAGCAGCGCCGCCCACAGCCACAGCACGGTCTCCACCTGCTCGGCACGGTACGGGTCCGCACCGACAGCCGCGACGTGGTGCGGGCCGGACTTGGCGCGGGTCACCGCTTCCCGCGCGGCCACGAACGCAGGCCCGCTGCCGGCCCTCGTGGTGCGCGGCAGCGGGTGGTCGACGGCACCGATCCCGAGCCCGATGCTCCACCGCGCTTCGCGCAGCAGTACGGCGATCGAGGTCACCACCGCGTCGGGCGTGGCCAACACGCCCTGCACCTCGTCCCCGGCGGTCCGCTCGAAGCGTCGGAGCAGTCCCGCATCCCGCGTCCGCCGGTTCAGCGCCACCAGCACCCGCGGCACCAGGTCGGCGGCCGACGACCGGCTGGCACGCTGGTCCACTGTGAGCACGTAGACCACGGGAACCCCTTAAGGATAGAACCTAATGTCAGAGAGTATAAGGCAATTCCCTTATCGACACCGACAGTAGGCCCAGACCTCCGGTCCGACGGCGGTCGCGGCGTACGGCCCACCGCGCACCGGCGGCGCTGCCAGCAGCAGCGACCTCAACCGCCCCGACCCGTCGGGGCACCCCGGCAGACGTCTATCCAGTGCTCGAAACTCCACGTCTTGAGGAACCTGCGCGCGGCGTCCTCCCCCTCCGCGAGCAGCCGGTCGCGCTGCTCATCGGTCACACCGAAGTCGGTCGAGGACACCGCCGAGGTGTCCACGAACATGCTGCGCGCGAGATTGCAGCGGCTGCTCGACCGCTCCGCCTGCCAAGCCGACAGCGACGTCTCCACCAGCGAGAGTGCCAGCGGCACCAGGCCATCGACGGCATCGATCGGGCCGGTGTCGGACCGGCGGGCGGACAGTCGCACGCCGATCGTCGGCCAGCGCGGCGGAAACGTGTCGCGCCGGTCGAAGATGTCGATCGGATAGTTGGACAACAGCCCGCCGTCGACCAGCGTGGCGGTTCCCCGTGGACCCTTCAGCGACACCGGCTGGTAGAAGAACGGCATCGACAGCGAGGCGCGCACCGCATCGGCCACCGGTTGCTCGTCCGGGTCCAGCCCGTACTCGGCATAGTCCCACGGCAACTGCACGAACCGCTGGCGCGACAGGTCGCTCGCGGTCACCACCAGCGAGTAGGCGTGGTGCACGTCACCGTCTCCGGCCGGGTCGTCGACGCGCAGGTCGCCGAACGTCTCGACACCGAGATCACCCAGCGTCGAGGCCAGCCAGTCGTGGACGTAGTCGCCGCGGAAGATGCCGTCGCGGAACACCAGCGAGAAGCCGTCGTCGATGAAGCCCAGCGGCCCCAGCAACCGGCCGACCAGCCCGCGATCGCGGAACTTGGCATAGTCCACCGAGCTCGCGATGTCCGTGATCCGCTCCAGCGGTTCGCCGCGCGCCTGCAGCGCGGCCAGGACCGACCCGGCCATCGCCCCCGCGGACGTACCGGCCACCCGAGGGAACCGATATCCGGCCCTGGCCAGTTCCGCCACCGCACCGGCGAGGGCAATGCCCTTGACGCCACCGCCCTCCAGCACGAGATCAGCCTGCAGGTCCACCGGCGGGCTCGACCCGGCCGCGTCGGCCCGGTCGGTCGCATGTTGGTCAGCCGTCATGGCTGCGAACCTATCCGGGCCCGGGGACGCCTTTCCACGGACAGCGGCCTTGCCCGGTCTGGGACCATGCCAGCATGGGCCGGAGTCGGATCGGGGTTGTCGTCGCCGCCGCCTGCGTGGCTCTCGTCGGCTGCGGAGGCGGGGGGACGCCGGACGAGCAAACCCCGCAGTCACCCACGCCGGCCACGGACAGCCCGGCGCCCGACCAGTCCCCCACCGAGACCGGCAGCCCGACGCCGAGCGAGACCGCCACGTCGACCCCGACCCGGAAACCCGACCTGTCGCCACGGGTGGTGGCCACCGACCTGCAGGTGCCCTGGGGCATCGACTTCCTGCCCGACGGCACCGCGCTGGTCGCCGAACGCACCACCGGCGACGTTCAGCACGTCGCCGCGGACGGCAGCTACCAGCAGGTGGGCAGCGTTCCCGGCGTGGCGTTCACCTCCGAGGGCGGGCTGCTGGGCCTCGCGGTGTCTCCGGACTTTGCCGACAACCGGTTCGTGTACCTCTACCTCACCACCGACAGCGACAACCGGGTGGTGCGCATGCGGTTCCGGGACGACCGGCTGTCGCAGCCGACCACGATCCTGGACGGCATCCCGGCCGGAGCCATCCACGACGGCGGACGGATCGCCTTCGGCCCGGACAACATGCTGTACGTGACGACCGGCGAGGCCGGGGACGAGCAGTTGGCGCAGGACCCGGACTCGTTGGGCGGCAAGATCCTGCGGATCCGGCCGAACGGCGACATCCCCGCCGACAACCCCGACCCCGACTCCCCGGTGTGGACGATGGGTCACCGCAACGTGCAGGGACTGGCCTGGGACGACCAGGGCCGGCTGTGGGCCACCGAGTTCGGCGCGAGCACCTGGGACGAGCTGAACCTGATCGAACCCGGCAACAACTACGGCTGGCCGGCCGCGGAGGGGAAGAGCGATCTCGCCGGGATGACCGACCCGGTGGTGCAGTGGTCGACCGACGAGGCGTCCCCCTCCGGGGTGGCGTTCCTGCGGGGGTCGCTGTGGATCGCCTCGCTGAACGGCGAGCGGCTGTGGCAGGTGCCGGTCCGCGAGGACGGCAGCGTCGGCGAGCCGAAGGCGCACTACGTCGACCGGTTCGGTCGGCTGCGGACGGTCGTGGTGACCCCCGACCAGCGGCTGTGGTTCACCACCAGCAACCGGGACGGCAGGGGGCAGCCCGCCCCGCAGGACGACCGCATCCTCGAGATCGATCCGTGATCCCGCGGTGCGAGAATCCACCGCGTGCCACGAACGTCGATGAACCCGCGCCCCGGGCGGTCACGCGGGCACGTCTCGGTGCGCCCGACCGAGCACCCTGCGGGGCTCACCACCCGCCTGGCCGTCGGGCTCGCCGCCGCGCTGCTGCTTGCCGGGTGCACCGGCTCAGCAGGCCCCGGCACCGGTACGGACGGCACCGCCACCGGCTCCTCCACCGAGACGGTGGCGGCGCCCAGCGCCCAGCCGTCGGTGGGGCCTCGTCGGGTCGACGACCTGCCCAGGTGGCGAGCCCGGGCGGCGCTGCGAACGCCACGCGACGACTTCGCCAGCGCCGTCGTCGGGGACGAGATCTGGGCCTTCGGCGGGATGACGGGAGACCGCGGCACGCGGCTGCGTAGCAGCGAGATCTACGACACCGGTGCGGACCGGTGGCGGCCGGGGCCGCGACTGCCCGAGGGACTCGCCTCGTTCGAGGGCGTGGCCGTCGGCCCGGTCATCTACCTGTTCGGCGGGCTCGACGAACAGGCCCGGGCCAGTGACTTCGCTGCGGCGTTCGACACCCGCACCGGCCGGTGGACGTCGCTGCCCCCGCTCCCGCACCCGCGGTACGCCCACGACGTCGATCTGCTGGACGGCCGGATCTACGTGGTCGGCGGCGAGGGGGCGGACGGCGTCGAGCCCGCGGTGGACATCTTCGACCCGCGCAACGGCACCTGGAGCCGCGGCGCGGACCTGCCACATCCGCGGTCTTCCCTGGATCTGGTCCCGGTCGGCGCACGGATCTACGCGATCGGCGGCTGGGACGTCAACCAGCCCACCGACCTGGTTCAGATCTACGACCCGGCCACGCGTACCTGGCAGAACGGGCCACGGCTGCCGGCACCGATCTCCCGCGGCGGCGCCGAGAGCGTTGGCGATCGCATCTTCGTGTCGTGGCACGACGACAACTTCGTCCTCGACACGGCCGCTGGCGTCTGGGCCACGGCCAACCCCATGACGGTTCCCCGGCACGGGCTCGGCTACATCGCCGTCGGCGACCGAATCTTCGGCATCGGCGGGTGCACCGAGGCGCCGCTGCGCGATGTGCCCTACGTGGACGTGCTCGATCTCGGGGACGGTTAGTCCTCAGCGCCCTGGGCAAGCGCCCACCCAGGGTCCTAGACAGCAGGTGCGGCCGTGCGGCGGCCGGAGTCAGTACGGACAGGGATGGCAGCCGCTGACGGCGACCAGCGACCCCGGTGGGGCCTGCAGCCGGTGCTGGAAGGTCTCGCGCTCGAGGACCTCGAGACCGACCACCTCCCAGCCGGGCAAGCCGCACGAACTGCGGTGCTCGTTCCACAGGCGCAGTGCGAGTGAGGCGGCGTCCAGCATGCCGTCGGCCTGCTCCCAGTACTCCAGTTCCGCCGACCAGGGGCGGTAGCGCATGGCGTGGATGAACGGGCGTTCCTCGGCGAGCCGCTCCAACGCGGCGCACACGACTGCGGCGTCGTGCTCATGCCCGGCAACCGACACTCTGACGTGCCACAACCGGCCTGACTCGGTCATCCTTACGCTCCGTAGGGGGAAGGGGAACGGGTCAAGTCTTATGCAGCAACCCGTCTGATGTCTGCCGAACCGGGGATATTCAACGGCTTGTTAAGCAGCACTGATACCCAGCGTGGCGGCCGCTATGCATGCGGCGGTCGAGCGGGCCGAACCTGGCCGCCGCGGCGGAGCACCACCAGGTCGTCGCGATGCACGACCTCGCGCTCGTAGGCCGGTCCCAGTTCACGCCGCAGCTCCCGGGTCGACCGGCCCAGCAGGGCGGGCAGCTCCTCGCTGGAGTAGTTCACCAGCCCACGGGCGACCGCCGTACCCCGCTCGTCCACCAGGTCGACCGGCTCACCGGCCTCGAACCGGCCGGAAACCCCCACCAGCCCAGCGGGCAGCAACGACGCGCGGCGTTCGGTCACCGCCCGCACCGCGCCGTCGTCCAGCACCACTGCACCGGCCGGCGTCGTGGCATGGGCCAGCCACAGCAGCCGGGTCGGCCGGCGCCGCCCGGTGGGATGGAAGAACGTCCCCACCGGCTCCGCGGCCAGTGCCTCGGACGCGTCCGCGGTCGCGGCCAGCACGACCGGGATCCCTGCCTGGGTGGCGATCCGGGCGGCGTCCAGCTTGGTCGCCATCCCGCCGCTGCCCAGCCCGGAGGACGAGCCCCGCACCTGCACCCGGGCGAGTTCGTCCTCACCGCGGATCTCGGCGATCGGGTGACTGGCGGGGCGCCGCGGGTCGCCGCTGTACAACGCATCCACGTCGGACAACAGCATCAGCAGATCGGCTCGCACCAAGTGCGCCAGCAGCGCGGCCAGCCGGTCGTTGTCCCCGAACCGGATCTCCCCACTGGCCACCGTGTCGTTCTCGTTGACGATCGGCACCACTCCGAGCTCGAGCAGCTTGGTCAGCGTCCGATCCGCGTTCCGGTAGTGGCTCCGGCGGATCACGTCGTCGATGGTGAGCAGCACCTGCCCGGTCTGGAGCCCGTGTGCGGCGAACGCTTCCGTGTAGCGCGACACCAGCAGGCCCTGCCCGACCGACGCCGCCGCCTGCTGGGACGCCAGGTCGCGCGGCCGGTGACGCATGCCCAGCGGGCCGAATCCGGCCGCGACCGCACCGGACGACACCAGCACGATCTCGGTCCCGGCGTTGCGGGTCTTGGCCAGCACGTTGGCCACGGCGAGTAGCCGGCCTTCGTCCAGATGCCCCTCCGGGGACGTCAGCGACGACGAACCGACCTTGACCACGACCCGGTTGGCGGCGGCCACGGCGGCCCGCCGCCCGCGGCGACCGGCCGGGTCCGGCCGATGCTCGGCGGGCTCCGCGTGACCGCCGTGCTCGCCCGGGCGGGTCATCTTCCCTCCAGCCGGGGATCGCTGCCGCGGCGGCCGCGCAGGATCTCCTCGCCCGCCGCGACCTGAGGCTCGAAGTCGAACACCACCGCGTCGTCCTCCGGCCCGATCAACACGGTGTCGCCGGGCTGTGCCCCGAGTTCGAGCAGCCGCTCCTCGACGCCGAGCCGGGCCAGCCGGTCCGCGAGGTAGCCCACCGCCTCGTCGTTGCTGAAGTCGGTCTGCCGCACCCAGCGCTCCGGCTTCGCGCCACGCACCCGGTAGTGGCTGTCCGGGCCGGCCACCTTGTCCACGGTGAAGGCCGGGCCGCTCCGGGGCTCCGGCCGCAGCACGATCCGCGACGGCTCGGGCTCCGGAGACTCGTCTCGGCGCCGCTGCACCAGCCGGGCCATCTCGAAACCCAGGTCGCGCAGGCCGTCGTGAGTCGCCGCCGACACCAGGACGCAGGGCATGCCCCGAGCCTCGATCTCCGGTCGCACCAACTCCGCGAGCTCGCGGGCCTCCGGCACATCGACCTTGTTCAGCGCCACGATCCGTGGCCGGTCGGCGAGCCCGCCGTGCCGGTCCAGCTCCCCCTCGATCACCTCGAGGTCGGTCAAGGGGTCCCGGCCGGGCTCCAGCGTCGCGCAGTCGACCACATGGACGAGGGCGGCACACCGCTCCACGTGCCGCAGGAACTCGTGGCCCAGGCCGCGACCCTCGCTCGCGCCCTCGATCAGGCCGGGTACGTCCGCGACGGTGAACGTCAGGTCGCCGGCGGACACCACACCCAGGTTCGGCACCAGGGTGGTGAACGGGTAGTCGGCGATCTTCGGCCGGGCCCGCGACAGGGCAGCGACCAGGCTGGACTTGCCCGCGCTGGGGAACCCGACCAGCCCGATGTCGGCGACCAGCTTGAGTTCGAGCACGACCACCAGCTCGTCGCCGGGCTCGCCTTTGAGCGCGAACCCGGGGGCCCGACGGCTGCGGGACGCGAGGGCGGCATTGCCCAGACCGCCCTTACCGCCGTGGGCGAGCACCAGCTCGGTCCCGGCGCCGACGAGGTCGCCCAGGACCTGCCCCTCGGCCGTACGCGCCACCGTGCCGTCCGGGACCGGGAGCACCAGGTCGGCGCCGGTCGCGCCGTTGCGGTTGCCTCCCGCGCCCTGGCCGCCGTTCTCCGCGCGGCGGTGCGGCGAATGGTGGTAGTCGACGAGCGTGGTGACGTCGGGGTCGACGCGCAGGATCACCGACCCGCCGTCGCCGCCGTTGCCCCCGTCCGGCCCACCCAGGGGCTTGAACTTCTCCCGATGGACCGAGGCGACGCCGTTCCCACCCCTGCCCGCCGAGACGGTCAGCCGTACCTGGTCGATGAAGGTGGGGATGGCCACCTTCTGGTCAGTCGGCCGAGGGCACCACGTTGACGACGCGGCGCCCGCGTCGGGTGCCGAACTCGACGGCCCCCTCGACCAGCGCGAACAGCGTGTCGTCGCCGCCGCGGCCCACGCCGGTGCCCGGGTGGAAGTGGGTGCCGCGCTGCCGCACGATGATCTCACCGGCGTTGACCAGCTGGCCGCCGAAGCGCTTGACGCCGAGACGCTGCGCGTTCGAGTCGCGACCGTTCCGGGTGGACGCTGCGCCCTTCTTGTGTGCCATCTGTCTGGTCCTCGCTTCGTGGTCCTCGGCCCGGGGGCAGGACCGTACTGATCCGTCTACGCGGTGCCGGCGCGATGACGCCGGCACTTCGCTCACTTGGTCGAGATGTCGGTCACCTTGACGCGGGTGTAGTGCTGGCGGTGGCCCTGGCGCCGGCGGTAACCGGTCTTGTTCTTGTACTTCACGATGGTGATCTTGGGCCCCTTGGAGGCACCGACGACCTCTGCGGTCACCGAGACGCCGGCCAGGTCCTCCGCCGCCGAGGTGACGTTGTCGCCGTCCACCAGCAGCACGGCCGGCAGCTGCAGGGTCTCGCCGGTGGCGGTCGTCACCTTGTCGATGTCGATGACGTCGCCGACGGCAACCTTGTGCTGCTGTCCGCCACTGCGCACGATCGCGTACACCACGTGCTCACTCTCTTCGTCGGGCCTCGGTCGGGGCGTCCTCGCCGGGGGCGTGCCTGCCCATCGCAGGGGCACACGGGAAGGCGCGCCATGGGCACGCCGATCCCCTAGTCTACGGAGTCGCTCCAGGCGGGGTCAAAACGGCAGCGACCGCGCCCGGGTACGGCCCGCTCACGACGACCCGCCCACGGGCACCGGCGGGCCGGCCGGCCGGGACGCCGCCCGGCGACGGCTGCGCCGCGGGGTGATGGCCGGGCCGGGTTCGCGGGCCGGCTGCGCATCGCCCGAGGGGTGGTCGGGCTCCTTCTCCTTCGGCTGCCCGGAATCGGGCTGGCCAGCCTCGGGCTTGTCACCGTTGGACGTGCCGACTCCAGCCTTGGCGGCTTCAGCATTTCCGGCCCCAACTGTGTCAGCCTCAGGCTTGCCTGCCCCAGCCTTGCCGGCCCCGGACGTGTCCGGCTCGGCCTTCCCGCCATCGGGTCTCGCCGCATCGGCCGACGCGTCGGGCTTGACCGCGTCGGTCTTCGCGGCCTGCTGGCCACCGGCGTCGCGGTCGTCGCGCCGCGCGTCGCCGGACCCCCGGTCCTTGCGGTCGTTACCCGATCCGCTGTCCGCATTGGAGTCGCCGCGTCCCGAGTCGGAGCCGTCTTTGCCCGACCCGGACCGGCGCCGGCCGCGGCGCCCCCGATGCGAGTCGTCCTCGGTGGCCTTCTTGGGCTCGACCGGCTCGTGGTGCAGGATCAGCCCGCGGCCGTGGCAGTGCGCGCACTCCTGGCTGAACGCCTCGACCAGCCCGGTGCCGATCCGCTTGCGGGTCATCTGCACCAGCCCGAGCGAAGTCACCTCGGCGACCTGGTGCTTGGTGCGGTCGCGTCCCAGGCACTCGATCAGCCGGCGCAGGACCAGGTCGCGGTTGCTCTCCAGCACCATGTCGATGAAGTCGATCACGATGATGCCGCCGATGTCGCGCAGCCGGAGCTGGCGGACGATCTCCTCGGCCGCCTCCAGGTTGTTCTTGGTGACGGTCTCCTCGAGGTTGCCGCCGGATCCGGTGAACTTGCCGGTGTTGACGTCGATGACGGTCATCGCCTCGGTCCGGTCGATGATCAGCGAGCCACCGCTGGGCAGCCAGACCTTGCGCTCCAGGCCCTTCGCGATCTGTTCGTCGATCCGGTACGAGGCGAAGACGTCGCCCTGCTCTCCGTCCCAGCGCTGAACCCGCTCCATCAGGTCCGGAGCGACGTACCCGACGTAGCCCTCGATGGTGTCCCACGCGTCGTCGCCGGACACGACCAGCGACGTGAAGTCCTCGGTGAACAGGTCGCGGACGACCTTCACGGTCAGGTCCGGCTCGCCGTACAGCAGGCTCGGCGCCTTGCCCTTCGCGACCTTCGTCTGCACGTCGTCCCAGCGGGCGGTCAGCCGCGCCACGTCGCGACGCAGCTCCTCCTCGCTGGCGCCCTCCGCGGCGGTACGGATGATCACGCCGGCGTCGTCGGGGAGGATCTCCTTCATCAGCTTCTTCAGCCGGTTCCGCTCGGTGTCGGGCAGCGTGCGGCTGATGCCGGACGTGTGTCCACCCGGTGAGTACACCAGGTAGCGCCCG
>CAZNCE010000070.1:0-15671 GCA_964571285.1 uncultured Nocardioidaceae bacterium | reverse complement strand
GAGCACGAGACGCTGGACGTGGAGCGGACCGTGCTGGAGAACCTGCGCAGTTCCGCGCCGCAGCTCAGCGACACCGAGGCCCGCAGCGTGCTGGGCTCGTTCCTGTTCAGCGGCGACGACTCGGACAAGCCCGCCGCGGTGCTGTCGGGCGGCGAGAAGACCCGGCTGGCGCTCGCCACGCTGGTGGTGTCGGCGGCCAACGTGCTGCTGCTGGACGAGCCCACCAACAACCTGGACCCGGCCTCGCGCGAGGAGGTGCTGGCGTCGATCCGGTCCTACCAGGGCGCGATCGTGCTGGTGACCCACGACGAGGGGGCGGTGGAGGCGCTGGAGCCGGACCGGGTGCTGCTGCTGCCCGACGGCGACGAGGACCTGTGGAACGCGGGCTACCTCGACCTGGTCGCGCTGGCCTGACCGGCGCGAGGCGGTCCTCGACCGCTACTGAACAATGGGCGCCATGCCCGACGTGCACGTACAGATCGACGGTGCCCTGGCCACGGTGGTGTTGGACAACCCCGACCGGCGCAACGCCCAGACCCCCGCCACCTGGACCGCGTTGACCGAGATCGGCGACACGCTGCCCGACGCGGTTCGGGTGGTCGTCGTCCGCGGCGAGGGCCCGTCCTTCTGCGGTGGGATGGACCGGCGGATGCTCACGCCCGAGGGCGTGCCGGGGGAGGAGTCGCTGCTGGACCTGCTGGCCGGCTCCGACAGCGACCTCGCCGAGCGGATCGCCGGCTTCCAGCGGGCGTTCTCCTGGCTCCGGCGACCCGAGCTGATCAGCGTGGCCGCGGTTCACGGGCACGCGGTCGGCGCGGGCTTCCAGCTGGCGCTGGCCTGCGACCTGCGGGTGTTGGCCGACGACGCCCGGCTCCGGATGCTGGAGCCGGCCCTCGGGCTCGTACCCGACCTGGGCGGCACCCGGCCGCTGGTCGAGCTCGTCGGCTACGCGCGGGCGCTGGAGATCGTGGCCACCGCCCGCTGGGTCGACGCCCAGGAGGCGGGCGCGCTGGGACTGGCCACCGTGGTCGTACCCGCAGCGGAGCTGGCGGCCACCGTGTCGGACCTCGCCGCGGCGCTGCTCGCGTCGCCGCGCGAGGCGGTCGCGGCCAGCAAGAGGCTGCTGCAGCAGGCGCTGGTGCACGACCCCGACACCCAGCTGCGTGCCGAGCGGACCGCGCAGGTGGCCCGGCTGCGGGCGCTCGCTGCAGCTCTCGGAGCCCCGCCCGCCGGGTGAGCCGAGCGCCGGCCGGGAACAACCCCGCGCGGGGCGGTGTTGCAGGTCGGTGATGCAGAATTCACCGGCAGCCCAGTGGCGATTGCTGCGCAGCCTCGGGGACGAGGACATCCGATCCCGGCGGCTGCATCCCGGCACGCTCCGACGCATCGGCGCGTTCGCGAAGCCGTACACCCGGATCGTGGTCGCCTTCCTCGTGCTGGTGGTGGTCGACGCGCTGCTGGTGGTGGCCACCCCGCTGCTGTTCAAGAAGATCGTCGACGACGGCGTGCTCAAGGGGGACGCGCGCCTGGTGACCATGCTCGCGCTGCTGGTGGCGCTGATCGCGTTCGGCGAGGCGGCGCTGACGCTGGCGCAGCGCTATTTCTCCTCGCGGATCGGCGAGGGTCTGATCTACGACCTGCGTACCCGGGTGTTCGCGCACGTGCAGCGGATGCCGCTGGCGTTCTTCACCCGCACGCAGACCGGGGCACTGGTGTCCCGGCTGAACAACGACGTGATCGGGGCGCAGCGAGCGTTCACCTCGACGCTGTCCGGGGTGGTGTCGAACGTGATCAGCCTGATCCTGGTCGGTATCGCGATGCTGGTGCTGTCCTGGCAGATCACCGTGCTCGCGGTGTTGATGCTGCCGCTGTTCCTGTTGCCGGCCCGCTGGGCGGGCCGCAAGCTGTCGGGGCTGAGCCAGGAGCAGATGAACGTGAACGCGGAGATGTCCTCGACGATGACCGAGCGGTTCAACGTCGGCGGGGCGCTGCTGGCCAAGCTGTTCGGCCGGGCGGGCGAGGACGACTCGCTGTTCGCCGGTCGCGCCGAGCGGGTGCGCGACCTGGGCATCCGGATCGCGATGACCAGCCGGATCTTCTTCAGCGCGCTCACCCTGGTTGCCGCGTTGGCCACCGCGCTGGTGTACGGGCTGGGCGGGCACCTGGCGATCGCCGGCACGCTGAGCGTCGGAACGCTGCTGGCGCTGGCCGCGCTGATGGGCCGGCTGTACGGGCCGTTGACCGCGCTGTCCAACGTGCACGTGGACGTGATGACCGCGCTGGTCAGCTTCGAGCGGGTCTTCGAGGTGCTGGACCTGGAGCCGATGCTCAAGGACCGGCCGGACGCGGTGGAGCTGCCGCCGGACGCCGCGAGCGTGGAGTTCGACGACGTGCGGTTCCGCTACCCGACCGCGGAGGAGGTGTCGCTGGCCAGCCTGGAGTCGGTGGCCCGGCTGGACGGCACCGCGGGCACCGAGGTGCTGCACGGGATCACCTTCGCGGCGAAGCCCGGCCAGATGGTCGCGCTGGTCGGCCCGTCCGGTGCCGGCAAGACCACGATCACGCACCTGGTGGCCCGGCTGTACGACGTCACCGGGGGAGCCGTCCGGGTCGGCGGTCGCGACGTCCGCGACGTCAGCCAGGAGTCGCTGCACGCGACCGTCGGCTACGTCACGCAGGACGCGCACATGTTCCACGACTCGATCCGCGCCAACCTGCTGTATGCGCGGCCGGACGCCACCGAGCAGCAGATGATCGACGCGCTGTGGCAGGCGAACGTGTGGGAGCTGGTCGCCGCGCTGCCCGAGGGGTTGGACACCGTGGTCGGTGACCGCGGTTACCGGCTCAGCGGCGGGGAGCGGCAGCGGCTGGCGATCGCGCGGCTGCTGCTGAAGGCGCCCAGCGTGGTCGTGCTGGACGAGGCGACCGCGCACCTGGACTCCGAGTCCGAGGTGGCCGTGCAGCAGGCGCTGGCGAACGCCCTGGTGGGGCGTACCTCGCTGGTGATCGCGCACCGGCTGTCCACCGTCCGCAACGCCGACCAGATCCTGGTGGTGGACCGCGGCCGGATCGTGCAGCGCGGCACGCACCAGGAGTTGCTCGCGGCCGGCGGGTTGTACACGGACCTGTACCAGACGCAGTTCGCCGAAGCGCCCGCCTGACTCGGTGCGCGGCCGCCGGCCCACCGTGGCGCGTTGGTGCTGCGGGTCGGTCCAGCGTGGCGGGTTGCGGCTGGGTTTGCCCGTCGGATGTGCTGCTGAACGCGCCACGCTGGCGCTGTCGTACGACGCTGGCCCGGCTGCCTTGCTCAGTGCGTGCACCCAGGAACTGGCCGCCACCGCGCTGACCGCGGTCCGCCGCCTGGACCGGGCTGCCGATGGTGCAGCCGGCGGCACCGCGGGCGAATCGGCCGATCGCGCTGCCACTGGGCGGGACTGCTACGAAAACGCCCACCGCCCGCGCGGGGGCGGAGGGCGTGCGATATGCATGGCCCCATGGATCTTGGACTCGCAGACCGTGTGTACGTCGTGACCGGAGGCACCGGCGGGCTGGGACGCGCCGGCGCGGAGGCGTTGGTGACCGAGGGCGCTCGCGTGGTGGTGTCCTCGCGCCGGCCGGAGGCGGTGACCGAGAGCGTGGAGGCGCTCGGCCCCGACCAGGCGCTGGGCGTGGTCGCCGACAACGCCGACCCGGACATCGCCCAGCAGCTGGTGGACGCCGCGCTGGAGCGCTGGGGACGGCTCGACGGCGCGCTGATCAGCGTCGGTGGCCCGCCGCCGGGCCGGCCGACCGAAAACACCGACCAGCAGTGGCGGGACGCGTTCGAGTCGGTGTTCCTCGGGGCGCTCCGGCTGGCCCGCACGGTCGCGCAGCACTGCGGGGACGACGGTTCCATCCTGTTCGTGCTGTCGTCGTCGGTACGCCAGCCGATCACCGGCCTGGCGATCAGCAACGGCCTGCGGCCGGGCCTGGCCATGGTGGCCAAGGACCTGGCCGACGAATTGGCGCCGCGCGGGGTCCGGGTGAACGGGCTGCTGCCGGGCCGGATCAGCACCGCTCGGGTGCGGTCGGTCGACGAGCAGGTCGCCCGGCAGCGGGGCGAGGACGTCGAGGCGGTGCGGGCTGCCGCCGAGCAGATCATCCCGCTGCGCAGGTACGGCCGCCCGGAGGAGGTCGGCCGGGTGGAGGCGTTCCTGCTCTCGCCGGCGGCCTCCTACGTCACCGGGACGATGATGCCGGTCGACGGGGGTACGATTCGCTCGCTGTGAGGCCGCCCGACTCGTCGCCGAGTTCGAGCAGGTACGCGGTGTTGATCAGGCCGATGTGGCTGAAAGCCTGCGGGAAGTTGCCCACCAGGCGGCCGTACCGCTGGTCGTACTCCTCGGCCAGCAGCCCGACGTCGTTGCGCAGGTCGGCCAGCTGCTCGAAGTGCACGCGGGCCTCCTTCGGCCGCCCGATGTACCAGAAGGCCGAGGCCAGCCAGAACGAGCACGCGAGGAACGCGCCCTCCTCCCCGGGCAGCCCGTCCACCCCGTCGGCCCCGCTCGTCTCGTAGCGACGGACCAGGCCGTCGGTGGTGAGCTCGCGCTCGATGGCGTGCACCGTGCTCACCACCCGCGGGTCGTCGCCGGGCAGGAAACCGATCCGCGGCATCAGCAGCACCGCCGCGTCCAGCTGGTCGCTGCCGTAGGCCTGGGTGAAGGCGCCGCGCTCCTCGTTGTACGCGTTCGCGCACACGTCCCGGTGGATGTCGTCGGCGATCGCACGCCAGCGGTCACCGGGGCCCGGCAGGCCGAGTTGCTGCACCGCGCGCGCCATCCGGTCGAAGGCGGCCCAGGCCATCATCTTGGAGTGGGTGAAGTGCTGGCGCGGTCCGCGGACCTCCCACAGGCCCTCGTCGGGCTGCCGCCAGATGTCGCCGAGGTGGTCGGCGATCGCGGACTGCACGTCCCAGGCGGGCTCGGTCGGGTCCAGCCCCAGTCCGCGGCTGATCGCCAGCGCGTCCAGCACCTCGCCGAACACGTCCACCTGCAGTTGGTCGGCCGCGGCGTTCCCGATCCGCACCGGCGTCGAGTTCTCGTACCCCGGTAGCCAGTCGGCCTCGTACTCCGCCAGCCGCCGCTCCCCGGCGACGCCGTACATGATCTGCAGGTCCTGCGGGGAGCCGGCCACCGCGCGCACCAGCCAGTCCCGCCACGACGCGGCCTCCTGCGTGAACCCGGCCCGCAGCATCGCCTCCAGGGTCAGCGACGCGTCGCGCAGCCAGCAGTACCGGTAGTCCCAGTTGCGCACACCGCCCAGGTCCTCCGGCAGCGAGGTGGTGGCGGCCGCGACGATGCCCCCGGTCGGCGCGTACGTGAGGCCCTTCAGCGTGACCAGCGAGCGGCGCACCATCTCGTTGTAGCGGTCGATCGGCGTGGCCGGCTCGATCCACGAGGCCCAGAAGTCCATGGTCTGGTCGAGGTGCTCGACCGGATCCACCGGGGTCGGGTCCGGCTCGTGCGAGGGGTGCCAGGTCAGCACGAAGCCCAGCCGCTGCCCCTCGCGGACGGTGAAGTCGGCCAGCGTCGCCCAGTTCTCACCGTGGTGCTCGACATCGCTGCGCAGGTAGACCGAGTCCGGACCGGCGACCGCCGCGACCTGGCCGTCGGACCGCCGGACCCACGGCATCACCTGGCCGTAGTCGAACCGGAGCTTGAGGATGCTGCGCATCTCGACGCTGCCGCTGACCCCCTCGACGATCCGCACCAGGTCCGGCGCCACGTCGCGCGGTGGCATGAAGTCGATCAGCCGCACCGTGCCGGACTCGGACTCCCACACGGTCTCGAGCACCAGCGTGTCCTCGCGGTACGCCCGGCGGGTGCACGCGCGGCCGTCGGCCGGACCGATTCGCCAGTAACCGTTGTCCTCGGTGCCGAGCAGCGCCGCGAAGCAGGCCGGGGAGTCGAACCGGGGAAAGCACAGCCAGTCGATGGAGCCGGTCCGCTCGACGAGCGCGGCGGTCTGCAGGTCGCCGATCAGTGCGTAGTCCTCGATGCGTGTCATGCCCCTAGGTCTACCGTGCCTGTCGCCGTTCTCGGGCCTCAACCCACGCAAACCACCCGAATCCGGCTACCGCGAGCACGCCGAAGAACCACCACTGCAGCCCGTAGAAGAAGTGCGGGCCGTTGTTCAGCTCCGGGGCGGCGGCCCGGACCACCCCGGTCTGCGGCGCCGGCCGCTCCTGCTCCGCCGACACGTACCCCTGCAGCAGCCGGTCCCGCAGGTGCGTGAACCCGCGGCTGGAGATCAACCGCACCTGCCCGTCGGTCGGGGTGATCGCCTGCTCCTGGTCGCCGCCGCCCTGATCGGGCCGGGCCCAGCCGGTGACCGTCACCGTCCCGGCCGGTGGGTCAGGGACGTCGATATCGGTGCTGGCGTTGTTGGTGGTCGGCGCCCAGCCGCGGTCCACCAGCACGAGCGTGCCGTCGTCCAGCTCGAACGGGACCACGATGTCCACGCCGGGCTGCCCGTCCCGGGTCTGGTAGCGCACCAGGACCTGCTCGTCGGTGAGGTAGTGCCCACGCATGGTGACCTGGCGCCAGTTGGCGTCGTCGGGCAGGGGGTGGTCGGTCGACATGACGTCGCGGGGGTCGGCGGGGGAGTGGTCCAGGTTGCGCTCGATCACCGCATTGTCGGCCCGGCGCTCCTGCAGCCGGTGGAACTGCCACTCGCCCAGACGCCAGCAGGCCAGGGCGAGCGCCACCACGACCAGCCCGAAGACCAGCCAGCGGCGGGAGAGCAGGAAGCGGAACACGGCACCGACGGTAATCGGGTGACGGACCCCTTAGGCTGGTGGGGTGATCACCCCCCTCGCCGACCGCCACGGCAGGGTCGCCACCGATCTTCGGGTGTCCCTGACCGACCGGTGCAACCTGCGCTGCCAGTACTGCATGCCGGCCGAGGGCCTGGCCTGGTTGCCGGCGGCGGAGACCCTGACCGACGACGAGGTGGTCCGGCTGATCCGCATCGCGGTGACCCGGCTCGGCGTCACCCAGGTGCGGTTCACCGGCGGCGAGCCGCTGATCCGGCCCGGCCTCGCCGACATCGTGCGCCGTACCACCGCGCTCGAGCCGCGGCCCCGGGCCGCCCTGACGACCAACGGGCTGGGTCTGGACCGGAAGGCTGAGGCCCTGGCGGAGGCCGGCCTGGACCGGGTGAACGTCAGCTTGGACACGCTGCACCGTGACCGGTTCCGCGAGATCACCCGCCGGGACCGGTTGGACGCCGTGCTCGCCGGCCTCGCGGCCGCCGACCGGGCCGGGTTGCGGCCGGTCAAGGTGAACGCGGTGCTGATGCGCGGGATCAACGACGAGGAGGCACCCGAGCTGCTCGGCTGGGCGATCGAGCGCGGCTACCACCTGCGGTTCATCGAGCAGATGCCGCTGGACGCGCAGCACCGCTGGCGCCGCGACGAGATGGTCACGGCGGACGAGATCTTCAAGCAGCTCGAACGCGAGTTCACCCTGCTGCCCGCCGAGCTCGCCGGCGGGGAGCAGCGGGGCAGCGCCCCCGCGGAGCTGTTCTTCGTGGACGGGGGTCCGGCGACGGTGGGCGTGATCGCCTCGGTGACCCGGCCCTTCTGCGGCGACTGCGACCGGGTGCGGCTGACCGCCGACGGGCAGGTGCGCAACTGCCTGTTCGCGCGGGAGGAGTCCGACCTGCGCACCCCGTTGCGGTCCGGCGCCTCGGACGAGGAGATCGCCCGGCTCTGGGTGAAGGCGGTCGAGCCGAAGCTGCCCGGCCACGGCATCAACGACCCGAGCTTCCTGCAGCCCACCCGGCCGATGTCGGCCATCGGTGGCTGACCGCTCGGGTCCGAGAAGGGGGGCAGCGATGGAGATCGCCGTGGTGGGCTCCGGCAACGGCGGCATGGCGCTGGCCGCGGACTGGGCACAGCACGGGCACCGGGTCCGGCTGTACGCCGAGCCCGGCCACGCCGACAACATCGAGGCGGTGGGCGCGGCCGGAGGCATCGGCGCCGAGGGCCGGATCGAGGGTTTCCTCGAGGTCGCGTCCGCGGGCACCGACCTGGCCGCCGCGATGGACGGTGCCGAGGCCGTGTTCGTGGTGACACCGGCGTTCGTCACCGAGCACTTCGGCCGGCAGTTGGGGCCGCACCTCAAGTCGGGCATGACGGTGATCGTCTGCCCGGGCTCGTGCATGGGGGCCGTCGCGTTCAAGCGCGCCGCCGGTCTGGATCTGTACGACGACAGCGTCGTGATCGGTGAGACCAACACGCTGCCCTACGCCTCCCGGGCCGACGGCAGCGGCCGGGTGCGCGTCTTCCACCGGTTCGACAGCGGGCTGTACGCCGCGGCGGCGCCCCGATCGGGGAACGCGCGCCTGCTGGAGGTGTTCCGGCAGGTCTACCCGAACACCGGCGAGGCGGTGAACGTGCTGCAGACCACCCTGCAGAACGGCAACCCGGTGATCCATCCCGCGGTCACGCTGATGAACGGCGCGCTGATCGAGCGCACCGGTGGAGACTTCCTGTTCTACGAGGAGGGCATCACCCCCGGCGTGGGTCGGCTCATCGCGGCCGTCGACCGGGAGCGGCTGGCGATCGCGGCGGCCCTAGGGGTGACCATCGCCTCCGAGCCTGAGGCCGGCGTACGGCAGGGCTACATGACCGAGGACGACTACACCACCGGTTACAGCACCGCACCCGGGTTCCTCGGCATCGGGTCCCCGCCTCGCCTCGACACCCGCTACCTGACCGAGGACGTCGGCTGGAGCCAGATCTTCTTCACCGACCTGGCCCGCCGGGTCGGCGTGCCGACACCGGTGACGGACGCGATCATCGACATCACCTCGGTGGTGCTCGACCGCGACCTGCGCGCCGAGCAGGCCCGTACCCTCGCCTCACTCGGCCTGGACGGGCTCAGCACGGAGCAACTGCTCAACCTCTGAGGGCCGGGTCCGCGGTCAGCCGTCCTGGTCGAACGGGACGGTGTCCTTGAGCATGCCGCGCATCCCCAGGAAATCGCCGAGCGTCTCCCGATGCACGTCGCAAGCCAGCCAGACCTTGCGCCGTTCCGGCGTGTGCAGCTTCGGGTTGTTCCACAGCAGCTTCCAGGTGGGCGCCGCGGTGCAGCCGCGGGCCGAGCACACCGGCGCCAGCTCCGGCTCCCCGTCCGGCCCGGCTGCCCCCGCATCCGACCGGCCGAAGATGCTCGGGCCGGCCCCCGGGCGCGGACCTGGGTCGGTGTCACTCATCGTCGTGGTCCTTTCCTGGCGGCAGCTCCGGCCGCTGCTCCTTGTCGAACGGGTCCGGGCCACCCGGGTCGGGGGTCTGCCCGGCGTTGGCGATCACCACCGCGATGTAGGGCAGCACGAACGCACCCACCGCGAACGCCCAGCGCCAGTAGCCGGTCGTGACGACCGCCAGCACGAAGCAGGCGGTACGGATCCCCATCGAGATCAGGTACCGGGTCTGCCGCTGCTTGAGGTCGTCGCTGTGGCCGCGGTGGGCGGTCGTGATGCGCACCGGGTCTTCGTGGTGCCTGCCGAACATGCCTCTCCTGAACTGCCCCGCCATCCAACGTACGCCGCTGCCATGATGAGCACGACACGCACGCGGCCTCGCCCGAGGCCCGCGAAGCCGATAACCCCGGAGGGAACAGTATGAGCAACCGCACGTACCGCGTCACCGAGATCGTCGGCACCTCCGAGGAAGGCGTCGACCAGGCCATCCGCAACGGGATCGCCCGTGCCGCCGCCACGCTGCGCCACCTGGACTGGTTCGAGGTGACACAGACCAGGGGGCACATCGTCGACGGGCAGGTCGAGCACTTCCAGGTCACCATGAAGCTGGGCTTCCGGCTGGAGGACGACTGAGCGAATCCGGCTCCACGCGCCCGCGCCGGCATGCACCGGACCGGGCTAGTGCCGGCAACCGGGTTGCCGGTAGCGTCGCCGCACAGGAACCCGATCGACGGCGCGCGTCGAGTGCGCCGGATCCCGGCAGCAGAGAGGACGACCAGGTGAGCAGATCCGTCCTGGTGACCGGCGGAAACCGGGGGATCGGCCGGGCCATCGCCCAGGCCTTCCTCGACGAGGGTGACAAGGTCGCCGTCACCTATCGCAGCGGCGAGCCGCCGGAGGGCTTCCTCGGCGTCCGCTGCGACGTCACCGACGCCGAGCAGGTCGACCAGGCGTTCCGCACGGTGGAGGAGCAGCAGGGGCCGGTGGAGGTGCTGGTCGCCAACGCCGGCGTGAACCGGGACACGTTGCTGCTGCGGATGAGCGACGAGGACTGGGACACCGTCCTCGACACCAACCTCACCGGCGCCTTCCGGGTGGTCAAGCGGGCCGCCCGCGGCATGCTGCGGCTGCGCCGCGGCCGGATCATCTTGATCTCCTCGGTCGTGGGGCTGCTCGGTTCGGCGGGACAGGTCAACTACGCGGCCAGCAAGGCGGGCCTGGTCGGCATGGCCCGCTCCATGACCCGTGAGCTCGGCAGCCGCGGCATCACCACCAATGTGGTGGCGCCGGGCTTCGTGGAGACCGCGATGACCGCGGAGCTGCCCGAGGAGAAGCGCGAGGAGTACCGCAACCAGATCCCGATGAAGCGCTACGCGGACGTGTCGGAGATCGCCGGCGCGGTCACCTGGCTGGCCTCCGACCAGGCCGCCTACATCACCGGTGCGGTCATCCCGGTCGACGGCGGCCTGGGCATGGGCCACTGAGCCCGCACATCGAGTCAGCCACGAAGGAGCAGACACAGGTCATGGGCATTCTCGACGGCAAGCGGATCCTGGTCGCCGGCGTCACGATGGATACCTCCATCGGGTTCGCCACCGCCAAGGTGGCCCAGGAGCAGGGTGCCACCGTGGTGATCTCCAACTTCGGTCGGGCGCTGCGGATCACCAACCGGATCGCCGCCCGGCTGCCGAAGGAGGCGCCGGTGATCGAGCTGGACGTCACCGACGAGCAGCACCTGGCCGGGCTGGCGGACACGCTGCGCGAACACGTGGACGGGCTGGACGGCGTCGTGCACTCGATCGCGTACGGCAACCCCGAGACGATCCTCGGCGACAAGTTCCTGGGTGGGCCGTGGCCCGACGTCGGGCAGGCGCTGCAGGTGTCGGCGTACTCGTACCAGGCGCTGGCCAACGCCTGCCTGCCGCTGCTGGACGAGGGCTCGTCGCTGGTCGGGCTGACCTTCGATGCATCGATCGCGTGGCCCGGATACGACTGGATGGGGGTCGCCAAGGCGGCCCTGGAGTCGTGCAACCGCTACCTGGCCCGCGACCTCGGCCCGCGTGGGATCCGCTCCAACCTGGTCAGTGCCGGGCCGCTGAAGACCCTGGCCGCCAAGGCGATCCCGGGCTTCGAGCGGTTCGAGGGCGAGTTCGAGAACCGGTCCCCGCTGGGCTGGAGCCTGACCGACCTGGAGCCCGTGGGCCGCACCGTGGTCGCCCTGCTCAGCGACTTCTTCCCCAAGACCACCGGGGAGATCGTGCACGTCGACGGCGGCTACCACGCGATGGGCGCCTGACCAGATGACCGAATCCCGCTGGCTGGCGGCCCGGTTCGGTGTCAGCGTCCCGGTGCTCAACGCACCGATGGGAGGGGCTGCCGGCGGCGAGCTCGCGGCCGCGGTCAGCGCCGCCGGTGGGTTGGGCATGATCGGCGTCACCGGGTCGTCGGAGGCCGCCTGGATCCTCGAGCAGCGCCGGGTCGCCTCCGCTGGTGACCGTCCCTACGGGATCGGGCTGACCGCCTGGTCGCTGGCCGACCGGCCGCACCTCCTGGACTCGGTGCTCGACGAGGCGCAGCGGCTGCCCGCGCTGGTCTCGCTGAGCTACGGCGCGTACGAGCCGCACGTCGACCGGCTGCACGACGCCGGTGTCGCCGTCACCACCCAGGCCGGCACCGTCGCTGACGCGCGCCAGGCGGTCGACGCCGGGGTCGACCTGGTGGTGGCCCGCGGCGGCGAGGGCGGCGGCCACGGCCGCAACCTGGTCGCGACGCTGCCGCTGCTGCAGGCCGTGTTGGAGGAGGTGCCGGTGCCGGTGGTTGCCGCGGGCGGCGTGGCCACGGCCCGCGGGCTGGCCGCGGTGCTGGCCGCCGGAGCCGCCGGAGCCTGGGTGGGCACTGCGTTCCTCACCTGCGCGGAGTCGATGTTCCCCGATGACATGGTGCGCCGGCTGGCCGAGGCCGACGAGACGTCGACCCGGTACGCCCACGTGTTCGACCAGGCCTCGCAGGCCGGCTGGCCCACCGACATCGGCGGCCGGGCGCTGCGCAACGAGTTCCTGGACACCTGGTTCGGCCGCGAGGAGGAGATCGACGAGGACGCCCGGGAGCGCTTCCGGGCGGCACCGGGACGACGTGACCTGTCCACCATCCCGGTGTACGCCGGGCAAGGCGTCGGGCTGCTGGACGGCCACCGGCGCCCGGCCGCAGACGTGGTCGCCGAGCTCGGGCGGGCCGTCGCGCGGCTGCGTGACGCCGCGGACACCTGGTCCGGCTGACCGGGTGCGCTCATGGAGTCGCTGACCGAGCTGCGGGTGCTGCAGGGGCCGAACCTGTACTTCCCCCGCGCCGCGGTGAAACTGACCCTCGACGTGGGCGGCCTGATCGGTGCGCCCACGCAGGACATGACCGTGCTGGCCTCCCGGATCGGCCTGGCGCACGCGCGCCCGGGCGAGCCCGGCTCCGGGTTCCGGCAGCGCTTCGTGGCTCGCGCGGTCGCCCGGCTGGTCCGTCAGGTGTCGGCGGAGGCGGGCACCACCAGGCTCGCGGTCCGGGTCCGCCCCGGCACCGGCACCGACGAGCTCGTCGTCGCCTACCCGTGGCGCAACCGCCGCCGCGCGGAGGCGCTCGGTGCGGCGGTCGCCGAGGTGCTGGACGGCATGCCCGGCGGCGAGGTCGACGCGCTGGTGTCCGCAGCCGCCGCACGGCTGGCCGAGGCCGGGACCGGTGATCCGCCGCCCACGGTACGGCCGAAGGTGCCGGTGGTCGCGGTCACCGGCACCAACGGCAAGACCACCACCTCGCGGATGATCGCGCATATCGGTCGCACCGCCGGCCGCTACGTCGGCTGGTCGAGCACGGACGGCATCTACCTGGACGGCGAGCTGGTCGAGGCCGGGGACTACTCGGGCCCGAGCGGCGCCGGCCGGGTGCTGGCCCGGCCCGAGGTGCAGCTCGCGGTGACCGAGACCGCCCGCGGCGGCATCCTGCTGCGTGGCATCGGGGTCACCCACAACGACGTGTCGGTGGTCACGAACATCTCCGCCGACCACCTCGGGCTGCAAGGCATCGACACCCTGGACCAACTGGCCGAGGTGAAATCGGTGGTCGCCCGCATCACCCGCCGCGACGGGTGGTGCGTGCTGAACGCGGACGACCCCCGGGTGCTGGCGATGCGCACAGCCACCCGGGCCCGTCCCTGGGCGTTCTCGCGGGACCCTGACAGCCCGGCACTGCGCGACGTGCTCGCCGCCGACGGCCGGGCGAGCACCGTGCTCGACGGCTGGCTGTCGGTGCTGCGCCCGGGCCACGACCCCGAGCCGCTGATCCGGGTGACCGACGTGCCGATGACGCTGGCCGGGCTGTCCCGGGTGAACGTGGAGAACGCTCTCGCCGCCGCCTCCGCGGCGCTGGCCGTCGGCTTGGACCCGGCCGCGGTGGTGGAGGGGCTGCGCTCGTTCGTCCCGGATCCCGCGCTGAACCCCGGGCGGATGAACGTCTACAGCCTGGGCGACGCCACCGTCATCCTCGACCTGGCCCACAACGAGGCCGGGTTGCAGGCACTGCTCGAGGTGATGGACGGGCTGCGCGGGCCAGGCGGCCGGCTGCTGCTGGTGCTGGGGACCGCGGGCGATCGGACGGACGACGTGCTGCGCAGCCTGGGCGAGGTCGGCGGGATGGGCGCCGACGTGCTGGCGGTGGCCCACAAGCAGCACTACCTGCGCGGTCGGGACCCGGACGGGATGCTCGAGTTGTTCCGGGAGGGCGCGGCCGCGGTCGGCGTGCACGACGTGCCCGCGTTCGCCGACGAGGTCACCGCGGTACGCGCGCTGGCCGGGCAGCTCGCGGACGGCGACGTGCTGGGCGTGATGTGCCAGGAGCAGCGCATCGAGACGGATGCCTGGCTGCGCGAGCAGGGCGGCTCGGTGGACGGCCCCGAACAGGTCCGCGCCAAGCGGCTGCGCGAGTAGGAGCCGGGACCGGCCCCTGTCCTCGGGCGGCGGCCCCAGCCGCCGCTCAGCGGCCGGTCGCCGGGGTGAAGTCCGGGTCGCTCACCAGATCGTCGTCGTCGGCGCCGGCCCCCGGCTGAGCCGTGTTGGTCCACTGCTCCAGCTCGTCCATCACCAGTGGGTGCTTGTCGACGCAGAGCACGACCAGGTCGCCGGGGTTCGCCCGGGTCATGGCATGGCGCACCGCGGACAGCTCGTCCAGCACCACCTCGACCTGCTTGCAGCGGGCCCCAGCGTCCACCCGGGCCTGTGCTCCCTGCCGTACCAGCTCGGCGGTGTCGCCGCGCTCCCGGCCGCGCAGCGCCTGATCCTCGCGCACGACCAGCACGTCGAAGTGGTCGGCGGCGACGCTGCCCAGCTCGCGCATGTCGTCGTCGCGCCGGTCACCGGCGGTGGCGATCACCCCGATCCGCGAGGACCGGCCCAGCTCGCTCGTCGCCTGCAGCGACTGGCCGAGCTGGTCCACGAACTCGCCCAGGGCCCGCATCCCCGGCGCGTTGTGGCAGTAGTCGACCACCACCTCGACATCGCCGACCTCCACCAGGTTCAGCCGGCCGGGGGACAGGTAGTACGACGTGGAGAACGTGCGCAGGCCCTGCCGGATGTCGTGCAGCGGGGCACCGGCGGCGAACGCCGCGCCGGCGGCCGCGAGTGCGTTCTGGATGTTCATCCGGGCCCGCCCGCTGAACGTGGACGGCAGCAGGTGGGTCCAGGCCAGGCCCATCTCGCGCCGTCCGTGGCGCACCACGATCCGCTCGCCGCGCTCGCTGCGATCCAGCACCACCGCCTTGCCACCGCGACGGCAGTGCCGCTCGATGAAGTCGCGGACCTCGCTGCCCTCCTCGGCCATCGAGAACCACACGATCTCGCCCGAGCAACGGCGCCGCATCGCGCGGACCAGCGGGTCGTCGGCGTTGAGCACCGCGTGACCGTGCCGGGGCACCGCCTCGACCACGACCGCCTTGACGTCGGCGAGCTGCTCCACCGTGTCGATGCCGCGCAGACCCAGGTGGTCGGGCTGCACGTTGAGCACCACGGCGACGTCGTTGCGCTCGTAGCCCAGGCCCTCGCGCAGGATGCCGCCGCGGGCCACCTCGAACACCGCGAAGTCGACCCGCGGGTTCTGCAGCACCATCCGCGCGGATTTGGGGCCGGAGGCGTCGGCGCGGATGATCAGCCGTTCGTCGATCACCACGCCGTCGGTCGAGGTCATGCCGACCTTGTGTCCCATGCCCTTGAACACGTGGGCCACCATCCGGCAGGTGGTGGTCTTGCCGTTGGTGCCGGTCACCGCCACGATCGGGATCCGGCTGGGCGTGCCCGGCGGGAACAACATGTCCACGACCGGTTTGGCGATGAACTGCTGGTCGCCGATGGTCGGGTGGGTGTGCATCCGGAACCCCGGGGCGGCGTTGACCT
>CAZNCE010000069.1:0-15977 GCA_964571285.1 uncultured Nocardioidaceae bacterium | reverse complement strand
AGCGCCCGTAGCTCAGTTGGATAGAGCACCGGACTTCTAATCCGATGGTCGCAGGTTCGAGTCCTGCCGGGCGCGCCTTCCGAAAGTGCCGGACGCACCCGGCGCGTGTGCTCAGGACTACGGTGCCGCCGGCACTCTGATCAGGGTCTGCTGCCCCACGGCGACCAGCCTGCGAAGCTGCTCCTCGATGGCGAAGACCTCCAGCTGGCACACAGTCAGGGCGCGACCGGACTTGAGCACCGTGCCGACCGCCTCGAGATGATCGCCGCCGGCCGGGGCGAGCAGATTGAGCTTGTACTCGACAGTCAGTACCTCCGAAGTGCCGGGCATCAGCGTGAGCCCCGCGTATCCACCGGCGCTGTCGGCGATCGCGCTGGTCGCGCCCGCGGGGACGTAGCCGTGCTGCTGGGACACCCCTGCGCGGCGTGGCAGTGAGATCTGCACGGGTCCGGGTTCGACGTGGTCGAGTCGAGCTCCGACCAGACGCATCAAACCCTGGCGGTCGAAGCTGGCCCGGATGCGGTCGGTCAGCCGTCTCCCGCGTCCTCCGGCGCCGTCGCGTCATCTCCCACGCTGTCCTCCGGTGATCGTGGTGTGCCCAAATCAGGTGCGGCATCCAGTGTCGCGTCAAGGCGTACGGCCGGGCGTGGGACGGCCCCGCCCTCCGGCCCCGGGCCGACACGACGAGAGGTTGTCCGGGGCGGGCTCAGTCGCCGAGCAGGCCGCGGCGGCGGGCGATCGCGACCGCCTCGGTACGGCCCCCGGCCTCGAGCTTGGCCAAGATGTTGGACACGTGCACGCTGACCGTCTTGGCGCTGATGAACAGCTGGCTGCCGATCTCGCGGTTGCTGCGGCCCTGCGCGACCAGCTCCAGCACCTCCTGCTCACGCTTGGTCAGGGTCTCGGCCGGGGGCCCGCCGGCGGGGCGCCGGGCGGGTGTGGAGCCCAGCGCCCGCAGCTCCTCGAGCAGCGGCTCGGCGGCCAGGTGGTGCGCGGTCGCGCGGGCCGCATCGAGCACCGTACGGGCGTCGGCGACCTCCCCCACCGCGCGCAGCACCGCGCCCAGCCGCGCCTGCGACCGTGCCTTCTCGAACACGTGCGGGAACTGCTCGAAGCCGGCGACCGCGTCCCGCCACACGCCGACCAGGTCATCCTCGGCTGGCCGCTCGATGCCGGCCAGCCACCGGAGCCGGGCGTGCTCGGCGGTCGCACGGCACATCCAGGCGTGGCTTTCCGGCCCGAGCTTGCGCCCCTGCTTGGACGGTTCGGCGACGTCTTGGGCGAGGCCCAGGAACCGGTCGCCGGTGCGCACCAGGTCGGCACGGTCGCCCGACCCGAGCCGCAAAGCCTGGTTGGCCAGCTGACCCAGCACCAGCGCGCTGAGCCGGATCCGCGCCTGGAAGTCCTCCCGCTGCCAGAGCCGCGACACCACCGCGACCACGTCGTCGTGCACTCGGATCGCGCGTTCGATCGAGCCGGCGTCGCCCTGCAGGTCGATGCCCGCGGCTCCGCTGAGCACCGCGATGAGGCCGTCGCGGTCCCACCACGGGCGGATCTGGTCGAACAGCGCCAGCCCGTCCCGGTGCCCCCGCGCGGCCAGCACCCCCAGGCGTACCGAGGACAACAGCGCCTCGGCCAACCCCGGTGGCGACTGCCCGCTGACGTCGGAGGTGCGCAACGCCGCCGGGAACTCGCCCATCTGGTAGGCGACGACACCGGACAGCACCCGCGCGTCGATCCCGTAGGCCGCCCACGGCCGGCGCAGGTCCCGCGCCCGCTGCGCGGTCTCCTGGTAGATCCGCAGCGCCTCGGCCAGGTCGCCGCCCTCGTAGTACAGACCCGCCAGGTTGATCAGCGCCCGCAGCTCGGTGGCCCCGTCGCCGGTCTCGCGGACGTCGGCGATGATCTGCTCCAGCGCGCGCCGCGCGTCCTCGTCCCCGGTACGGCGGTCGGCGCGGGCGAGCGTGGTGGTCGCGTCCGCCACGATCTGCGGCAGCCCGAGCTCGCGACCCAGCTCCCGGGCCTCCTCGGCCCAGCGCACCGCGTCGTCGAAGCGTCGACGGTCCATGCTGGCGAGGGCATGGGCGCGCAGCACGTCGGCGCGCAGCTCGGTCGCCTCGGCCGGCACCAGGTGCACGGCCTCCGCCGTCGCCGCCAGCGCGTCGACGTCGCTGTCGGTCTGTCGCACCGCGGTCGCCAGCGCCACCAGCAACCGGGCCCGGTCCTGCGGGGACAGCGGGTACGGGCGTGCCAGCTGGTCCTCGACGATGCCCAGGGCGCGGTAGGCCCGTCCGGCCGCGGCCAGCGCGGTGCTGGCCTTCACGGTCAGCTCGACCACGTCGATCGGCTGTTCGTCGACGGCACTCTCGGTGTCGGGACCGTCGGCAGCACCGGGTGCTGCGCCGGTCGCCGCGAGGCCCTGGCCGATGGACACCGGGTCGCCGTCGCCGAGCAGCTCCAACGCCACCTCGTAGTGCCGCGCGGCCTCGTCGAAGCCGGCCACCGACATCGCGTCGTCGCCCGCGCAGATGCTGGCCCGGATCGCGGTCGGGATGTCGTGAGCCGCCCGGGCGTGCCGGGCGATCTCCGCCGCCGGCCCGTCCTGCCCCGCGGCCAGCGCGGACACGTACGCCGCGTGCAGCCGCACCCGCTCCCCCGGCAGCAGGTCGGCGTAGATCGCCTCGGCCAGCAGCGCGTGCCGGAAGGCGTACCCGTCGGCTCCGGTCGGCACCATCACATGCGCGTCGATCGCCGCCCGCAGCGCCTCGTCGAGCAGTGCGCCGCCCATCCCGGATGCGTCCGCGAGCAGCTCGTGGGCCACCCAGCGCCCGGCGACGGCGGCGACCCGGACCACCTGGCGCGCGGCGTCGTCCAGCCCCTCCAGGCGCACGAGGAGCAGGTCGGCCAGGTCGGTGGGGAGTGCGCGCCGCCCAAGCTCGCTGGCGTTGACCAACTCCTCGACGAAGAACGCGTTGCCCTCCGCCCGCTCCACGACCGTGTGCAGGTCCGCCTCACGCAGCGGCAGCGGGCTCAACGCGCGCACCAGCGAGCGGACGTCGGCGTCGCTCAACGGGCCCAGGGGCAGCCGCAGCACCCCCGGCATGCGAGTCCACTGGGCGATGCTCGGCCGCAACGGATGCCGGCGATGCAGGTCGTCGGAGCGGTACGAGACGACCAGCGCGACCGGGCCGGCGAACGGACGGCTGAACAGGAAGCTCAGCAGGTCACGCGTCGACTGGTCGGCCCAGTGCACGTCCTCGACCACGAGCAGCAGCGGCGCGTCCTGCGCCAGCCGGTCCAGGGCCGCGTGCACCGCCTCGAACAGCGCACCGCGGTCGGGCATGCTCCCCCGCCCGACCGCCTCCGGGTCAGCGCGGAAGCGTCCGGGCAGCATCCGGGCCAATGCCGGCTGCGCGGTGGTGAGCGACTCCGCCAGAGCCGGCTCGTCGCCCTCCAACCGGCCGAACGCCTCGGTGAAGGGGAGGTACGGCAGCGCGCTGTCGCCCAGGTCGAGGCAGTGCCCGGCCAACGCCCGCCAGCCGGCGTCGCGGGCCAGCAGGCTGAGCTCGTGCAGCAGCCGCGTCTTGCCTACACCGGCGTCTCCGGAGAGCACCACGACCCCGGATCGGCGCACGTCACCGGTGATCGCGCACAGCTCGGCGAGGCGTGAGAGCTCGTCCTCACGCCCGATCAGCGGAATGCTGGCGGGGCTGTCGACCGGCACCACCCCATCATCCCCGGTGCCACCGACATTCGCAGCGCCGGTATTGGCTGCCGCGCCCGGGGGCGCCGGCCAGCCGCCGCTGGGGCCGTACCACGGCCGCGCCGGCCGAGTCGCTCGGACAGGTGCCACGACAGCGTTCGGGCGGGGCGCGGGACCCAGCCCGGCCTCCGCCCTGCTCTGCGTCATCTGTCACCTTCTGTCCGGGTTGTCGGTGCCGCTGGCCGTGCGGCTCGGGTGGAGACGCGGCTGGGGCGGGACCCGGTCGGTCCCGCCCCAGCCAGTGAACTCAGGCAGCCACGGCCGTTCGCGGCTCGTGCCTGCTCAGCGGCCATCGATGCAGCGCACCGCGATAGGCGTGCTTGCCGGTGGAAGCCTTGGACCCACGCAGGCTGGTCAGAGCCGCTGCTCGGGTGGGGCGCTCCAAGCGGTACGCAACCTGGGCCTGGACGAGTTCCTCGGTGATGAACATGACTCCTCCTGATGCGTTGCGTGCCCCGCGAGGAGGCACTTTTCGGTGATGGGTCTACTCTCCGCGTCTGAGGTAGCCCGGGACATCGGGCGATGGTCGTAACTTGGCCGCGCCGGAGGCTTCGTCCATCGCCTTAGGCGGGCGATCGGGCGACCAATGGCTCCTTAGGTGGTCCGCACCGTCGCCGCAGGCGCCTAAGGTGGCGGCCCGCCGTGGCATCCCCGAGATCGGGTCCCGGGCTCGATGGGCGGCTACGTGTCGTGGTCTGCGGCCCCCGCGTGCGCGGCGAGCAGCGGCAGGAAGACATCGTCGACGATCTCGATCACGACGCTGTCCGGGACCGCTCCGCTGTTGAGCAGGATCTCCTGGCGCAACAGATCCACCGGCAGCGAGATCACCCGCGGGCTGAGGCCGGTGCGCGGACATTCCCCGCGCTCTGCGGCCCGGCCGACGACGGTGCGCATCACCTCGTCCATGATGCCGAAGAACTCCGGCGGCAGGGTGGATGCCTCCGCCAGCAGCCCATGCAACGTCTGGGGACTGACGTCGCGCCGGCGGCGGACCATCCGCCTCAGCAGCGCCAGCACGTCGCCGCGCAACGTGCCGGTGTCGGGGATCCGGTCCGCGATGGTTCCCGTGTTGTGCCCGATCGCGGCGATGACCAGCTCGGCCCGGTTACGCCACCGGCGGTAGAGGACCTGCTTGCCGGTCTTCGCGCGGGCCGCCACCCCCTCCATGGTGAGGCGGGCGTACCCGACCTCGTTCAGCTCCTGCCAGGCCGCCTCGAGGAGCGCCGCCTCCAGGGCCTCCCCGCGACGACGTTCGGCCTGCCCGGCTCCACGAGTCCCCGAGCGCTCGGCCGTACGGCTTCGGCCGCTGGGCGAGGAGCGTGCGCCGGAGCGCGACCGAGAAGGGGTTCGGGATGGCACGCCTACGCTCCTTCGATTAGAGACCTTGCGTCTCTAATACTACGGGATTACCGTCGACGGCGTAGGTACGCAGCGTCTCTTATTGCAGGGTTCGGATACCCATCACGGCAGCCGGCCCGCCCAGTGCGGAAGGCAGTGAGGAACATGACCGAGCACGATGGGCGGCTGGACCCGGCCGTGCTCAAGCTGGCCGCGATCCTGGTGGTCGGTGCGTTGGCGCCGTTGCTGGACAGCACGATCGTCAACGTTGCGCTACGCACGTTGAGCCGGGACCTGGACACCTCGCTGGCCACCGTGCAGTGGGTGAGCAGCGGCTATCTGCTGGCCCTGGTGGTGGCCGTGCCGATCACCGGCTGGGCGCAGGAACGCTACGGCAGCAAACGGGTCTGGCTGGCGGCCCTGGTCCTGTTCCTGGCCGGCTCGCTGCTCAGCGGCGTCGCCTGGAGCATCGGGGCGCTGATCACCTTCCGGGTGGTTCAGGGCCTGGGTGGAGGGCTGATGCTGCCCACCCTGCAGACGATGCTCATGCGGGCCGCCGGAGGCCTGCGGATCGGCAAGCTGATGGCCGTGATCACGCTGCCGATCCTGCTCGGACCGATCCTCGGACCTGTGGTCGGCGGCCTGATCCTGGGCCAGGTCAGCTGGCGGTGGATCTTCTACGTCAACGTACCCATCTGCGTGGCCGCAGTTGTGCTGGCCTGGTGGGGTCTGCCCTCGGATAAGCCCGACGGCCGTACCTCTCACCTGGACCGGCTGGGGCTGCTGATCCTGTCCCCCGCGCTGGCCTGTCTCATCTACGGCCTGTCGCAGGTGGGCGACCAGGGCGGGTTCGAGCATCCGCAGGTGCTGGCCCCTTTGGCGGCCGGGACGCTGCTGATGGTGGGCTTCCTCGCGCATGCGCACCACACCGCCCAGCCGTTGATCGACCTGCGGCTGTTCCGAACGCGTTCGTTCGCCGCGTCGTCGGCGCTGCTGTTCGCGTCGGGCCTGGCGCTGTTCGGGTCCATGCTGCTGTTGCCGATCTACTTCCAGCAGGCACGCGGTGAGACGCTGGTCGCCACCGGCCTGCTGCTGGCGCCGCAGGGCGTCGGCAGCCTGCTGGCCCGCCCGATGGGCGCCCTTGCGGACCGGACGGGTCCCCGACCCGTGATCGTCACCGGGCTGACCCTGACCGTGCTGGCCACCGTCGCGTTCGCGTTCGCCGGTCCGTATGCGGGCGGCCCTCTGCTGGCCACAGCCCTGGTGGCTCTCGGCTTCGGGCTCAGCTCGACCAACATGGGGGTCATGGTCGGTGCATACCGCGACCTGCCATCCGAACAGATCCCGAGCGCCAGCAGCACCACGCGGATCGTCCAACAGCTTGGTGGCGCCTTCGGCGCAGCGGTGCTCGCTGTCGTACTCCAGCACCAACTCGGCGTCCATCCCGGAGCCGCGGGAGTCGACACCGCGTTCCAGAACACCTTCTTGTGGCTGGCGGGTCTGGCCGTCGTCGCCTTCGTCCCCGCGGCCCTGCTGCCGCGCCGCCTTCGGCGGCCGGAGGACGAGGCTGGACACTCGGCCGGCTCCGAGCGGGCCGCCGGGGTCCGGTGAGAACCCCGGGTCACTCGGACGGGGATGGACCCGTCGCGCCGAGCCAACGACCGGGCAGCGGTTGGGGTATCGGCGTGTCGTACGCGGGCGGGACGGGATGGCATGCCTAGATAGGGGCAGGCCCCGCCCGGTATGAGCGCGCGGGGCCCAATATTGCCTGCGGCCCGACAGCGTTCCTGCTATGACGGGAGCGCAATGGTCGAGCAGATGGTGACAGCGAACGGCGTCGAGATCTGCACGGAGTCCTTCGGCGACCCGGCAGACCCGCCCGTGCTGCTGGTGATGGGCATCGGGGCCTCGATGCTCTGGTGGGACGCCGACTTCTGCGACCTGCTTGCGCGCGGCGGTCGGTTCGTCGTCCGCTACGACCACCGCGACACCGGGCGGTCGGTCACGTACGAGCCCGGGGGCCCGGGCTACACCGGCGACGACCTGGTCGACGACGCCGCGGGTTTGCTCGACACCCTCGGCATCCGGGCCGCCCATGTGGTCGGCGTGTCCGCGGGGGGCGCGTTCGCGCAGTTGCTGGCCCTCGACCGCCCGGACAAGGTGTCGTCCCTGGTCCTGATCAGCACCACGCCCGCGCTGTCCGTCGGCCGTGACCTGCCGCCGCCGACGAAGCGGTTCGGCGACTTCGTGTCGACCGCGGTGGCGAACTGGTCCGACACCGAGGCGATGGTGGACTACCAGGTGGGCTACGCGCGCCTGCTGGCCGGTGGGGAACGCCCCTTCGACGAGGTGGCGGCCCGTGCCCTGGTGCAAGCCGACGTCCGCCGGGCCCGCGACTATGCGGCGATCCGGAACCACGATTCGATCGCGGAGGGGGGTCGGCAGCACCCGCCGCTGTCGTCGATCGACGTGCCGACCCTGGTGATCCACGGAACGGCCGACCCGATGTTCCCGGTCGGACACGGCGAGGCGCTGGCCGCCGAGATCCCGGGGGCGCGCCTGCTGAGTCTGCCCGGTGCCGGGCACGGGCTGGACCGGTCCGACTTCGAGCAGGTGGCGGCCGCGGTGCTGGCGCACACCGGGCCGCGGCACACCGACTAGCTGGCGGCCTGGACGGCGTCCTTGAAGGTCTTAACCGGGTCCTCGTTGTTCTTGAACTCCAGCTTCTTGCCGTCGATCAGGATCGTCGGGGTGCCGGTGATGTTCTCCTTGCTGGCCTGGTCGGTTGCCGCGGCGACCCAGGGGCGGAAGGTCTCGTTCTGCTGGCACTCGCGCACCTGGTCGCGGTCGGCGCCGGCCTCCTTGGCCAGATCGGCCAGTTTGTCGTCGGTCAGGCCGGCGGTGCCCTCGGCCGGCTGGTGCTTGAACAGCAGGTCGTGCATCGAGAAGAACGCGTCACGCCCGGCAGTGTCCAGCACACAAGCGGCCGTGCTCATCGCGCGCGAGGAGTAGTCGGTGGTCGAGGCGTTGTCCAGGAAGGCCATCGGCCGGTACCTGATCTGGATCGACCCGTCCTCGACCATGCTCTGGAACGTGTCACCCAGGTAGGCCTCCATCGCCTGGCACGCGGGGCACTGGAAGTCCTCGAACAAGGTGACGGTGACCGGCGCACTTGACTCGCCGCGCGGGATCGCCCACAGGTCCACCGTGCCCGACGGGGCGCTGCCCTTCTTGTCCGACTGCGAGTTGCCGTCCACCGGCGCGGTGATGTCGCCGTCGGATCCAGAGTTGGTCTGCACCGCGATCCACACGCCCACCGCCACGACGATCACCACCACCACGGAGGCGACGACCGCGACCATGCGCCGGCGCCGCTTCGCGGCCTCCTCGCGGGCCTGCATCTCGCGAACACGGGCACGCGCCCGAGACGACTTGCTCATTCGGTGAACCTTTCCGCCGCACCATCGGGATGCGAGCCGGCCCGGGTGGCCGTACCCTCGTCCGGTCCTTCGTCAGGCTGCTCGGCGGCGTCCCCCCGCTGCTCGCCCAGCAGCCAGCGGTCCAGCGACAACGCCGTGACCGGCCGGACCACCAGGATCAGGCTCAGCAGCAGCAGCCCGACGTCGCGCGCGACTTCCCAGGGGTAGCGTTGCGCGGCGTCCGCCACGAACCCACCACCGCCGAAGCAGCCGCAGTCGATCTGCAGCCCGCGGGACCAGGCCGAGATGATGCCTATCAGGAAGGCTATCTGGAGCAGAGCCGACAGCACCGCACTGAGCCGTGTGACGAGCCCCACCACCAGCAGCGTGCCGAGGATCAGCTCGAACAGCGGCAGCCCGTACCCCACCGCCGGGACGATCGCCTCGGGCAGCAGTTGGTACGCACGGACGGCTCGGACGCTGGCCGGCAGGTCGCCGATCTTGAGCGCGCCGGCGACCAGCCAGACGCCACCGACGAGCAACCGGGCAGCAAGGCCCGCCCAGGGCAGGATGCGGCTCGCGGGGATTGCCAACCCGCCTCCTCCCGGTGACTGACGGCAGCGAAAGTACCCCATGGAGGCAACGGTCTGGGGGCCGTGGTGGTTCCGCGGCGACCGGCGGCCGCGCGGGTCTGCCCGTCAGCCCACCGAGCCAGGGAGCGGCTCGACCTCCTATGGTGCTGTTCGTGAACGATCGACTGGTGTGGATCGACTGTGAGATGACCGGCCTCGACCTGTCGGCTGACGCGCTCATCGAGGTGGCCGCGCTGGTCACGGACTCCGAGTTGAATGTGCTCGGCGACGGGGTCGACGTCGTCATCAGGCCGTCCGACGGCGCGCTGCAGCAGATGAACGACGTCGTCCGCACCATGCACACCGACTCGGGACTGCTCGAGGAGCTGTCGACGGGTACGACGCTCGCGGACGCCGAGGCCCAGGTGCTGGCCTACCTGCGCCAGCACGTGAACGAGGGGGTACGCCCGCCGCTGGCCGGCAACAGCGTCGGCACCGACCGGGGGTTCCTGGCCCGCGACATGGGCGAACTGGACGCCTTCTTGCACTACCGGATCGTCGACGTGTCCTCGATCAAGGAGCTGGCTCGACGCTGGTACCCCAGGGCGTACTTCAACGCCCCCGCGAAGAGCGGGAACCACCGCGCGCTCGCCGACATCCGGGAGAGCATCGAGGAACTGCGCTACTACCGGGACGCGGTGTTCGTCCCGCAACCCGGCCCGGACAGCGACACCGCGAAGTCGTTGGCGGCCAAGCACTCCGGCGCGCTGCGGACGGAGCCGGGGGCGGGGCCGGACGAGGCACCCGGGGCGGACGACGACGGGCGGGCCTGACCGCGAGACGGCCGATTTCGAACCCCCTGACGGCACCGGCTAGACTGCTCGGGCCGCGCTGGTTGCCGCGCGCATGGTGGGTGTAGCTCAGCTGGTAGAGCGCTGCGTTGTGGTCGCAGATGTCGCGGGTTCGAGTCCCGTCACTCACCCCAGGCGGGCGAGGTTCAGACCTTTCGACCGGGATCCCTTCCTTGCTCCGGTCTGGACCTCGCCCAGTTGTCAGCCAACCGTCGCACGGTTATCGCAGCCGCCAACCTGACAACTCGCTCGGCACCAGCGGTCCGAAATGTCGCCGGCCGCATTGCGGCGCCAACTTAGGTATGGCTAACCTTCACTGCGTGACAGTCGAACTGGCCGGCACGGACCTGGTCGTCGCCTACGGCCGTACCGCCGTGGTGCACGAGGTGAGCCTGAGCCTGCGGCGTGGACAGGTCACCGCGCTGGTGGGACCCAACGGCAGCGGCAAGTCCACCATGCTGCGTGCCCTGTGCCGGCTGCACCCACCGACCTCCGGCGAGGTCACCCTCGGCGACCACACCCCGATCAACCTGCTGCGGCCCAAGCAGCTGGCGCGCCGCGTCACCATGCTGTCCCAGTCCCGGGGCACCCCCGGCGGGGTCACCGTCCGCGAGGTGGTGGAGTACGGCAGGCACCCGCACCGCACGCGGTTCGGCCAGGACGAGTCCGGCGCGGCCACGGTGGCCCGGGCGATGGCGATGACCGGGGTGACCGAACTCGCGGAACGGCCCGTGGACACGCTGTCCGGCGGGCAACTGCAACGGGTCTGGCTGGCCGGCTGCCTGGCCCAGGACACCCAGGTGCTGCTGCTGGACGAGCCCACCACCTACCTCGACCTGCGCTACCAGGCCGAGCTGCTCGACATCATCCGTGATCTGGCCGACGACCACGACATCGCCGTCGGCGTGGTGCTGCACGACCTGGACCACGCCGCCTCGATCGCAGACGAAGTGGTGCTCCTGGTCGACGGCCGCGTCGCCGCCGCCGGGCCGGTCGAGCAGGTGCTGACCAGCGACAACCTCAGCGCCGCCTACGGCGTTCGGGTCGAGGTCCAGCCGGACCCGGCCACCGGGCTGCTGCGCACCCGGGCCCTGGGCCGGCATCACCACCGGCAGCACCGGCAACAGCCACAGCAATCCCAGCAGCACCGCCGGGGCGTACCCCCGGCACGGGTCAGCTGACCCGTCCCGCAGCACCCCCCGTAACCGACGCGAGAGGCTGAATCCATGCCTGCACGAGCCAGGTTGCTCGGCACCGTCCTTGCCCTCACCACCGCCGCGGCGCTCACCGCCTGCGGCACCACGGAGCCCTCGGCGAGCGCACCGTCGCCCGATGAGTCGGCCTCCGACAAGGCCGGCCCGGTCACCGTCACCGACGCCCGGGGCAAGAAGGTGACCCTGCCCGCCCCCGCCGAGCGTGTCGCCGGCACCGAGTGGAACGTGATCGAGTACGCGGCCTCGCTCGGTGTCCAGCCGGTCGGCGTGTCCGACATCAAGGGATTCGAGACCTGGGACAGCGCGGTCGAGCTCGACCCCTCGGCTACCGACATCGGGACCCGCGGCGAGCCCAGCATCGACACGGTCGCCTCGCTGGACCTGGACGTGCTGTTCGTGACCGACGAGCTGGTCGGTGACGCGCTGGAGCAGATCGAGAAGACCACCCCGGTGGTCGTGGTCCCCGGCGGCGACGTCTCCGACCCCGTCGGCGCGATGTGGGACAACGTCGACCTGGTCGCGAAGGTGACCGGCACCGAGGACCGGGCCGCCGAGCTGCGCGAGGAGTACGACGCCAAGCTGGCCGAGACCAAGGAGGCCGTGCAGGCGTCCGACATCGGGTCCCGACCGGTGGCGTTCAGCGACGCGTACGAGGCGAACGGGGCGGTCAGCATCCGGCCCTACGGCGAGGGATCGCTGCTCGGCGGGGTGCTGGCCTCGCTCGGCCTGGCCAACGCCTGGTCCGAGGTCGAGGGTCTGGAGTTCGACCAGGTGTACGGCCTGGCTCAGACCGACGTGGAGGGCCTCACCAAGCTCCCGGACGACACCGTGTACTGGTACATCGGCAACGACGAGGACATGACCGACGCCTACCGCGGCACGCTGAAGGACAATCCGGTCTGGAACTCGCTGCCGTTCGTCGAGCGTGGTGACGTGCACCGGATCCCGGACAGCATCTGGATGTTCGGCGGGCCGGAGTCGATGATGCAGTTCCTGGACGCCGTGCAAGAAGCGGTGGCTTGAGGGCTCTGACCGCGACGGCGACCCCGCCGTCCCGCAGCGAGGGCGACACCGGCCGGGGCCCCGGTCGGGGGCTCGGCACGGTGGTCGCGCTGCTGCTCGGCTACCTGGTCCTGATCGGTGCGGTGCACATCGCCCAGGGCACCGCCGACCTCGGCGTGGTCGACGTATGGCGGTGGGCGCTGGGCCTGTCCGACTCGCAGACCGCCGCCGTGGTGACCGCCTCACGGCTGCCGCGGATGCTGGCCGGCGTGGTCGCGGGATGCGCGCTGGGGGCCGCCGGGATCGTCACCCAGTCGTTCTCCCGCAACGTGCTGGCCTCCCCGGACACGCTGGCGGTGAACGACGCGGCGTTCCTGGCCGTGGTGCTGAGCGCGGTGTTCGGGTTCCACCCGGCGCTGCTGGGCCAGTTCGGCATCGCGTTCGTCGGCGGCCTGGCCGGGGCGGTGTTGGTGCTGGCGCTGGCCGGCGGCGGCTACGGCACGGTCCGGCTCATCCTGGCCGGTATCGCCTTGTCGCTGGTGCTCTACTCGATCACGACGGCGCTGCTGATCCTCTTCCCGATGGAGGCGCGCGGCCAGTACGCGTGGTCGGCCGGAACGCTCAGCCAGACCAACTTCGACGGGGTCATCCAGACCGCGCCGGTGGTGGCGGTGGCCGTCACCGGTCTGCTGCTGCTCGGCCGTCGGCTGGACATCCTGCTGCTTGGTGACGACGCGGCCGGCTCGCTGGGGATCCGGGTCCGCCGGACCCAGGCGGCGACGCTGGCGCTGGCGGTGCTGCTGGCCGCCGCCGCGGTGACCCTGGTCGGCCCGATCGGGTTCGTCGGCCTGGTCGCGCCGACCCTGGTCCGGCTGCTGGCTCCGCGCGTACCCGGTCTGCACCGGCATGTGGCGCTGATTCCGGTGGCTGCGCTCACGGGTGTGGCGCTCACGCTGACGGCCGACGTCGCGGTCCGCGCGCTGGTCGGTGCGCAACGGGCCGTGCAGGTGCCGACCGGGGTCGTGACCTCGTTCCTGGGGGCGATCGTGCTGGTCACGCTCGCGCTGCGGCTGCGCGCCTCCACTTTCAACAGCCGCGACAACAGCCTGGACGTGCACGGCGTCGGTCGTGGTCGGTTCGCGGTCGTCGCCTGCGGTGCCGCCGCCGCGACGATCGTGGCGGTCGTGCTGGCGCTGCTGGCCGGCGACCGGATGCTGCTCGGCGGCGACCTGGTCAACTGGGTACGGCAGGACGCGGGACCGATCGTGAGTGCGGTGCTGTCGTCGCGGGCGCCGCGGGTGGCGGCCGCCCTGCTCGCCGGGGTGGCGCTGGCCGTCGCCGGCACCGCAGTCCAGGGCGTGACCCGCAACCCGCTCGCGGACACCAGCATCATCGGTGTCGCCGGCGGAGCCTCGCTGTTCGCGGTGATCGTCGTGACGTTCCTGCCACAGGCCGGGTTCTGGGTGCTGGTCGCCGCGGCCGGCGCCGGCGCGGCCGTCGCCGCAGGCATCGTGTTCGGGCTCACCGCCCGGACCGGGTTCGCCACCGACCGGCTGATCCTGGTCGGGGTCGGGGTCAGCGTCGGCGCGACGGCGCTGGTCACGCTGGTCATCGTCACGACCGACCCGTTCAACCAGTCCAAGGCGCTGACCTGGCTGTCCGGATCCACCTACGGACGCAGCTTCCCGCACCTGATCCCGCTCGCGCTCGGCTGCCTGCTGATGGTGCCGCTGATCATGGCCCTGCACCGCCGGCTCGACCTGTTGTCCATCGACGACGAGTTCCCGGTGGTCGTCGGCATCGCGGTCGCGCGCACCCGGCTGTTGCTGCTAGGCGCCGCCACCGTGCTCACCGGTGTCGCGGTCGCCGCGATCGGCGTGGTGTCCTTCGTGGGCCTGGTCGCCCCGCATGCCGCCCGGACTCTGGTCGGTCGGCGGCATCGGCGGGTGCTGCCGGTCGCCGCGCTGCTCGGCGGCTGTCTGGTGGTGTGCGCCGACCTGCTGGGCCGGGCAGCGCTGGCACCCATCCAGTTGCCCGCCTCGCTGTTGACCGCGGTGATCGGCGCTCCGTATTTCCTGTGGCTGATGTTCGAGGCCCGGTCCCGCGCCAAGTCCTGACCGCGGCCGCACCCCGGTCGTGGTGGCCGGGCGTTCTCGCTAGCGTTTCCGCCATGGGCGGGCACTTCGACGTGGTGATCGTCGGCGGCGGGCACAACGGCCTGGTCGCCGCGGCCTATCTGGCCCGCGCCGGATTGTCGGTGCGGCTGCTGGAACGGCTGGACCGGACCGGCGGCGCGGCGGTCAGCGGCTCCCCGTTCCCCGGGGTCGATGCCCGGCTGTCCCGGTACGCGTACCTGGTCAGCGTGCTGCCCGAGCGGCTGGTCCGCGAGCTGGGGTTGTCGCTGCGTCTGCGCTCCCGGCCAACCGCCTCGTACACCCCGCTGCTGCGCGGCGGCCGTTCCACTGGCCTGCTGGTGGAGCAGCCGGAGGGGGCGGCGACGCGCGAGTCGTTCCGCGCGCTGACCGGCGACGACCGGGAGCACGACGCGTGGCGGCGGTTCTACGCCGAGGTCGCCGAGCTGGCTGGCGTGGTCGCGCCGACGCTGATGGAGCCGCTGCCCCGCCCGGATGCCTTCCGCACGCAGGTCGGCCCGATTTGGCGAGAGCTGGTGGAGCGGCCGCTCGGCGAGGCGATCGAGGAGCGGTTCGCCGACGACACCGTCCGCGGGGTGGTGCTGACCGACGGGCTGATCGGGACCTTCGCGTCGGCGCATGACCCCTCGCTGGCGCAGAACCGCTGCTTCCTCTACCACCTGATCGGCAACGGCACCGGGGAGTGGCGGGTCCCGGTCGGCGGCATGGGCGCCGTCACCGACGCGTTGGCCGACGCCGCGGCCGGTGCGGGCGCCGAGCTGATGACCGGTGCCGAGGTGACCGCGGTCGACACGGACGAACGGTCGGCGCGGGTCACCTACACCCGCGGCGGCCACGAGCACCAGGTGACCGCGGACTGGGTGCTGTCCGGGGTGGCGCCGGCGGTGCTCGCGAGGCTGCTGGGCGACCCCACTCCGCCGCCGCCCGAAGGCGCCCAGCTCAAGCTCAACCTGGTCGTGTCCCGGCTGCCGCGGCTGCGCAGCGGGGACGACCCGGCCGTGGCGTTCGCCGGGACGTTCCATGTGGGCGAGGGGTACGAGGATCTGGAGCGGGCGTATCGGGAGGCGGCGCGCGGCGAGCTGCCCGGCCGGCCGCCGGGCGAGCTGTACTGCCATACGCTGACCGACCCCTCGATCCTCTCCCCGGAGCTGGCCGAGTCCGGTGCGCACACGCTGACCTACTTCGGCCTGCACCTGCCAGCCCGGCTGTTCGACGGCGACGACGGCAGCCGCAAGGCCGAGGCCGTACGCCGCACTCTCGCGATGCTGGACGAGCACCTCGCCGAGCCGCTTGCGGACTGCCTGCTGCACGATGCCGACGGCAAGCCGTGCCTGGAGGCCAAGACGCCGCAGGAGATCGAGGCCTCGGTCGGCATGCCCGGCGGGCACATCTTCCACGGCGACCTGTCCTGGCCCTGGCTGTCGCCGGGCTCGGAACCGGCCGACCCGGCCGCCGCCTGGGGGGTCGGGACCGCCCATCGCAACGTGCTGCTGTGCGGCAGCGGCGCCCGACGCGGTGGCGCGGTGAGCGGGCTCGGCGGCCACAACGCCGCGATGGCGGTGCTCGATTTCATGGGGGCCTAGCCCCGCTGGTATCCTGCTCAACGGTCCACGCGCCATTAGCTCAATTGGCAGAGCAGCTGACTCTTAATCAGCGGGTTCGGGG
>CAZNCE010000068.1:9414-16086 GCA_964571285.1 uncultured Nocardioidaceae bacterium | reverse complement strand
CTGATCCTGGACATCTTCGCCCAGCACGCCCGCTCCAAGGAGGGCAAGGCGCAGGTCGAGCTGGCCCAGCTGCAGTACATGCTGCAGCGGCTCCGCGGCTGGGGCGGCAACCTGTCCCGCCAGGCCGGCGGCCAGGTCGGCGTCCAGGGTGGCGGTATCGGCGGCCGCGGACCCGGTGAGACCACGCTGGAGACCGACCGGCGCCGGGTGACCGCGCGGATGGCGAAGCTGCGCCGCGAGCTCGCGCACCTGGAGACCGCCCGGACCACCAAGAAGTCCCAGCGGCAGCGCCGGGAGATCCCGGCGGTGGCGATCGCCGGCTACACGAACGCCGGCAAGTCCACGCTGCTGAACCGGCTCACCGGGGCCGGGGTGCTGGTGGAGGATGCGCTGTTCGCCACCCTGGACCCGACCACCCGCCGCACCACCACCGACGACGGCCGCGTCTACACGCTGTCCGACACGGTCGGGTTCGTCCGGCACCTGCCGCACCAGCTGGTGGAGGCCTTCCGCTCCACGCTCGAGGAGGTCGCCGAGGCCGACCTGATCGTGCACGTCGTGGACGGCGCCCACCCGGACCCGGAAGGGCAGCTCGCCGCGGTGCGCGAGGTGTTCGGCGAGATCGGTGCCGACCACATCCCCGAGTTGGTGGTGGTCAACAAGGCCGACGTGGCCGACCCGCTGGTGCTGAAGCGACTGCAGGCCCGCGAACCCCACTCGGTCGTGGTCTCGGCGCGCACCGGCGAGGGCATCGAGGACGCCCGCCGGGCGATCGCCGCCGAGCTGCCTCGCCCCGACGTCGAGCTCACCGCGCTGGTGCCGTACGCCCGCGGCGACCTGGTCAGCCAGGTGCACGAGCAGGGCGATGTGCTGTCGGTGGAGCACACCGGCGAGGGCACTCGGGTGCACGCCCGGGTGAACGGCGACCTGGCCAGCGACCTGGCGCCGTTCGCCGTCGCGCCCAGCCGATGAGCTGACCCGGCCGGCCCGCCGCCTTCGCGCCGACCCCGCGCTGCGGTACGTCGTCTTCGCGTCGACCCCGCGCTGCGGTACGTCGTCTTCGCGCCGACCCCGCGCTGCGGTACGTCGTCTTCGCGCCGACCCCGCGTTCCGGTATGGCGCCGCATGGTGGGTCGGTGGGAGGTCGCTTGTGGAATCCACCCAAGTCGGGTCCCACGTACCAGCACGCGACCAGAAGGTCACAAACTGATAACGGCACTTCGTCGGTATTGCACCAATGCGGGCTGGCTGTCACAGTGAGGCGGTCTGTCGGCCGTCGGGCGTTTCGGGAGGTGTCCGACGCCGACGCACGGGACACGTGAACGCGTGCCCCGCCTGCCAGCAGTCACCGGGCGACCCCCGGTTCCGAAAGGGGACAGATGTCTCACCGCATTCTCGGTGTGTCCCGGTTCCGCCTCGCTGCAGCAATTCCCGCCACCCTCGCCTTGGCCGTCGCCGGTATCGCTACCGGCGGCTCCAGCGTGGCCGGCGCAGCGGACGCGACCGCGGACCACGACGCACCCACGCAGGCACCCGCCCAGCTGGACGGGTCCGAGTACTACATGAACTACGTGGCCCCCCGGGTCGAGGAGCCCGGTCAGGGCTCGGCCAAGGTGTCGAAGAGCAAGGCCGCGCAGCGCAAGGCGGCGCTGGACAAGGCGCTCGAGGTGGACGCCAAGTACGCGCAGGGCAACCCGGTCGCCGCCCGCGGCCTGGCCAAGCTCGAGCAGAAGGCGCTGAAGACCGGCAAGAGCCCAGCGGAGCTGAAGTCCACCAAGGGCCTGGGCACGAACCGGGCCCAGCACAACCGCTACAAGAAGGCGCCGACCACTCAGGAGGCCAGGCTTCTCACCATCCTGGTCGAGTTCAACGAGAATGCGAACGACGACTTCACCAACGTGCACGTGCCGACCGAGTTCCAGGCCAGCGACTGCAAGCTCGGTGACGTGCAGAACGGACCCCTGCACAACAACCTGCCGGACCCGGCGACCTTCCCCGAGTTCGACAACAACACGATGTGGGTCGACGACTTCTCGTCGGAGTTCTACAACAAGCTGCTGTTCACCGACGAGGGCATCACCGAGCGGGTCCGCACCGACCTGACCGGGCCGGACGGCAAGCCCGGCTTCGACATCTCCGGCTACACGATGAAGTCGATGTACGAGGAGATGTCCCACGGCGCCTACACCGTGACCGGTTCGGCCACCCCGTGGGTGAAGGTGCCGCACTCCGAGGCCTACTACGGCGCGTCGGTGTGCCACATCAACCCCGACACCGGTGAGTGGGAGGCCGGGGCCATGCAGGACATGCAGGGCCACCCGGACAACCCGCTCGGCCCCGGCCAACTGCCGATCGACGCGGTCCAGGCGCTCGCCGAGCAGGACCCCGACTTCCCGTGGTCCGACTACGACATCGAGGACCAGGGCGACCGGGACGGCGACGGCAACTACCACGAGCCGGACGGCGTGATCGACCACGTCGTGCTGGTCCACGCCGGCGCGGACAAGTCCGGTGGCGGCGGCCAGCAGGGCACATACGCCATCTGGGCGCACTCCTCGGCGGTCGCCGGCGGCGCCCCGATCCCGGGCACCGACCTGAAGCTGTCGAACTACATCGTGCAGCCGGAGGACTCCGGCGTCGGCGTGTTCGCCCACGAGTACGGCCACGATCTCGGCCTGCCGGACCTGTACGACACCTCCGGCGCCGGCGACTCCGACCTGGACTTCTGGGACCTGATGAGCTCCGGTTCGCACTCCGGCCCGATCTTCCAGTCGATGCCGACGCACATGGGCCTGTGGGACAAGTGGGTGCTCGGCTGGGCCGACCCGAAGATCATGAACCCCGGCGACCGCGCTCGTACCGTGCGCGTGGGCCAGAACTCGCGGCCGATGAAGGGCACCGAGGACGGCGTGATCATCAACCTGCCGAACAAGGACCAGGTGCTCACCACCCCGCACAGCGGCGAGCTGGCCTGGTGGACCGGCAACGACCAGAACTGGGCCGACATCCGGCTCAGCCGCAGCGTCGACGTGCCGGACGGGACCGACGTCAGGTTCTGGATGTGGAACGACTACATCATCGAGTCCGACTGGGACTTCGGCTTCGTCGAGGTGTCCACCGACGGCGGTGAGACCTGGGAGGAGCAGAAGGTCTACAACGAGGCCGGTGACGAGGTCACCACGCCGGACGGCTACTCCGACCCGAACGGCCGGATGGCCGACTTCGGCGGCAAGAAGTACGGCCTGACCGGTTCGTCGGACGGCTGGGCGCACCACTACGTCGACCTGTCGGCGTACGCAGGCACGACCATCGACCTGCGGCTGCGGATGGCCACCGACGCCGCGTTCGAGGAGCGCGGCTGGTTCGCGGACGACTTCTCGGTCGAGTCCGATGGCGAGACGGTGTGGAGCGACGACGTGGAGTCCGGCGCGAACGGCTGGACCAACACGGTCAGCACCTGGGTCGACACGACCGGCCCGGGCTGGCGGATGGACCCGGGATCGTCCAGCAAGGCGCAGTACTACCTGGTGGAGTGGCGCAACCTGGACGGGTTCGACGAGGGTCTGAAGTACGCCTACGACACCACCTACAGCCTGACCGGGCATGACGGTGCCTGGAAGGTGGAGAAGATCGCGTACAACGCGCCGGGCATGCTGGTGTCCTACCGCGACACGTCCTACACCAACAACCACATCACGGCGCCGCTGACCGCCGCGCCGAGCGCGGGTGCGAAGGGCATGCTGCTGATCGTGGACAGCCACTTCGATCCGCTGCGACGCAGCGGTGCGAACGCCGACCTCGACCCGTCGGTGCTGAAGAACCTGCCGTCGCGGCCGCAGAGCTCGAACGCCGCGTTCTCGTTGCACCCGACCTACGAGTTCAACGAGTGCCAGGTCGACGAGAACCTGCAGGAGTTCTGCAACACCTTCGGTGCGCAGGCTCCGGTGAAGACGTTCACCGACACCCTCGGGTGGGTCCCGGGCATCGAGGCGCGCGACGACGGCTTCTACTACCGCGACGCGGACGCGTCCACGGTGGTGCCGTCGCGTGACAACCAGCCCTACACCACGCGGATCGTCCACCCCGACGGCTCGCCGGCCACCGAGTACTACGGCCTGGACTTCGGCTTCCCCGATGTCACGGGCACGGGTAACCCGGGTGACTCCGGGGTGGCCTACGGGACGAAGATCCAGCTGAAGCGGTCGATGCAGAAGAACACCGCGGCGCTGATCCGAATCAAGCCGCCGGCCGCCGACTGAGCGGACCCGGCTCAGGCAACGACCGGCGAGGCGCCGACCCCCAGCGTGGGGTCGGCGCCTCGCCGCGTCTGGTGACGCTGCCCGTCGGCGGGGGATCGTGGCCCGGACCGCTCGTCCGGTCTGCCATCAGCGCGGCGGGCTGCGGCGCCCGCCCGGTCCACGGTGGCGCGTTGGTGATGCCGCGGACCGCGAGAACCCAGCCGCAACGCGCCAGGCTGGGTCGTCTCCGCCCCGCAACGCGCCACGCTGGCCCGGTCGGCAACGCACCCGATGGAGCGGCCGCCAGGCGGAGACCGGATCCCACCGGAACCGGATCCGCCGTTGTCGCGTCCAACCGGCAAGAACACGCCTTTCCGACCAGGAGGTGACCGGCGATGTTCCGACTGCTCGGGCTGCTCCTCGTGCTCGCATTCGCGGTCGCCTGCGGCTCGCCCACCGCGACCGACACCGGCGGCGAGACGTCCGCCGGGGAGCCCTCGGCCACGGTGCGCCCGACCTCGCCGAGCACGGGGCCGAGCACCGGCCCAGACGGGCCGTCCCCGACCCTGACGCCGGCGCCGAGCCAGCCCACCCCGGAGCCGCCGACGCCACCTGCTAGCCCGCCGCCGAGCGTCGAGCCACCGACCCCACCCAGTGTCGAGCCGCCGACCCCGCCGCCGAGCAAACCGGGTACGAGCGGCCTGATCCGGGTCAAGGGGACGATCGGGGAGGGCGTGGAGGCCGGTTGCACGATCCTGCGCGCGCCAGGTGTCTCGTATCAGCTGGTCGGCACCACGAACATGCGACTGCCCCACGACCGGGAAGTGACCGTGCTGGGTCGGCTGCGGCCGGACATGATGAGCTACTGCCAGCAGGGAGCGATCCTCGAGGTCAAGCAGATCTGGGTGACGGACCGACCGCCGGGGTGAACCGTCGGCTACGCCTGTGGAACTGCCGAGCGCCCGTGCCCCATGTCGTAGCGTTGGGGCGGTGACCACCGCCGCGACACCAGCCGGCCCGGCGGACGCCGCGACACACTCCACGAGCCGACGTCCCGGCGGGGCAGCGGCGCCCGGAGACCAGCGACCGCCGCAGGTCGAGGATGTGCTGTCCGCGGCGGTCGACGCGCTGGGCGGTGAGCATCGGCCCGGCCAGGAGCAGATGGCGCTGGCGGTGCAGCGGGCGCTGCAGACCGGTGAGCACCTGCTCGTGCAGGCGGGTACGGGCACCGGCAAGTCGCTGGCCTACCTGGTTCCCGCGCTGCTGCACGACGACCGGGTGGTGATCGCCACCGCGACCCTGGCCCTGCAGCATCAGCTGGTCGAGCGCGACCTCCCCGCCCTGCTGTCCGGCGCCGAGCACGCACTGGGCCGCAGACCCGCCTACTCGGTGCTCAAGGGCCGGAGCAACTACGCCTGCCTGCACCGGGTTCGGGAGGGTGTGCCCGATGACCAGGGCGCCCTGGTCGACGTACCCGCCGGCTCCCTGGGCTCGGAGGTGGTCGAGCTCCGGGAGTGGGCCGAGGAGCAGACCCGAGTCGGTGGACCGGGGGATCGAGACAGCGCGCCGCGGCACACGGACCGGGCCTGGCGCCAGGTGTCGGTGTCGGCCCGGGAGTGCCTCGGGTCGCTGCGCTGTCCGTTCGCGGGTGAGTGCTTCGCCGAGCGGGCCCGGGACCGGGCGATGCAGGCCGCGATCGTGGTGACCAACCACGCACTGCTGGCCATCGACGCGATCGATGGCGTACCGATGATCCCCGAGTACGACGTGGTGATAGTCGACGAGGCGCACGAGCTCGCTGCTCGGGTGACCCAGTCGGCCACCGACGAGCTGTCCCCGGCCGCGGTGCAGCGGGCGGCCCGGCGGGCCGGCTCGTTCGTGGACGGCGAGCAGGCGCGGAACCTCGAGGATGCGGCCGATGTGCTGCGGTCGGCCATGGAGGGGGTACGGCCGGGGCGGATCGACGCACTGGGCGTCGAGCTCGGTGACGCGCTGGCAAGGGTCCGGGACGAGGCCCGTACGTGCTGGTCGGCGATCCCCAAGGACCGGGACGAGGCCGACGCGGCCCGGCAGCAGGCCCGCGGCATGGTGGACGAGATCCGCAAGATCGCCGACCGGATGGCCGACGCCTCCGATCGGGACGTGCTGTGGCTGGCCGAGCGGGACCGCTCCCGCGGCGGCGACGAGCTGCGGATCGCGCCGCTGGACGTGGCGGTGGAGCTCCGACACCGGCTGCTGGCCGCCAAGACCGTGGTGTTCACCAGCGCCACCCTGAAGCTCGGAGGCGGCTTCGACGCCGTCGCCGCGGCGGTCGGGCTGCGGCCGGAGGAACGCGTCGACCACTCGCAAGACGCCGGTGCAGGGCAATCCCAGCCGGCCGCGTCGGTCGGCCCAGCACCGGCAGATGATCGAGCTGCTGGAGGCACGAGCGAGG
>CAZNCE010000068.1:0-9314 GCA_964571285.1 uncultured Nocardioidaceae bacterium | reverse complement strand
GCGAGGAGGCACTGGGCGAGCCCGCGGCCGCGGACGAGAGCCGGGCGGTCGGGCCGCTGCCGTGGCGCGGTATCGACGTGGGTTCCCCGTTCGACTACGGACAGCAGGCGATCCTCTACACCGCGGCCGAGCTGCCCGCCCCGGGCCGCGACGGGCTCCAGCAGCCGCAGCTGGACGCGATCTGCGCGCTCGTCGAGGCGCTCGACGGCCGGACACTCGGCCTGTTCTCCTCCCGGCGCGCCGCCGAGGCCGCGGCCGAGGAGGCCCGCGACCGGCTGCCCCACCTGACCGTGCTGTGCCAGGGCGAGGCGCAGCTGCCCGAGTTGCAGCGGCTGTTCGTCGAGGATCCGCACGCCTGTCTGTTCGGCACGCTGTCGCTGTGGCAGGGCCTGGACGTGCCCGGCGATACCTGCCAGCTGGTCCTCATCGACCGCATACCGTTCCCGCGCCCAGACGACCCGCTGATGAGCGCCCGCGCCCGGATGGTCGATCGCGCGGGTGGGAACGGCTTCATGTCGGTCTCGGCCACGCACGCCGGGCTGTTGCTCGCCCAGGGCGCCGGCCGGCTGATCCGCAGGGCGAGTGACCGCGGCGTGGTAGCGGTGCTCGACCCGCGGCTGGTGACTGCGCGCTATGGGTCGTTCCTGCGTGCCTCGCTGCCCCCGATGTGGTCCACCACCAGCACGTCCGCGGTGCTCGGCGCGCTGCGCCGACTGGCCGCGGCGGGGCAGCGCGGAGCCCCAGCGACCGGGGAGGAAGCGGGCGGTGGAGCCGAGCAGGAGGCCGCGGGCCGGGGTGCGACCCCCTCGGGCCGGTAACCTGCCGTGCTGATGTCACCAGCCAGCACTGCGCCTACCCGCGGCCCCACACCTCTCCGGTCGGCGTGGCGGGCGATGCTGATCGGCTGCCTCCTGGCGACCTCCGCGGCCTGCGCGGTGGGGCCTCGGGCCAGCCAGGTGCAGGAGGCCGAAGGTGCCGCGACGATGACCGAGGACCAGGTCGTCGCGTACCTGAACGACTACGTGGATCGCATCAACACCGCTCTGGAGGGCGACGGCGTGTCGGACCTCGCGGAGGTGACCGACCCGGACTGCCCGTGCTCGGCACTGGTCACGCAGATCAAGAGTGGCACCGGAGGCAACGGCGGCTTCATCGGCGCCCGGTTCACCGCCGAGCAGCCCGAGGTGCTGAGCCTGGAGGGTCCCACCGCTCGGGTGCGCGCCCATATCAGCATCAGCAAGTACACCGTGAAGAACACCGACGGCATCGTGGTGGCCCGCAAGCCGGCCGCCGCGTTCGACGCGGTCTACACGCTGCACTCCACGACCGGGGGCGGTTGGGCGGTCACCGACGTGCAGCGGGTCGCTCCGCGCGGATCGGCCCCCGGGGGGTGGGGGGGCCGAGCCCAGGCGCCGCACCGCGACCACCGTGCCCACGAGCGTGGCGGTGGTGCCGTCGATCGGGTCGTAGGCGGAGTTGTGCGGCAGCAGCCACGCGTGGCCGGACCTCTTCTGCAGCGTCTTGACGGTCGCCTCGCCCTCCAGCATGGCGGCCACGATCTCGCCGTTCTCCGCAGCGGGCTGCTGGCGGACGACGACGAAATCGCCGTCGCAGATCGCGGCGTCGACCATCGAGTCGCCGCGTACCTCCAGCATGAACAGCGTGCCCTCGCCGACCAGCGTCTTGGGCAGCGGCACGATCTCCTCGATCCGTTCCTCGGCGAGGATGGGGCCGCCGGCGGCGATCCGGCCCACCACCGGCACGTAGGTGGCCGCCGGACGCGCGTCGCCGATACCGGTCTCGTCGACGCCCTCCGGCGCGGTGGCCGCGGGGCGCAGGGTGGAATGCCGGCCGGAGTCCGGATGCAGCACCTCGACGGCCCGTGGGCGATTGGGGTCGCGCCGCAGGAAGCCCTTGTGCTCCAGCGTCCGGAGCTGGTGGGAGACGCTGGAGGAGCTGGTCAGGCCGACCGCCTCGCCGATCTCGCGCATGCTGGGCGGGTAGCCACGTGACTCAACCGAGTCGCGGATGCAGTCCAGCACCCGCCGCTGTCGCGCGGTCAGGCCGCTGGCGTCCGGAGGGCCGTCGCGAAGCTCGGTCACGTTGCTGGTCGCGGCCGGCTCGGTCTTCTTCCGTGGCATCGCCTCACCCCTCGTCGCGCTCGCCGGCAGCCCGGCGCTGGTGGCATCGACGGTAGAGCAGCGAACCCACGGTATCAAACACCTGTTCGAAGCGTGTCGCGAGCATTCGGTCGGATCACGATTCGAACACGGCTTCGAATTCGGACTCGACAACTGTCCGTGGGATCGGGTAGACATCAAACATGTGTTCGATCGAAGGTGTGTTCGACGATGTGTCGTCGAGTCGGGCAGTCTCGGGCCGCATCGGCTGTCGGTGCCGCCCGATAGACCTGGCTGCGCCCGGATGGCCGCGACACCGCCTAGCAGTGCCGACACACCCGGCTCCGAACCGGATGGAGGACATGAGATGACGACCGCGAGCTTTGCCCCGCCGATCACGATCCCGCGGCGCCCGGTGGGCGCGCCGAGGCTGCCGGTGAAGGATGTCCGCCCAGCACGGCCGGTGGTGCGTCAGCCTGCCTCGCAGCCGGTGCCACCGGCTCTCGCCCGGCCGGTGCAGCGCCCTGCCCCTCAGCCGGTACGGCAGTCGGCGCCGCAGCCGGTACGGCTGACGCGTCGCGGCCGCCTGGTGCTGTTCGTGCTGTGCCTCTCGCTGGCGTTGGTCGCCCTGGTTCTGGTTGCGGGCTCGGCGACCGGCACGGCGGAGACCGGTGCGCCGGTGCCGGTGGAGACGGTGACGGTGCAGCCCGGCGACACGCTCTGGGGCATCGCGGCCGAGGTGCGGCCCGGGGAGGACCCCCGGCAGGTCGTGCACGAGATCGCCGAGCTGAACGGCCTGTCCGGCTCACTGCAGATCGGCGACGAGATCGCCGTGCCACTGCCGGCTCGTCCGTGAGCGAGCGGGTCCGAGTTCCGTCTGTCGACCCACCACCGGCCGCGGCCCCGGCAGGAGCACCGTGCTTTGTCCGCCCGGTCGTCATCGACCGGGCGGCTGGGGTTCCGGACCGTCGACGGACCGACCGACGTGGCACTGGCGGAGCCTCGGTGGTTCGGGCGCGGGCGCCACTCGGTGCACCATGGTGGGCGTGGGCGAGCGCAACGTACTCGGCGGGGAACTCGAGGAATGCGGCACCGATCCGTTGACCGGCTTCTACCGGGACGGCTGTTGCCATGCCGGCGACCAGGAGGTCGCCACGCACACCGTCTGTGCGGTGGTGAGCCGCGACTTCCTGGCACACCAGGTGGCGACCGGCAACGACCTCGTCACCCCGCGGCCGGAGTTCGGGTTCCCCGGGCTGCAGCCCGGCGATCGCTGGTGCGTCGTTGCCGCGCGCTGGCTGGAGTCCTACCACGCTGGCGTGGCGGCACCGGTCGTGCTGGCGGCCACCAACGCGCGTGCCCTCGAGGTGGTGCCGCTGGACGCGCTGCGCGACCATGCCGTGGACGTCCCCGCCGACCCGGGGTCGCTGACCTGAGCCGTGCGTCGGCCTTCTCGGCAGTGCCTGGTTGACCGTTCGGCCGGCGCGTCGTCGAATGAGCGGGTGAGGTTTTCTCGGACGGCCGCGCTCTGCGGGTCGGCTCTGCTGCTGTGGTCCTCGGTGTCCTGCGGTGACGGCACCGACGGTGCAGGGCACCAGGCAGCGGACCTTCCCGAGCTCCACGTCCACAGCAGCGACGTGACCGATGGGGAGGCGCTGCCGGAGGCGCAGCTGTCGGCCGACCTCGGCGGCGGCGACCAGTCCCCGCAGTTGTCGTGGGAGGGGTTCCCCACCACGACGAAGAGCTTCGCTGTCACCGTGTTCGACCCCGACGCCGACGGCGGCTACTGGCACTGGGCGGTGGTCGACCTGCCACCCGACACGACCTCCCTCGCGGCCGGGGCCGGCGCGCCGGACGGATCCGACCTGCCGGACGGGGCGCTGCAGCTGCGCAACAGTGCCGGCGAGCCCGGCTACGTCGGCGCTGCGCCACCGGCTGGCTCGGGCACCCACCACTACGAGATCACCGTGACGGCGCTGGATGTCGCCCGGTTGGCGGTCGAGGGTTCGGCGTCGGCCGCGGAGGTCGCGGACCTGATCGACACCCATGCGATCGCACGCGGACGGATCACCGGCACCGCCGAACGGTGAACCACGACTCCGGGGCGGCCGCCCTGCATCGGCTGCCGGCCTCACAACCGCAGCACCATCCCGTCGTGCGCCGTCGGCCAGCCGACCTCGCCCAGCCGGTCGAGGACGTCGCGGGACAGATGGGTCAGCACCACGCGACGGGCGGTGATCCGCGACCGGTTGGCCTCCAGATCGGTCAGCCGCAGGTGATGCGGCACGGGCTTGTGCCGGTAATAGCACTCCGCCACGAGCAGGTCCGCGTCCGCCGACGCGGTCAGCAGGGCGTCGGTCCAGGCCGTGTCCCCGGTCGCCGCCACGACCCGTCCGGCCAGCGACAGCCGCAACGCCAGTGGCGGCGCACCGCTCGGGTGCTGCACCTCCCAGCCGGTGACCACCAGGCCGGCGGGGGAGTCAACGGGGGTCGGCACCTCCGGCTGCAACTCGACGACGTGCACCTCGAAGCTGCGAGCGCCGGTGGTGGAACGCGGATAGAGGCACTCCATCGCGGTCCGGAGCCGTTCGGCGGTTCCCGCCGGACCGACGACGGCAAGGGGGGCCGTGCGCCGGGCGAACTGCTGGTCCAGCACCAGGAACGGCAGCCCGCCGAAGTGGTCGCCGTGCAGGTGGGTCACACACACCGCGGCGACACCGGCGGGATCCAGCCCTGCCGCCTTCAGCGCGGTGAGCGAGGTCGCGCCGCAGTCGAGCAGCACCCCGGTCGGAGTTGTGGGCCGGTCGGCCGTCCCCGTCGATGCACCCGCGGGAGCCAGGTGCACGCAGGCCTGGAACCGGCCCCCGCTGCCGAAGGCGTCGCCGCTGCCGGCGAAGGTGATCGTGAGACCGTCCGTCGAGTCCATCGCCCCAGTCTCGGGCCCGCCAGGTGTCAGCGGGAAGCGCGCGCCAGTGTTCCGGCCCCGGCACACTGGGACGGTGGAGACGATCGACGACGTGCCCGGGCCCGCGCTCGCCACGCTGATCCACCGACCGTTCAGCGACCAGGGCTGGGTGTTCGAGCGCAAGCTGGACGGGGTCCGGTCGCTGGCCACCCGCCACGACGGGCGGGTACGGCTGCGGAGCCGCCGTGGCGGCGACCAGGGCAACGCGTTCCCGGAGATCGTCGACGCGCTCTCGGCGCAGCGCACCCCGGACTTCGTGGTCGATGGTGAGATCGTGGCGTTCGACGACGGCCAGACCAGCTTCGCCCGGCTCCAGCCGCGCATTCACCTGACCGACGCCGCCCGCGCGCGGCGTACCGGCGTCCCGGTCTTCTACTACGTGTTCGACGTCTTGCATCTGGCCGGGGAGAGCACCCGCGGCCTGCCGATGCGCGACCGTAAGTCGCTGCTGGGCGAGCTGTTCGACTACGCCGACCCGCTGCGGTTCTGCGAGCATCGGGTCGGGTCGGGGACGGATCTGTTGGCGCGGGCGTGCGCCGACGGCTGGGAGGGTCTGATCGCCAAGCGCGCGGCCGCGCCGTACCCGTCCGGCCGCTCCCGAGACTGGCTCAAGCTGAAGTGCGAGCGTGGACAGGAGTTCGTGGTCGGGGGATGGACCGACCCGAGCGGCTCCCGCTACGGGTTCGGGGCGCTGCTCCTCGGCTACTACGACGGGAGCGGGCGGCTGGTGTACGCGGGCAAGGTCGGTACGGGCTTCGACGGCACGATGCTCGCCGACCTCCGCGACCGGCTGGACGACCTCGGCATCGACGCGATGCCGTTCGAGGCCGGGATGCTGCCGAGGCCGGTCACCAAGGATGGGGTCCGGATCGGCATCCACTGGGTCCGGCCGGAGCTGGTCGCCGAGGTCCGGTTCGGGGAGTGGACCCGGGACGGGCAGCTGCGGCATCCACGGTTCCTGGGCTTGCGCACGGACAAGCCCGCACGAGCCGTGGTCCGGGAGGACTGACCCACCTGCGCAGACGCCGGAGGGCTGCGCGACCGCGTGGTCGCACAGCCCTCCGGGACCGCTGTCGTGCCAGCGTTACGTGGCAACGCGAGTGAGCGGTCCGACCGGCCGGCACCGGACGGACCCCTCAGCTCAGGTCAGGTCGGCAGGACCCGCCAGGTGGGCCGCCTTCTTGGCAGCGGTCCGGCGCTCAGCAGCCTTCTTCTGCAGTTTCAGCGCGCGGTTGGCGGGAGCGTCCGGGGCCAACGACTGGCGGCTCATCGCCGCCGCGGGGGTCCAGTCCTCGTAGTCGCCGACGATGTCGCCGCGGACGTTGTTGTTCGGCCCGAGCTGAGCCACCGGGTCGTTGGCGTCGAAGACGAGGTCGCCGTTGACGATGTTGTTGTCCACGAACACGCCGCCGGTGTTGCCGCTGGCGGTCAGCGTCGCACCCCAGTAGCTGGGCTGCTCGCACTGGGTGAACGGCCCGTTGGAGCCGAGCTGCACCACGTCGCCGTTGCGGAGGAAGTCACCGCTGCCCTGCACCACGGTCGCGCAGAACACCGAACCGAGGCTGTTGTTCTGCACCCGGACCGTGCCGTCGATGAACGACTCGTAGCTGTCGGTGAAGGTGGAGTTGCGGGAGTCCAGCCGGCCGGAGAGCTCAGTCGTCTCCAGGTAGACCTCGCCCCTTCGGGTGACCAGCGCGCCGCCCAACTGCGAGTCGAAGCTGTAGACGAAGCCGGCTACGGACGCCTCGCCCTTGGTCGACCGGATCCGCCGGTCCACCTGGCTGCCGTCCAGGAACGCGCCGTAGGCGCCCGACATCTCCACCGCTCCGCTCACCGAGCTCGTGGTCGAGTCGAAGTACGCGTCGTCGGCCACGTCCAGCGAACCGTTCAGCGACGCGTCGGTGACGACGAGGTCGGCGCCCGACTCGACGGTGGTGTTGCCCTCGACCGTGGTCCCGGTCAGTGTGCAGGACTCCCCGGCCGGTACGACCAGGTCGCCGGGCACCGTGACCGCGCCTCCCTCGCCGACGCAATACGTGACCAGGTCAGCGTTCGCGGGCGCGGCAAGAGCGAGACTGGTAGCGCCGAGCGCGGCCACCGCGAGCACTCCCGCTGTCCTTGTGAGCTTCATACGATCGGATCCTTCCACTGCTGGCTGTTTGCGGGTGGCAGGGTCGTCGGGCACGTGTCCCGTGCCCCGAGAGAGACTCACCCCCACTGCCCCGCCGCTCAGCGGCCACGTCCTCTTCATGTCCGCTCGCCGTTGACACTATTGACGCCGTAACAGAGGGTCAACCACTTCTCTTGTTTTGCGGACATCGGCTGATCGGTGGCCCACGATCCGAACGGACCGTGGGCGAGGGGGCGTCGGCTGTCTGCGCCACTACCCCAAGCCCGAAGGTATGGCCGGGACACGCCGGTGCCGGACGGCCTTTGCGGGCCCCAAACCGAACCTGACCTGCACAAATGCGAACCGCAAAGAATTGCGGGCGGAAAGGTCTTGCCCCGTGGGTCGAGCCGACGTAGGTTACCCCTAGATCTAGTAGTTACACCGATGTGGTTTTCCACATCTGGGGGTTGGTCGCCCACAGCCAGCGGCCGGATGTCCCCAGGAGATCCACAGGGTCGTCCCCAAGCCGGGGCGTCGGTGGGCACTGCCGGATCGTGCCGAGAAGCACCGTTCGACCCAAGAAGCGTGAGGAGGTGGCCGCCAGATGCATTGCCCGTTCTGTCGGCACTCCGACACCCGGGTGATCGACAGCCGGGTCGCCGACGACGGCGCCACCATTCGCCGCCGGCGCCAGTGCAACGCCTGTGACAAGCGGTTCAGCACCGTCGAGCAGATGCAGTTGACCGTGCTGAAGCGGTCCGGCACGACCGAGCCGTTCGACCGCGGGAAGGCGATCGGCGGTGTCCGGAAGGCCTGCAAGGGTCGGCCGGTCGGCGACGACGACCTGGCCCGGTTGGGGCAGCGGGTGGAGGACGCGCTGCGCGCCGCCGGCTGGGCGGAGGTGCCGGCCCACGAGATCGGGCTGGCCATCCTCGGCCCACTGCGGGAACTGGACGAGGTCGCCTACCTGCGTTTCGCCAGCGTCTACCGCGGATTCGACTCCGCCGACGACTTCGAGACCGAGATCGCGATGCTGCGGGCCGAACGCAGCGTCCACCCCGCCGCGGCCGAACCGGCCGAGGGCACCTAGACCGCCCGCCGGCGCGGGGAGGGGAAGCCCTTCGCCGGCGGGCGCACCATCCCCCTGCGCCGGGGGAGCCGGCCGCCCGGGGACGAGCACCGACCCCACGCAGACCACAGAAAACCCGCAGCAGCACAGGTCACAACAGCACAGGTCACAACACCACAGCACGGCGCCGCAGACGGGTGCTGACAAGCGAAACAACCAGCACGACGGGAGAGGTACGCATGACGGAGACGGTGAGCGGGTCCACCCGCTCCGGCAGGAGCAGGTCCGCCAAGGGGATCGCGGTGCCGCGTGTGTTCAGCACCGAGGGTGTGCATCCGTACGACGAAGTGACGTGGGAGCGCCGCGACGTCGTGCAGACCAACTGGAAGACCGGGGAGGCCGTCTTCGAGCAGCGCGGCGTGGAGTTCCCCGACTTCTGGTCCGTCAACGCGTCGACCATCGTCACCACGAAGTACTTCCGCGGCGCGCTCGGCCACGACAACCGTGAGTGGAGCCTGAAGCAGTTGCTCGACCGGGTGGTCAAGACCTATCGGCGTGCCGGTGAGCAGCACGGCTACTTCGCCAGCGACGCCGACGCCGAGATGTTCGAGCGGGAGCTGATCTGGCTGCTGCTGCACCAGTACTTCTCGTTCAACTCGCCGGTGTGGTTCAACGTCGGCACCAGCTCGCCACAGCAGGTGTCGGCCTGCTTCATCCTCTCGGTGGACGACTCGATGGAGTCGATTCTCAACTGGTACAAGGAGGAGGGCCTGATCTTCAAGGGTGGCTCCGGCGCCGGCCTGAACCTGTCCCGGATCCGTTCCTCCAAGGAGCTGCTGCGCTCCAGCGGGGGTACGGCCTCCGGTCCGGTGTCGTTCATGCGCGGCGCGGACGCGTCGGCCGGGACCATCAAGTCGGGCGGCGCCACCCGGCGGGCGGCCAAGATGGTCGTGCTCGACGTGGACCACCCCGACATCGAGGAGTTCGTGCAGACGAAGGCGCGCGAGGAGGACAAGATCCGCGTGCTGCGCGACGCCGGGTTCGACATGG
>CAZNCE010000067.1:0-16169 GCA_964571285.1 uncultured Nocardioidaceae bacterium | reverse complement strand
GGCTGAAGGCGCTGGCGGTCTACCGGGACAACTGCAAGGTCGGCCAGCCGCTGTCGGACGGCAAGTCGCAGCAGGCCGGAGCCGGGGAACCCGCAGTGGAGAAGGTGGTCGAGTACCGCCCGACCCGCAAGCGGCTGCCCAAGTCGCGGCCCTCGCAGACCACGTCGTTCACGGTGGGCGGTGCCGAGGGCTACCTGACCGCCGGCTCGTACCCGGACAACGGGCTGGGGGAGGTGTTCATCAAGCTCGGCAAGCAGGGGTCCACGTTGGCCGGCGTGATGGACGCGTTCTCGATCGCGATCTCCATCGCCCTGCAGTACGGCGTGCCGCTGGAGACCTACGTGCAGAAGTTCACCAACCTCAAGTTCGAGCCGGCCGGGCTGACCGACGACCCGGACGTGCGGATGGCGCAGTCGATCATGGACTACATCTTCCGCAGGCTGGCGTTGGACCACCTGGACTTCGACACCCGCTCCGCGCTCGGCATCTACTCCGCCGAGGAGCGGCAGCGGCAGCTGGAGACCGGGTCGTACGCCCCGGCGGAGGACGAGCACGAGGTGAGCGAGGCCGAGTCGCTGAAGGCGACACCGGTCGAGGGGTCCGACCCGGCGCAGGTGACCGAGGCCTCCGCCAAGCCGGCCCCGCGCGAGGCACACACGTCGGCGGAGCTGCTCGAGACGATCACCGGGTCGTCGGTGGATGCGCCGCTGTGCTTCACCTGCGGCACGAAGATGCGGCCGGCCGGCTCCTGCTTCGTCTGTGAGGGCTGCGGCAGCACCAGCGGCTGCAGCTGACCCACCCCAGCCCCCCGATTCGTCTGCGGTCACGCGGTGCGACACGCCCGCGGAATCGCAGACGAATCGGGGGTGTGGCGCGTCAATCCAGCAGGTCGGGCCGGAACCGCAGGCCGTCGCGCGGCATCCGCAGCAGGTCGTCCAGGACCCTCGTGACGACGCGGAGGTCGGCGGCCGAGTAGCGGTTCAGGAACTCCGCCAGCCCGGCGCCCATCTGCTCGTGCAGGCTGCGATGAGCCGCCTGGATCTCGGCGCCCAGCTCGGTGGTGCGCAGGTGCACCTCCTTGCGGTTGTCCGGCAGCCGGTGGCGGGCCACCACCCCGCTCACCACGAGCCGTTGCGCGACCTTCGAGACCGTCCCCTTGGGTACTCCGGTGGCCCGGGCCAGGCCGACCACGTTCACCGAGGCACCGGTGCCGTCGTCGGCGGGGATCGCGTCCAGCAGGTGCAGGGCCTGCACGCTCATCCCGGTCAGCACCCGCTGGGCGGCCGGGGAGCACTGGCCGGCCATCCAGCGCCATTCGTCCTCGTCCTCGGCCGCGAAGCGCGCCGAGACCTGACCGATCAGCTCCTCGATCCGCTCGATCGCCCGATCCTTGGTTTCCACGGAAACTATGTTGTCAGGGTTCCGCCCCGAGAATATCGTTTCGAAAGAAACCAAAATGCTCGAGACAGGGGGCGGAGCGATGAGGGCAGCAATTGTCGAGCGTCTCGGCGAGGTGCCGAGGTGCGTGGACATGGCGGATCCGACCGCCGCGGACGGCCGCGTGGTGGCCCGGGTGCGGGCGGCCGCGATCAAGAACATCGAGCGGATGCTGGTGGCGGGCACCCACTACGGCAGTAGGCGGATGCAGTTGCCCGCGGGGGTGGGCATGGACGCCGTGGTGGACCTGCCGGACGGTCGCCGGGTCTATGCCGGTGCGACCCCGCCGGCCGGGGCCATGGCGGAGCGGCTTGTCGTGGACCCCGGCCAGGCCGTTGAGATCCCCGACGGGGTGGACGACGCGGCCGCCGCGGCGCTGCCGAACGCTGCGGTGTCCGCCTGGTTCGCGCTGGAGTATGCCGGTCGGATCCGCAGCGGGCAGCGCGTGCTGATCCTGGGGGCGACCGGAGTCACCGGCGGGCTGGCCGTGCAGTTGGCCAAGCACCGGTTCGGCGCCGGCGAGGTGGTGGCCGTGGGCCGCAACGCGGAGCGGCTGGCGCGACTGTGCGAACGCGGCGCGGACGCCACGATCCAGCTGGGCGGGCTCACCGACGACACCCTCCGGGAGGCCGTACTCGCCCGGCACGCCGAGCGCCCGTTCGACCTGGTGATCGACTACCTGTGGGGTGAGCCTGCCGAACAGACCCTCCGGGCATTCGTCAACGAGGATCTGGGGGCGGTGTTCCATCGCATCCGGTTCGTGCAGGTCGGCGAGACCGCCGGCGCGACCATCGAGCTGCCGGCCGCGGCGCTGCGCAGCGCCGGTGTCGAGCTGGTCGGCCAGGGCGCGGGCAGCGTGCCGCGGGAGGCGTTCGCCCGGGTGGGATCGGAGATCGTCCCCGAACTGTTCCGCCTAATGGCCACCGGCGAGCTCGCCCTGGAGACGGTGCGCCGGCCGCTGGCGCAGGTGTCCGAGGCCTGGACGGAGCCGGTCCCGTCCGGCTCCCGGACCGTGCTCATCCCCTGACCACCCCCGATTCGTCTGCGGTCGCGCGGTGCGACACGCCCGCGAAACCGCAGACGAATCCAGATAGCCTCGTCTGACATGCACAGCCACGAGTACGACCTGCTGGTCATCGGCAGCGGACCGGGTGGACAGCGGGCGGCCATCGCCGCCGCCAAGCTGGGCCGCAAGGTCGCGATCGTGGACCGCCGGGACATGCTGGGCGGCGTCTGCATCAACACCGGCACCATTCCCAGCAAGACCCTCCGCGAGGCGGTCCTCTACCTCACCGGCATGAGCCAGCGCGAGCTGTACGGCGCGAGCTACCGGGTCAAGGAGGACATCGGCATCGCCGACCTGACCGCCCGTACCCACCACGTCATCGGGCGCGAGGTCGAGGTGATCCGCAGCCAACTGCTGCGCAACCACGTCCGCCTGTTCACCGGGTCCGCCGCGTTCGTCGACCCGCACACCGTCGCCGTGCACGGCTCGGAGCGGGTCACGCTGACCGCCGACAAGATCGTGCTGGCGCCGGGCACCGAGCCGGCTCGCCCGGACCACGTGGACTTCGACGAGGTTCGGGTCATCGACTCCGACGGCATCCTGCAGCTGCAGGCGATCCCCACCACGATGGTGGTGGTCGGGGCCGGGGTGATCGGGATGGAGTACGCCTCGATGTTCGCGGCCCTCGGTACTCGCGTGACCGTGGTGGACGCCCGGCCCACCATGCTGGACTTCTGCGACCACGAGGTCGTCGAGTCGCTGCGTTTCCACCTGCGCGACCTGGCCGTTTCGTTCCGGTTCGGCGAGACCGTGGAGAAGGTGGAGGTCACCGACAAGGGCACGATCACCCGACTCGCCAGCGGCAAGCGGATCCCCGCCGAGACCGTGATGTACTCCGCCGGCCGGCAGGGCGCGACCTCGTCGCTCAACCTGGCCGCCGCTGGGCTGGAGGCCGATCGGCGCGGCCGGATCAGCGTCGACGCCAACTTCCGCACCAGCGTGGAACATATCTACGCCGTGGGCGACGTGATCGGCTTCCCCGCGCTGGCGGCGACCTCGATGGAGCAGGGGCGGTTGGCGGGCATGCACGCGATGGGGGAGCCGACCGGCGCGATCACCCCGCTGCAGCCGATCGGCGTCTACACCATCCCCGAGATCTCGTACGTCGGGAAGACCGAGGACCAGCTCACCGATGCGGCGGTGCCGTACGAGGTGGGCCTGTCCCGCTATCGGGAGCTGGCCCGGGGGCAGATCGTGGGCGACTCCTACGGGATGCTCAAGCTCCTGGTGCACGCCGAGGACCGCAGCGTCCTGGGCGTGCACATCTTCGGCACCGGCGCCACCGACCTGGTGCACACCGGGCAGGCGGTGATGGGCTGCGGCGGCACGGTCGACTACCTCGTCGACACGGTGTTCAACTACCCGACGCTCTCGGAGACCTACAAGGTGGCCGCCCTCGACGCCACCAACAAACTGCGTGACCTGGACCGGCTGACCGGAGACTGACAGCCGTCCGATAATCGGGCAATTCGCCCCTTATGCATGGTTTGTGGGCCTGCAGGGGTACACGGCGAGACGCCGTACACAGACCATCCGCGCGCGGTGTTTCGCGCGCCGCCAGGCACGGAAGGGTGACGCAATGGCCCAGGACGCACAGACCCGGATCCGGACGGAGGATGCGTCGGTCGGAGAGTTGGTCACCCGGCTCTCCGAACAGACCGCCCGGCTCGTCCGCGACGAAATGAAACTCGCTCAGCGGGAGATGCAGGCCACTGCCAAACATGCCGGCCTGGGAGCCGGGATGTTCAGCGGTGCGGGGCTGATCGCGTTGTTCGGGCTCGCCGCGGCGATCACCGGCGCCATCGCAGCCCTCGCCCTGGTGCTGCCCGTCTGGGGGTCCGCGCTGGTCGTCGCGGGTGCGCTGTTCCTGGTCGCCGGCATCGCCGCGCTGGTTGGCAAGAAGCAGTTCGACCAGGTCTCAGCGAAACCCGAGCGCACTGTCCGCAGCGTCCAGCGTGACGTCGAAGAACTGAAGGAGCGCCGCAGCTCATGACAACCCCCAGCAACCAGAGCCCGTCCAAGCAGGCGGCACCGGCCAGCATCGGCACGCCGGAGCCGGACAAGCGGGCCAGCGTCGAGGAGATCGAGTCCGACATCGCGCACACCCGCCAGCAGCTCGGCGACACGGTCGAGGCGCTGACTGCGAAGCTCGACGTCAAGTCCCAGGCCCGACGCCAGCTGGACGACACCAAGGTCAAGGTGCGTGGGACAGTGCGGGACGCCAAGGTGCAGGCCAGCAACGGCATCCAGCGGCTGAGGGCCGTCACGCTCGCCGACCCCACCGCGCAGCAGGGACCGGCGTCGAACGCAGCGCTGACGAGGTACCTCATCCCGGCTGCGGCCGGGATCGCGGTGGCCGCCGCCGTCGTGGCGGTGATCCGGAGGCGCGCATGAGCACCGATTCCATGGCCAGTGGGGCCGCCCGCAAGCAGAGTCCCAGTCCCGATCACCCGGACAAGGCGTCCTCGCCGACCGAGCTCAGCAAGCCGTCGTGGGGCTACATCCTCCGCAAGACGTTGCGGGAGTTCAGCGACGACCAGTGCACTGACCTGGCCGCGGGACTGACCTACTTCGCGGTGCTGTCGATGTTCCCCGCGATGATCGCGGTGCTGTCGCTGATCGGCGTATTCGGCCAGGGGCAGCGGACCGTTGACACGTTGACCGGGATCGTCTCCGAGGTCGGGCCGGCCAGCGCCGCTGACACCCTCGAGCCGGTGATCGAGTCGCTGACGACCGCCTCGGGCACCGGGATCGCGCTGATCCTCGGTCTGCTGGGTGCGTTGTGGTCCGCCTCCGGGTACGTGGGAGCCTTTGGCCGGGCGATGAACCGGATCTACGAGGTCGAGGAGGGTCGGCCGATCTGGAAGCTCCGGCCGATCATGATCCTGGTCACGGCGATCGTGCTCGTGCTGTGCGCCATCGCCGCCCTGGTGCTCGTGCTGTCCGGCGGGATAGCCCGCACGATCGGTGACGCGATCGGGCTCGGCTCCGCCGCCGTCACCGCGTGGTCGATCGCCAAGTGGCCGCTGCTGGCCATCGTGGTGGTGTTGATCCTGGCCCTGCTCTACTACGCGACCCCGAACGTCAAGCAGCCGAAGTTCCGCTGGATCAGCATCGGTGCGGTCACCGCGATCCTCATCTGGGTGGTCGCCTCGGTGGCGTTCGGCTTCTACGTGGGCAACTTCTCCAGCTACAACAAGACGTACGGCTCGCTGGCCGGCGTGATCGTCTTCCTGCTGTGGCTGTGGATCACCAACCTCGCGCTGCTGTTCGGTGCCGAGTTGGATGCCGAGATGGAGCGCGGCCGCCAGTTGCAGGCCGGGATCCCAGCCGAGGAGGAGATCCAACTGCCGCCGCGGGATACGCGCAACATCGAGAAGAACGAAGCCAAACGCGAGGAGGCGATCCGCCGCGGCCGTGAGCTGCGGGCGGACAGCCTCGACACCCGGCGCGACGAAGCGGGCCTTCGCGACCGGGAATCGGGCAAGGCCGGTGAGGAGAGGAGAGGCACAGATGGCTGATCAGGGGCAGGAGCGCAAAGCCAGCAAGTCCGCGATGATCCTCTATCGCCCGGTCGGCTTGCTCAGCGGGGTGCTGGGCGGTCTGATTGCCAGTGCGGTGTTCAAGCAGGTCTGGCAGCGCGCGGCCCCGGGCGACAAGCCGGACCCGCCGGGCGCGCTGGAGAGCGAGTATCCGCTGCGTCAGATCCTGACGGCCGCGGTCGTGCAGGGCGCGATCTTCGCCCTGGTGAAGACACTGGTCGACCGCGGGGGAGCCAAGGTGTTCGAGCGCTGGACCGGGGAGTGGCCCGGCGACTAGCGGCGGATGGTGCGTGCGGGCTCGGCGGCGACCCTGCCTCCGACCGTCACCCAGCCGTCGGGGTCGTAGACCGTGCTGATCCGGCTGCCGCGGCCCTGGGTGATGTCGAGGTCCCGCTGTAGCCTCGCGGTGATCCGCACGGCCGCGGCGCCGGTCGCCTCGTCCTCGATCACGCCCAGCGCCGGTGCGAACATCCGGGACCTGAGACGCCCGGCTTCCTCGTCCTGCCAGGCCCACACGTAGTGCGTCCCCTGGCCGTACTCCGCCGGTTCGGCGGCGAGCACCTCCGCCGGGGTGTCGAGGTCGTGCCAGGTGAACTGCGGCGCCCACTCCGGCCGCGCCCGAATGCTGGTGACGGCGCCGTCGCGGGCCACCTCGAGCCGCCCCGGCGGGATGGTCAGGAACTCGGCGGCGTGGCCCCGTTGGCGCAGCCACCAAGCGGTGCCCACGGTCGGGTGGCCGGCGAACGGCAACTCGCTCGCCGGCGTGAAGATGCGGATCGTGCCGGTCTCGGCGTCGTCCACGAACACGGTCTCGGAGTAGTTGAGCAGGGCCGCGACCGCTTGGCGTTCCTCGGCCGGGACCGCACCGCCGTCGACGATCCCGAGCAGGTTGCCGTGGTCGCCGTTCTCGTCGGTGAACACCCGCACGACATCGACCTCGACCGTTGCGTCTCCTGTCACCCTTGCACCCTATCCGCGGCCCACCTTCGGCCGCCGCACCGGCGAAAGCTGCACGTCGTGCGCACCGGTCGCGCGGGCGCAGCGAGCCTTGCCTCGCCCGTGTCTCAGGCCCCAAGCAGCTCGACAAAGGTGTCCGAGGAGATCACTGGTGCGAAGAAGTTGTTGATCCGCTCGAAGGTCGCGGCCTCCTGGTCCGGTCGCTGAGCGCCCGTCGCATCTCCGATCACGATCGGCAGCAGGCCGTGGTCGCGTGCCGCCCGAGCGTTGCCTTCGACGCACCAGTCCAGGTGGATGCCGGTGAGGACCAGGACCTCGATCTTGTGCCGAGCCAGCGTGATCGGCAGGTCGGTGCCGGTGAACGCCGTCTGCAGGGCCCGTTCGTACAGCTCCGTGTCTCCGGGCTCCACCAGCTCGCGCAACTCGTCCACCAGGGCGTCGTCCCAGGCACGCTGCTCGGGTGTGGCGTCGAGGTGGCCGGTCCAGCTCCGGTACTGGGCGGCATCGAAGGCCGTCTGCGGGTAGTCGTCACGGAAGACCGAGTAGCCGATCCAGTAGAAGGAGGCGAAGTTGGGCGCCCGGCGCGCAGCCTTCGCCGCCTTGACCGTCGCCGGCAGGCTGCCCCGGAACGCGTGACCTTCGGCGTACTGCACACCGCCCTCTCGGTACAGCGAGTTCGACTGGCTGATGGACAAGAACGCGGCCGGGCGCCGCAGGATCTCGCGCAGGTCGAGCGCCTGCCACTGGGGTGCCAGTTCGGGGATGAGGTGTGCGTTGCTTGGCGGGAACGAACTGGGGTCGAGCGGCACCGGCGGGAGGGGCGTCGTGCGGTGGGTGTCGAGCACGCTGGTCATGACGGTTCCTGTTCGGTCAGGCCCACCGGTACGGAGCGCGGCAGGCAGGGATCACTGTGGGGGAAGCGACGTTCGACGAACCAGACGTCCGTCGGGTGGGTTCAGCCGGCGACGGGCTGGCCGGCGTTGCCGGCCATCCGAGCGGCGCGGCAACACGACGTGGCGGTCATCCGGCACAGGTCGATGTGCCGCCGCGCCGTCAGCAGGGGGAAGACCGCAGGTCGGTGCTTGGCCGAGTGCCGACCGTGTCGCATGGATAGCTCCCATCGATCCTGGCCTTAGCACCCGGCGACCGAGCCCTGCGGGCCACGGACGGGTTGCTGCGACGTCGACGAGCCAGGTCTCTCAGCCGCTCCCGATGAACGCGTTGGACGCTAGCAGGCCGCAGCTGCCGGGTCGCCCGGTCTCAGCGGCTGATACACCGCAGACCTAGCGGCAGCACCGCGAGGAACCGGCAGGATTTGGTCCGGAATGCGGCCTACCGTGGCGCCTATGGGGACCGATCGGATGAGTGCTGGGCAACTGCTTGCTCGACCTCGTCGGGCATCCCGCGGGCATCGGCGTTCGGAGGTTGGTGGCCGATGAGCGACATCACCACGTGGCTGTTGGACGCAGACCCGGCGATTCGCTGGCAGGCACTGCGCGACCTCACCGGGGCACCGGACAGTGAGGTAGACGCCGAACGCGCACGGGTGGCGAGGACCGGGTGGGGTCGTCGGCTGCTGGACCTGCAGGTCGGCGGTCAGTGGGCCGGCGGCGCCTGCTTCCCCAGCCATGACTGGCGTCCGCCTGGTGGCGCCGTGGGGGACCCGGACGGTCAGCCGTGGACCGCGACGTTGCCGACGCTCCGGCTGCTGCGGGTCTTCGGCGTCGACCCGGACGATCCCGCCGTCCGTGCTGCGGTGGAGGGCGTGCGTGAGCACTGCCGGTGGGAGTACGCCGGTGAGCCGTTCTTCGCCGGTGAGGTCGAGCCGTGCATCAACGGTGGTGCTGTGGCGCTCGGCGCGTACTTCGGGGAGAACGTCGACGGGATCGTGACCCGGCTGCTCGGGGAACAACTCGGCGATGGTGGCTGGAACTGCGAGGCCGAGAACGGATCGGTCAGGTCGTCGTTCCACTCGACGATCTGCGTGCTGGATGGACTCTTGGAGTACGAGCGTGCCGGCGGGGCGCAACGGGTCGCGGATGCGCGGCAGCGTGCCGAGGAGTATCTGCTCTCCCGCAGCCTCTTCCGCCGTGCGAGCACCGGAGAGGTGATCGACCCGGACTGGCTGCAGCTCTCGTTCCCCGTGCAGTGGCACTATGACGTGCTGCGTGGGCTGGACTACTTCAGGTCCGTCGGCGGCCGCCCCGATCCACGGCTCGCCGAGGCCGTCGATCACGTCCGGGCGAGGCGACGACCCGATGGCAGCTGGCTGCTGGAGAACACCCATCCGGGCCTGATCCACTTCGAGCTGGAGGACGGCGACGGCAGCCCGAGCCGCTGGAACACCTTGCGTGCGCTCCGCGTCCTGCGCTGGTACGACCACGTGAACTGACCGCCGGCCCGAGTTGTCAGGCGGGTGCGCGCCCGGGCGTTCCGGCGACCGGCTGACAGGTCGGGCAAGTTCGCTAGGGGATGGTCGCGAACGCGCGCACCGGGAACGTGGCCATGCCGCGGATCATGGGTGGCACCGCGGTGAAGACGGCGCCTTCCGCCGGCAGTTCCCCGAGGTTGGTCAGGTGCTCGACCACCGGGACCCCGGCCGCCAGCAGGGTCGTGTGCGCGGGCCTAGAGCCGCCGCGTGTGTCGTCGATGTTCACCGAGTCGATGCCCGCGAGCCGAACACCGGCCTCCACGAGCCGGGCGGCGCCTTCCCTTGTCAGGAAGGGATGCGAGGGGTCGCCGTACTGCTCGCTGTCCCAGTGGCGGTCCCAGCCAGTGCGCAGCAGCACCGCCGTTCCAGCCAGCGTCCGGCCGTCGAACAGCTCCGCCTCGATGGCCTGGCCCGAGACATCGACGACGACGGCGGGCAGGTTGGCACAGTTGTCCAGCGGCAAGCCGGACAGGTCGTGCCCGTCGCGGAACCGGTGGGCCGGCGTGTCCAGGTACGTCCCGGTGTTCGAGATCATCGTGATCCGGCCGATCGAGAACTCGGTGCCCGGGTCGTACGACGCCGCGGACGCGTCGAAGCTCAGGTGCTCATCGATCACCGGACCGGGCAGCCCCGGATAGGTGACGGTTCCGTTTTGGATGACATGGCTCAGCTCGACCAGCCGCATACCCGAATCCTTCCAGAGCGGAGGCGTGGAACGCCTTTGCATAATGGGCGGGATCGTGCTGCACGGTCTCAGTCACCGGACATCGACTCGGCGATCTTGTCCGTATTGCCATCGTGAGAACTCGTCCGATCACCCCGTCCCCAGGAGTTCCGATGACTGCAGTCGACACGGCCACGGCGACCGAGCCCCAGCCCCTCCGCCCCGAAGTGCAGGTCTCCTTGGTCCCCGGAACCGCCACCGAGGTGCGGGTCCGTGCCGGCGACCACGCGTTCACGATCGACGAGCCGCCGACCCTCGGTGGGACCGACCTTGGCGCCAACCCGGTCGAGCATCTGCTGGCCGCGCTCGGGTCCTGTCAGGTGATCACGTACCAGGTGTGGGCGGGCAAGCTCGGCCTGCAGCTGGACAGCGTGGACGTCTCGCTGGTGGGCGACATCGACCTGCGCGGCTTCTTCGGTCTGCACCCCGACGTGCGTCCGGGCTTCTCCGGCGTCGAGGTCGAGGTACGGCTGACCGGCCCGGAGCCCGCCGAGCGCTACCAGGAGCTGGTCGAGCACGTCGAGCGGCACTGCCCGGTGCTGGACAACCTGGGCAACAGCGTGCCGGTGAAGGCCACGGTCGCGGTCGCCTGACCTCGCGCCGAGGACCCGCCCTCTACCGTGGTGCTGGACCTGCCGCGGCGGCGCCGCGCCGTCGGCGCCCGGTGCGTCCGGCAGGATCGACGGTCCGGAGGGGGCAGGTGGCAGCGGCGTGACCGACCGGGCGGAGGCTTCGGCACACTCGACGGAGCGCAACTACGCGACCCACGACGTGGCGGTCCGCGGCGGATCGCTGCGAGTCGCCACCTGGGAGCCGCTCGGCCACGCCGCCGACGGGCCGACCGTCCTGGCCGTGCACGGGCTGACCGCCTCCCACCTGGAGTTCGCCTGGCTCGCCGACGCGCTGCCCGGCCGGCGGATCGTCGCCCCTGACCTGCGCGGCCGCGGACGGTCGAGCGAGCTGCCAGGTCCGTACGGCCTGGTGAACCACGCCGATGACCTGGCCGCGGTCGCCGACGCGCTCGGGATCGGACCCGCGCTCGTGGTGGGGCACTCGATGGGCGGATTCGTGGCGGTGGTCGCGGCGGACCGGCACCCGCAGCTGGTCGACTCGCTGGTGCTGGTCGACGGCGGACTGCCGCTGCCGGTTCCGCCCTGGATGAGTGCGGGGCTGGCCCTGCAACTGGTGATCGGGCCCATTGTGGGGTGGATGGCCCGGACGTTCCCGGACCGCGAGGCGTACCTGCGGCAGTTCGAGCAGCACCCTGCCTTCGCCGGGCACTGGGACGAGCGGGCGCGCACCTACGCTGCCTACGACATCGCCGGCACCGAGCCGCGGCTGCGGGCGTGCGCCAACCCGGACGCCGTGCGCGAGGACTCCCGCGACCTGCTGGCCGGGGACGACCTGCGCGTGGCGCTGCGGCGGCTGCGGCATCCCACCCGCTTCGTGTACGCGCCGATCGGCATGGGGTTCGACGCGCCGCCGACGTATGCCGAGCAGGCCCTGCAGGCGTGGCGTGCTGACCGCCCGGACGTACCCGTCGAGCTCGTTCCCGGGGTCAACCATTTCTCGATCATGATGAGCGACGCGGGCGCGGCGGCCGTCGCACGGCTGATCGGCTGACCACTGCGCGCCGGCAGCGTGGCGCGTTCCGGCTGGACAAACCGGGCACGTGTGCGCACCAACGCGCCATGGTGGTGGCGGGCGACGCACCAACGCGCCACGCTGGCCGGGGCGGGCCGCAGACTCGCGACGACAACGCGTCGCAGACCCTTGACGTGACCGGGGTCACATCCCTACAGTACAGTTTCCGTGGAAATCAATTTCCGCATGACGGTATACGTCGTTATCGGCCCGGACCAGCCGTCATAGTCGCGCCCGCTCGTACGGGCGACCACCCAGGAGCACGTCATGGCATCCACGCCTGCTGCTGCCGTCAGTCCAACTCAGCCGAACACCAAGCGCGCCAAGCACCCCGTGGACGAGATGCTGTCGCCCCCCAAGCTGGCGGTGTACGGCTTCCAGCACGTCCTCGCGTTCTACGCCGGCGCCGTGGTGGTGCCGATCCTGCTGGCCAACGCCATCGGCCTGTCCACCGAGCAGTTGATCCACCTGATCAACGCCGACCTGTTCACCTGCGGGATCGCCTCCATCATCCAGTCGGTGGGCTTCTGGAAGGTGGGTGTGAAGCTCCCGCTGCTGCAGGGGGTCACGTTCACCGCCGTGTCGCCGATGATCGCGATCGGCGTCGCCGCCGGCGGCGGCACCGACGGCCTGGTGGTGATCTACGGGGCCGTCATCGTCGCCGGTCTGTTCACGCTGCTGATCGCCCCCTACATCAGCCGGCTGATCAAGTACTTCCCGCCGGTGGTCACCGGCTCGGTGATCACGATCATCGGTCTGGCCCTGTTGCCGGTTGCGGCGACCGACGCCGCCGGTGGCGCGGGACCCGACTTCGATCCCACCAGCGCCAAGAACCTGGCGTACGCCATCGGCACGCTGGCGCTGATCGTGGCGATCCAGCGCATCTTCAAGGGCTTCATGGCCACGGTCGCCGTACTGGCCGGCCTGGTCGTCGGCACGTTCGTGGCCTGGACGCTGGGCGACGCGCACTTCGGCGCCGTCGGCACCTCGGACTGGTTCGGGGTGACCACGCCGTTCTTCTTCGGCTGGCCGAAGTTCTCCTTCGCCGCGATCGTCTCGATGATCGTCGTCATGCTGATCACCGCGGTCGAGACCACCGGGGACGTGTTCGCCACCGGTGAGATCGTGCAGAAGCGGATCACCCGCGACGACATCGCCCGCGCGCTGCGCGCCGACGGGCTGGCGACCACGATCGGCGGCGTGCTGAACTCCTTCCCCTACACCTGCTTCGCCGAGAACGTCGGGCTGGTCCGGCTGACCCGGATCAAGAGCCGGTACGTCGTCGCGACCGCCGGCCTGATCATGATCCTGCTGGGCGTGCTGCCCAAGGCGGGGGCGCTGGTCGCCGGCATCCCGCACCCGGTGCTGGGCGGGGCGGCGCTGGCCATGTTCGCCACCGTCGCGGTGGTCGGCATCCAGACCCTGTCCAGGGTGGACTTCCACGACCACCGCAACGTGGTGATCGTGGCCACCAGCGTCGGCCTGGCCATGTACGTCACCGCGGTGCCCGACGTCGCCCAGGCCGTCCCGCAGTGGGCCGAGATCCTGTTCGGCAGCGGGATCACCATCGGCAGCCTGACCGCGATCATCTTGAACATCGTGTTCCACCACGTCGGCAAGAGCTTCGGCCCCGCGGTGGCCGGCCGGCCCGGCGAGCTGATCCGGCTGGACCAGGTGAACGCGATGAGCAGGGACGAGTTCGTCGAGACGTTCGGCGGCATCTTCCAGGGCCCGGACTGGGCAGTGCAGCGGGCCTATGACCTGCGGCCGTACTCCGACACCCTGGACCTGCGCCGAGCCTTCCAGGAGGCGCTGTTCTCCGCGACCGAAGAGCAACAGCGCACGCTGATCGCCAGCTATCCGGACCTGGGCGCGACCAGCGTGCAGGACGACCCCGGCTCGAAGCGCGACCAGTCCGCCCTGGGGCTGGAACGGCTGGCCGACCGCGAGCACGACGAGCTGGCCGCGCTGACCCAGGCCTACCGCGAGCGGTTCGGCTTCCCGCTGATCTCCTGCGTCCGCGAACAGACCTCGGTGGAGGACCTGCTGCGCAACGGCTGGGAGCGACTGGGCAACTGCGAGGTGCAGGAGCACTCGGCGGCGTTGGTGGAGATCGCCAAGATCGCCGGGCACCGGTTCGACGACCTGGTGGCCGGGGCGAACCCGATCCACTCCGCTCGGCAGCGCCATCTGGCGGTGGACTGAGATGTCGCCCCACGACAGCGGCGGCCGCACGGTCGTCGAGGGCTGCGCGGTGGTCACCATGGACGCCGCCGGCACCGAGTACGCCGACGGGCACGTCATCGTGGAGGGCGGCCGGATCGCCGCGGTCGGCTCGGGACCGGCCCCGGCGGTCGCCCGGGACGATGCGGAGGTGGTGGACGGCCGCGGCTGCCTGGCCACGCCGGGCCTGGTGAACACCCACCACCACCTGTACCAGTGGGTGACGCGCGGGCTCGCCGTGGACGACGCGCTGTTCGGCTGGCTGACGACGCTCTACCCGGTGTGGGCCGGGCTGGACGAGGATGTCGTCCGGTCCGCGGCGACCGCCGGCCTGGGCTGGCTCGCCCGTACCGGCTGCACCACGACGATGGACCACCACTACGTGTTCCCGAGCGACGGCGGGGACCTGCTGGCCGCCGAGATCGAGGCCGCGCGCACGGTGGGCCTGCGGTTCCTGCCGACCCGCGGGTCGATGGACCTGGGCCGCAGTGACGGAGGTCTGCCGCCGGACGGGGTGGTGCAGGACCTGGACACGATCCTGACCGCCAGCGCCGAGGCGATCGACCGCTACCACGACCCGTCCGAGGACTCGATGCTGCGGGTGGCCCTGGCGCCGTGCTCACCGTTCTCGGTCACGCCGGAGCTGCTCAAGCTCAGCGCCGGGCTGGCGCGGGACGCGGGTGTGCGGCTGCACACGCATCTGGCCGAGACGCTGGACGAGGAGGAGTTCTGCCGGCAGCGGTTCGGCTGCTCGCCGGCGGAGTACGTCGACTCGCTCGGCTGGCTGGGCGAGGACGTGTGGCTGGCCCACGGTATCCACTTCGACGACGACGCGATCGGGTTGCTCGGTTCGACCGGGACGGGAGTCGCTCACTGTCCGTCGTCCAATGCCCGGCTCGGGGCCGGGATCTGCCGCAGCCGCGACCTGCTCTCCGCCGGGGTGCCGGTCGGCCTCGGCGTGGACGGAGCCGCCTCGAACGAGGCGTCCAGCCTGCTGGAGGAGGTCCGGCACGCGCTGCTGTTCGCGCGGGCCCGCGGCGGACCCCACGCGCTCACCGTGCGCCAGGCGCTGGGGCTGGCCACCATCGGGGGCGCCCGGGCGCTCGGCTGGGCCGACCGGGTCGGTTCCCTCGAACCCGGCAAACGCGCGGACCTGGCGCTGTGGCGGCTGGACACGCTGCCGCACGCCGACATCGCGGATCCGGTGGCCGCGCTGGTGCTGGGCAGCCCGCCGCCGCTGGCGACGCTGCTGGTGGACGGCCGAGCGGTGGTACGCGACGACCGGCTGCTCACGGTGGACGAGGAGGCGACGGCGGTCGCTGCGGCGGATGCCAGCCGGCGCCTGCTGGCCGGGCACTGAGTACCGGGGTCGCCGATCCGCCGGTCTACTTTCACAATACGAAATTAAACTTCCGAAACTCTGTACTTTGCCGGGAGGCAGGAGTACAGTCCGACCACACGAACCCGTTGTTCTGCATGGGATAACCAGCGGGATCGGATGCCTCCCTCAACCCTTGCGATCGAGCCCGACGGTGGGCTTTTCCGGACAATGGCAGGACGATGGGTGGCAGGAGCGGGACATGAATGCACGACAGGCGGAATCGGTGCCCACCGAGACCTCGAACGGGTCCTCGAACGGATCGCCGCAAGCGACCGTCAACGGCAGCCGCTCGTCGCTGGGCGGGGTCGGCGCCCACACGACGGCGCTGGACTGGTTGCGCGAGCAGGGGCTGACCGGCTGCAAGGAAGGCTGCGCCGAGGGCGAGTGCGGAGCCTGCGCGGTGCTGGTCGCCCGACCCGACGATGACGGCGGGACGCTGTGGACGTCGGTCAACGCGTGCCTGATCCCGGCCGCGACCCTGGACGGCCAGGAGGTGGTCACCGCCGAGGGCCTCGGCAGCGCCGACGCGCTGCACCCGGTCCAGCAGGAGCTGGCGGTCCGCGGCGGATCCCAGTGCGGCTACTGCACCCCGGGCTTCGTGTGCAGCATGGCGGCCGAGTACTACCGGCCCGGCCGCTGCGGCAACGGCGCGACGGCCGCGCCCGGCCAGGACCAGGCCGCGCTCGGCGACGACCACGCCGAGCACGGCCCGAACGGCTTCGACCTGCACGCGCTCAGCGGCAACCTGTGCCGCTGCACCGGCT
>CAZNCE010000066.1:0-16552 GCA_964571285.1 uncultured Nocardioidaceae bacterium | reverse complement strand
GGTCGATCATCCACATCGGATACCCAGGAGCACTTCTCGCGATCAGCGCCCTGACCGCGATCCTGCTGTCCTTCATCCCGTCCGATGGGCCGGATTCCCCGTACGCCCTATGGGGCTGGCGAATCCCCTTCGCGATCGGCGTGATCATCTCCGCAGCGCTGTTCTTCTACTACCTGCAGAAGGTGCCTGAGTCGGAGTTGTGGAAGGCGGCGAAGAAGGCGCGGTCGCCGTTGCGAGACCTGGTGCACGGCCCGAACCTTCGCCGGCTCTCCCAACTGTTCGTGGTGATGACTGGTGCCTGGCTCACGTTGAACGCCACTGTCGGAGCACTGCCGGGGATTGCGAAGGTGTTGGACGTCGACGGCAGTGGCGTGAACACCGGGACCCTCGTCGCGGCGGGTATCGCCATCGTGTTGTTCCCGTTCTTCGGCATGCTGAGCCAGCGCTGGGGGCGGCGTCCCACCATCGCGATGATCGGCGTGCTCAACACCATCCCGGCCGGTGTCCTCTACGTGTGGCTGGTCTCGTCCGGCTTCGAGTCCGATGGACTGATGATCTTCCTGGTCGCCGCGGTCTCGCTGTTCGGCCTGCTCCTTTGGGCCGTGCACACGCCGTACCTGGTGGAGAGCTTCCGCACCGGTGTCCGAGCCGCTGGGTACGGCATCAGCTACAGCCTCGCCACGATCATCCCCGGCTTCTACTCGTTCTACCTGCTCGGCCTGGAGAAGCTGATGCCCTACGAGTACACACCCATCGTGCTGCTGGTGCTCGGCGGCCTGTGCCTCACCTTCGGTGCGCTGGCAGGACCGGAGACCAAGGACGTGGACTTCCACTCCACTCGGATGCAAGCCTCCGAAAGTTGACTCGCGGGCGCCAGCACCGTCGGCGCAGGTACCTGCTTGCCACGGACGTCAGCATCTACGATGGGTGAGTGACACGTTTCCCCCCGAGCCGCCGCGGTCGCCATGTCCGCGGGTGAGCTGAACCCGCTGTTCCCGGAGCTCGCGCAACTCCTCGGCCCCGCAGATCCCAACGGCAACGATGACATGTGCCTGCGGCTCTGCATCACCGCCGCGCGGGTGGTGCCCGGCTGCCACCATGCCAGCCTGATGAGGGTCCGCGACGGTAAGGCCGAAACGATCGCCGCCAGCGACGAGGTGGCGCTGATGATCGACGACGCCGAGCGCGCGTCCGGAGAAGGCCCGTGCTTGGACGCGATCACCGAGGAGAGTGGCCAGCTCTCGACTGATCTGTGCACTGACACCAGCTGGCCGACCCTGTCGGCGTGGATTGTCGCGAACACACCGGTGCGCAGCGCCCTGGCCTTCCGCCTGGTCATGGGCGGTCAGAAGGTCGGCGCCCTCAACCTGTTCTCCGATCTTCGTGAGGGGATCACCGCGGCCAGCGTCAACCACGCCGCCATCTTCGCCGCCTTTGCGGCAGCCGCCGTCAACTCAGCCTACGAGCGGCGGCGGGCCGACGACCTGGCCGCTGGCCTGCACAGCAACCGGGAGATCGGCAAGGCGGTGGGGCTGCTGATGGCGTTCCACAAGATCGACGACAACCAGGCGTTCGCCATCTTGCGGCACACCTCACAGGACCTCAACATCAAGGTCGCCCACGTGGCCGAGGAGATCGTTGAGCATCACCGTCGCCGCTGAACTGTGCGTCCACGGCTGCGCCCCCAGCGGTTCGCTGAGCGGCCACGGACCCCGGGGATCGCAGGCGTCGGCACCGCGGAGACGAGCACCAGGTAGGGCATGAGCAGGGTGCCGGACCACACGGCCAGCCGGAGTAGCCGGGGCCGAAGGTTCGGCATCGCGACCTCCCGTCGGATGGTGGCTCGGACCGTCGGCACACCCCTGTACCCAGTCGGTCGGCTTCTCAAGTCCGCCGGCGTCGGGCTGCCCGGCGCACTCTCGACGAACGTGGGCCTTGTGTCCTCAGGCGGACTCGCCTACGGTCTACTTCGTGGTCGAGCAGCCCGCCACGCGGAACAATCTCCGAAGCGATCTGTCGAATGGCCACTTCTGCCAGTGCGCCTCCACTGGGCACCGAACCCGCTCCCTCGCACCGCGCCGTCGAGACTGAACGGCTGCTCCTGCTAGCTCGTCGCTGCCTAGGCCGGGACCGCGAAGAGTACGAGGCTCGAGTCATCGAGTTGAACATGCCAGTCGCCCGGGCCATTGCCGCTCGCTTCAGAGACCGTGGTGAGGCGCTCGACGACCTGATCCAAGTCGCCTACCTCGGGCTGACCAAAGCGGTCCGCGGATTCGACCCGACCAAGAGCGACGAGTTCCTCAAGTACGCCGTACCCACGATCTCCGGCGAGGTGAAGCGCTACTTCAGGGACGTCGCCTGGGTGATCCGCCCCCCGCGACGGCTGCAGGAGGCACAGGCGGCGCTGTCGCGTGCGTCCGGGGAGTTGGCTCAAGACCTCGGCCGCGCGCCCCGCCCGTCAGAGCTGGCCGAGCACTTGGGCATTCCGCTGGAGAACGTCAACGAGGCACTCGCCAGCGACGGCTGCTTCACTCCGAACTCCCTGGACGAGCGTGGTCCCGCCGACGACGGCACGTACTCGCTCGTCGAGTTGCTGGGAAACGACGATCCAGACCTGCAGCGCGCGGAGATCGTGGCGCTGCTGCGACCGATCTGCCGCGACCTTGCGCCCCGCGACCAGCGGATCCTCTACCTGCGGTTCTTCCGCGGGTGGACGCAGGCCCAGATCGGCGCCGAACTCGGCATCTCGCAGATGCAGGTGTCGCGGCTGCTGCTGCGGATCCTCACCTCGTTACGGAAGCGGCTGGACGACGATGGATGCACCGCGCTGGGCGCCTGACCGAGGCCCGGCGCCCAGCACAGGGGGACCTGTCAGCGGCCGGTCCAGACCACCTTCTCCTTGTTGACGAAGGCCCGCACGGCGTTGTGGAAGTCGTCGCTACCGAAGACGCGGGACACGATGTCGTCACCCGCCGGGACCTGGGAGCGCCGCAGTCGGCGGATCGCCTCCTTCGCCCCCCACATGCTCAGCGGCGCGTGCGCCAGCAGCGTCTCCACGACACCCGCCACCGCCTCGTCGAACTCCTCGTCCGCACAGATCTCCGCGACGAAGCCGGCCGCGTGCGCATCGTCGCCGCTGATCATCTTCGCCCGCAGCAACAGGTCCAGCGCCCGGCTCGGACCGAGGTGGTGCACCAGCATCGAGTAGGTGTTCATCGACAGGCAGTTGCCCAGGGTACGAGCGATCGGGACACCGAACGTGGACCCGTGGGTTGCGACCCGCAGGTCGCACACCGCGGCCATCGCCAGACCTCCGCCGACGCAGTAACCCTGGATCGCGGCCACGGTGGGCACGTCCACGTCCTCGAGGCGCGTCACCACCCGGGCGATCCGCTCCTCGTAGGCCACGCCGTCCGAGCCGTCCTGGAATTCCAGGAACTGGGCGATGTCGGTCCCGGCCACGAACGCCCTGCCTCCGGCGCCACGCAGCACCAGGACGCGGATCTCGTCGTCACTGTCCGCCTGCTCGCAGGCGTCGTACAGGCCCTGGTACATGCCCCAGGTCATCGCGTTGCGCTGCCTGGGCCGGTTGAACGTCACCGTCAGCACACCGGCGGACTTGTCGACGAGCAGCTCGGGCTCGGTCAGCGGATCGGCTTCGGACATTCGGGCTACCTCCGTACGAGATCGGTGTCACGGTCTTGGGGGCGGCGGCGCAGCCGGGCGACCAGCATCGGGCCGACGACCAGCAGGGCGGCCAACACGAGCACGACGACGGTGATCGGTCGGTGCACGATGATCCACAGGCTGCCGTCACCCATCGCCGAGGTCTGCACCAGCGCCTTCTCGAACAGCGGCCCCAGCACCAGGCCGAGCACCAGCGGGGCCATCGGGAAGTCCAGCCGCTTCATGGCGTAGCCGATCACGCCGAACACGAACACCACCCAGACGCTGAACATCGAGTTCCGGATGGAGTACGCGCCGATGAAGCTGGTGAGCAGGATCAGCGGATACATGTAGCCGTAGGGCACCCGTAGCAGCTGGGCGAAGACCGGCGCCAACGGGAGGTTCAGCACCAGCAGGATGACGTTGCCGATGAAGAACGAGGCAAGCAGACCCCACACGAGCGCGGGCTGTTCGGTGAACAGCAGTGGACCGGGCTGGATGCCGTACACCACGAACGCGCCGAGCAGCACTGCGGTCGTCGCGCCCCCGGGCACGCCGAGGGTCAGGGTGGGGATGAAGTTGGCGTTCGCCGCCGCGTTGTTCGCGCTCTCCGGGGCCGCAACCCCTTCGATGGCGCCGGTGCCGAACTCCTTGCCGTTCTTCGAGACGCTCTTCTCGATGCCGTAGGCCATGAACGAGGCGAGGGTCGAGCCGGCGCCGGGCAGGCAGCCCAGCAGGAAGCCGATGAAGCTGCCCCGCACGATCGCGCCCTGCGAGCGCTTCAGGTCGGCCTTCTTGATCATCAGGTCGCGGAAGCTGGCCCGGATCGGAGCCGCCGCGCCGTCCCGGATCTGGTAGAGCACCTCGCCGACGGCGAAGAGCCCGATCATCACCTCCACGAACGGGATCCCGGAGAACAGCTCGACGTTGTCGAAGGTGTAGCGCGCCACTCCGCTGCCCTGGTCGACGCCGACCAGGGCGATGATCAGGCCGCCCAGCGCCATCAACAGCCCCAGCGCCTTGTTGTCGCCGGAGAAGCTGATGATCGTGGCCAGGCCGAGCACCATCACCGCGAGCATCTCCGGCGGGCCGAAGCTCAGGGCGAAGTCGGCGAACGGCGGGGCCAGCGCGACCAGCAGGGCGAGCGAGATGATCGCTGCCACGAATGATCCGATGGCGGCAATGGCCAGCGCTGCGCCGGCCCTGCCCTTGCGGGCCATCTGGTAGCCGTCCAGCGTGGTGACCACCGTCGCGGTCTCTCCCGGAGTGGAGATCAGCACCGAGGTGATCGTGCCGCCGTACTGGGATCCGTAGTAGATGCCGGCCAGCATGATCAGCGCGGTGACCGGCTCGAAGGCCATGGTCAGCGGCAGCAGGATGGCCACGCCGGTGGACGAGCCCAGGCCCGGCAGCACGCCGATGATCGTGCCCATCAGCACACCGACGAAGCACCAGGCCACGTTCTGCACGGTCAGGGCCGTCTCGAAGCCCAGGATCAGGTTGTCCAACATGTCAGATCCCCAGACCGATCGCTCCGGTGGGCAGCGGCACACCCAGGAAGGTCACGAACAGCAGGTGGACGACGCCGATCGAGACCACGGTGATGAGTGCCGCCGGCAACAGCTTCCGGCGTTCCACGAAGGTCGAGATGAAGAACACCATCAGGCCGAACGAGATCGGCAGGCCGAGCAGGGGCACGATCAGGATCGCGGCGGCGATCGCCGCGACCACGGTCCACATCTGGCGTACCCGTTGTTTCGCGGTGCGTCCGAAGATGTCCACGTCGGCGAGTGCGTCCTCGTCCTCCTGGCTGCGGGGCTCCGGCTCCGCGCCGGCCAGGTCGGCGAGCCGGTCATGATGCTCGGCCTGCCGGCCGGTCAGCACGCGGACCAGCTGCCAGCCCGCCATCAGGAACATCAAGGATCCGAGCACCATCGGCATGAAGCCGGGACCGACCCAGCCACGATCGGTGCGCAGGCCGTAGCCGAAGGACGTCACGACAAGGGCACCGCCGAGGGCGGTGAGCAGCGCGAACGCTGCCACCTCCGGGACGGCGATGCCCTTGCCGGATTGCGAAGCCACCTAGGGATCAGCCCTTCAGAACCTGTTCGAGCTTGGCATTGCTCTCTTCCAGGTACTTGGTGAAGTCATCCCCGGCGAGCGTCTGCGCCTGGAGCAGCCCGGCCTTCAGCCAGTCCTGGTACTCCTTGGAGTCCAGCGCCTTCTCCATCACGTCGATCCAGTACTGCTTGGCCTCGTCGCTGATGTCACCAGGCGCCAGCACGCCGCGGAACTGCGCGAACGCGACGTCGATGCCCTGCTCCTTGGCGGTCGGGATGTCCTTCAGCTCGGGATAGTCGTAGCGCTCCTCGGCGAACGCGCACAGCGCCTTGACCTTCTTGGCCTTGATCTGGCCCATGATCTCGCTCGGGTTGAGCGAGGCCACGTCCACCTCGCCACCGAGCAGCGCGGTGGTCAGCTCACCACCGGATTCGAACGGGACGCGGTCGAACTTCGCCCCGGTCTGCCGCTCGGTGAGCGTGAAGACGATGTTGTCCAGACCCGCCTGGCCGCTGATGCCGGCCACGACACGGCTGGACTTGGACGCCTCGACGACGTCCTTGCAGTCGCTGTAGGGGGCGTCCTGCTTGGCCACCATCAGCGTGTAGTCGTCGGCCAACTTCATGATCGGCGTGAAGTCCTGGTAGGTGAAGTTCACGTCCTGGGTGAGCGGCACCGCGAGCAGCGCCGTCTCGGTGGCCAGCAGGGTCTCCGGGTCACCCTTGCGGCTGAGGAAGTAGGCGTAGCCCACCGCCCCGGACCCGCCGTCGCGGTTCTCGACGTTGACGTTGACGCCGTCGGCGACCGACTCGATGGCCGCTGCCGTCATCCGTCCGGCCTGGTCGCTGCCCCCGCCGGCGGCGAACGGGACGATCATGGTGACGTCGCCCTCGGGCTCGAACGAGCCACCCCCGGAGGAGTTGCTGTTGCCATCACCGCCGGATGCGCCGCAACCGGCCAGCAGGGCCGCCGCGGACAATGCGGCGAACGCGGAAAAGACGTGCTTCTTCATCGTGGCTCCTCGTGGGAGTGGGTGGGGTTGGGTTCCGTGGGGAGGTCATTGGGTGCGGGCGGTGCGGTACGGGCGGCGCCGGCCTCGGCCAGCGCGTCGATCTGCTGGTCGGAGTAGCCGACCCCGGACAGCGCTGATCGAGTGCTGTCACCGAGCAGCGGACCCGCCTTGGCGCGGACGGCCTTGGTGCGGGAGAACCGCATCGGAGAGCCGAGCTGGCGAACGGCCCCCATGGTCGGGTGATCGACGTCCCAGAAGAACGACCGCTCGGTCAGGTGGTCGCTGTTGAAGACCTCGGCGTAGTCGGCGATCGGTGCACACGGGACTCCAGCCTCGTCCAGCACGGCGACCAGCTCCTTGGTTGTCCGCTGGGTGGTCGCCTCCTCGATCGCCGGGATCAGCACATCGCGGTGCGAGTGGCGTTCGAAGGCGTCCTGGAACCGCTCGTCCTCGGCGAGCGACTGCAGGCTCAGGGCATCGCAGAACAGGCGCCAGGTCTTGGGTGTGACCGCACCGATGGTCACGTAGCCGTCCGAGCTGCGCACCGCCTGGTAGGGCGCGGTGCTCTGGTGCGCCGAGCCCAGCGGCCGCCCGACCTCGCCGTTGCCCCAGTACTTGCCGGCCTCCCAGATCGCGAAGGAGACGCCCGCCTCCAGCAGGCAGACGTCGATGTACTGCCCCTCGCCGGTGCGATCCCGTTCGCGCAGCGCGGCGGTGACCGAGAGGGCGACATACATGGCGCACACCAGATCGCAGATCGGTACGCCCACCTTGACCGGGTCGCCGTCCGGTTCCCCGGTGATGCTCATCAGCCCGCCACGCGCCTGCGCCATGATGTCCAGGCCGGGCAGCTGAGCCAGCGGCCCGTCCTGTCCCCAGCCCGACGCCGACGCGTACACCAGCCGTGGCGCCACGTCGCGGATGCTCTCGTAGTCGAGGCCGAGCCGCTTCATGGCACCGGGTCGGAGGTTCTCCACCAGCACGTCGGCCTCGGCGGCGAGCTTCAGCAGCGCCTCCCGGCCCTCGGCGCTCTTGAGGTCGAGGGCCACCGAGTTCTTGTTGCGGTTCAGGCGCGCGAACGGCGAGCTCTCGCCCTCGACGAACGGGCCGGTCTGCCGGACCGGGTCGCCGCTGGTGGGGTTCTCGATCTTCCAGACGGTCGCACCGAGGTCGGCCAGCTGCATGGTGGCGAAGGGCGCCGCCATGAACGCGCCGACCTCCAGCACGGTGATACCGGCCAGCGGGCCGCTGTTGCCGGGCTCGTGGTCGGACATCGGGTATCAACCTCCGAGGGTCGGGATGGGGGATGCTGGTGCAGTGCCGGGGTGTCGGCAGCTGCCGCAGCGGTGCGGGGGTGGCGCACCGGCCGGGCGACGGACTATTGTCTACAGAAAACGAGCAGTTGTGACAAGCGCCACACGAACATTTCTCTATCCCGGTCCCGGATCGTTATCTTCCGACGACCCGGTGCTGCGGTGCGCCCCGGTCCGCGCCATCGGTCCCCGTCGGCCGTGCGAACCGGTCCGGGTCGTCGGCCGGGTCGTTGGCCGGGACGCTGGGCCGTACGTGTCGCTGCTGCGCCGCTGTGACCGCCGAACCCACCCGCCCACCCGATCGAGGAGGTTGAGATGAGCACCGGTCCGACCAGCACCCGGCGCATCGAAGCGCCCCCGAGCATGGCCGACCTCGCCGCACGTGCGCTGCGCGGCATCATCCTCTCCGGCGATCTGCGGCCCGGCGAGCGCGTGGTCGAGAACCGCCTGGCCGACGTACTCGGGGTCAGCCGCCCCCCGCTGCGGGAGGCGATGCGGGTGCTGGAGCAGGAAGGGCTGATCACCCAGATCCCGCGGCGCGGGGCCGTGGTGACACCGCTCACCCTGCATGACGTCTACGAGATCTTCAGCCTGCGCGAGGAGCTGGAGCGGGTCGCGATCTACCTCGGTGTCCCGGTACGGGATGGCGAGCGGCTGGACCGAGTCCGCGCCGCGTTCGCGCTGCTCCAAGAGGCCGCCGAGGCCGGCGACCCGGGCGCGGTGACCGAGCGCGGATTCGACTTCCACACCGCCGTGGTCGGCCTCGCCGGAAACGGACGGCTCGAGGCCGCGTATCGGTCGATGTCGCTGCAGATGCAGCTGTGCATGGGGATGAACCGCAAGGCGCGCCGCACCCGGGAGACGCTGCTCGGCGACGCCGATCGGCACCGAAGGATCCTGCAGACCATCGAGCAAGGCGATGCTGACGCGACCTACCGGATGTTGCGCGGGCACGGCCACCGGACCTTCCTGGTGGATTGGGGGCACACCTTCCCCGAGGGCCCCGAGGGCTCCGCCGATGCACGTGCCTGGCTCGAACAGGTATGCCGAGAAGAGCTAGAACACGAGGCTGCCGCGGCCGCCGGCGACCCATCGACGAAAGGACAGCACCAGTGACCGAGACTCCCGTAGGCGACCGCCGGATCCTGCCGGTGGACGGCCAGCAGCCCGACATCGACGCCACCGCATGGGTCGCCCCCGGTGCCACCCTGATCGGCCGGGTCAGCCTGCACCCGCGCGCCAGCGTCTGGTACGGCGCCGTGCTGCGCGGGGACGGGGACGCGATCACCGTCGGGGAGCGCAGCAACATCCAAGACGGGTGCGTCATGCATGCCGACCCCGGAAAGCCCGCCACCGTGGGGGCCGGCGTGACGGTCGGGCACCGTGCCGTGCTGCACGGGTGCACGGTCGAGGACGACGTGCTGATCGGCATGGGCGCGGTGGTGATGAACGAGGCCCGGATCGGCTCCGGCAGCCTGGTCGCCGCCGGTACCGTGGTGCTCGAGGGCACTGACATCCCGCCGGGCTCGCTGGTGGCCGGCGTCCCGGGCAAGGTACGCCGCGAGTTGAGCGACGAGGAGCGCGAGAGCATCCGCAGCAGCTCGCAGACGTACCTGGAGCTGTCCGCCCGCCACGCCTCGTCCGCCCAGGGCTGAGCCCGGGCGAGCCAGATGGCCGAGGTTCTCGTCGTCGCCGACGACCTGACCGGCGCCAACGCCACCGCCGCGGGGTTCGCCCGGGCCGGGCTGCGGGCGGCGACCACCGGAGCCGCGCGACGACCGGACGTGGTGGCCGAGATGGTGCGCCGCTTCGACGTGCTCGTGGCGAGCACCGAGGGCAGGCACCTGTCCCCGGCGGAGGCAGGCGATCGGCTGGCCGCGGTGGTGCGAGCAGGCTGGCCGGCCCGGTTGGTCTGCAACCGGATCGACACCACGTTGCGCGGCAACGTCGGAGCCACCACCGCCCGGCTGCTGACCGAGGTCGCCGACCTGTGCGGCACCCGGGTCGTGGTGTTCTGTGCCCCCGCGCACCCCGGCGCGGACCGGCACACCGTGGACGGCACGCAGCTGTTGGGTGGCCGCCGCCTCGAGGACACCGAGGTGGCGCGCGACCCGCGGACTCCCGTGCACACCTCGGACGTACGCGAGATCCTCGCGCAGCAGGCGAAGCTGCGCACGGCCAACGTCGGCCTGTCCGCCGTGACCGGGCCACCGGACCGCTTGGTCGACACCATCGCGGAGCTGCTGCGCACGCCGGTCGAGGTGCTGATCGTGGATGCGCTCACCGAGGACCACCTCGACCGAGCCGCAAGTGCTGCGGCACGGGCGGCGAACGGATCCGACGCACCGATCACTTGGGTGACCAGCGATCCCGGGCCCGGCTCGGTGGCGATGGCCAAGGCACTCGGCATTCGAGGCCAGGGCGAGGCAGCCCCGCTGCTGGCGGTGTCGGGCTCGGCCACCGAGCTCACCCGCCGGCAGCTGAGGCAGTTGGTCGCCGACCGGCCGGTCACCCTGCTGCGCGCCCCGACGCCACCCGGCAGCCCGGTCCCCGACATCGAGGCGACCTCACGAAAGCTGGACGAGGCTCTCGACGCGGCCCGGGCCGACGAGATCGTGCTGCTGGCAACGGTCGTGGACGACAGCGACCTGCGCACCGTCTCGCCCGACGAGGCCCAGGACATATCCGTGCACCTGGCGCGGGCGGTCCGCCACGCGATCGAGCACCACCCCGTCGACGGGCTGTTCACCACCGGCGGGGACGTGACCGACGCGGTGCTGTCCGAGCTCGGCTCCCATGGCCTGGAGATCTCCGGGGAGGTGATCCCGCTCGCCGTCGCGGGTAGCGTCGTCGGTGGACCCTGGGACGGCCTGCAGGTCGTCACCAAGGGCGGTCTGATCGGCGACTCGACCACCACCGTCGCCTGTCTGGACCATCTCCGCCACAACGCCGACATCCACCGCCGCCAGGTGGTCGCCGCCGAGTCGCGCATCACCGCCCTCCCACAGCACGAACCCGCAGCACACCAGTCCACCCCCGTCGAACCAACCAGGAAGTGAGCAGCCCCATGGCCCAGCACGTACTCGCCATCACCTTGGGCGATCCGGTCGGCATCGGGCCGGAGATCACGGCCAAGACCCTCGTCGAGACGGCCGGCTCCCCCGGCCACCACGGCATCGCGGTGGGCGACGCGGCCGCGCTGCGACGTGGTGCCGAGGCGATGGGACTGGACGTCGAGGTACGAACGGTCACCGACTTCTCCGTCGAGCCGGCCGACGGTGTGATCGACATCTACGACACCGGCGTTCTCGGAGCGGACGTACCCGCCTGGGGACAGGTCGACGCACGCGCGGGCGAGGCATCGGTCAAGGCGATCGAAGTGGCCACCAAGGCGGCGATGGACGGCCACGTCGCGGGGATCGTCACCGGGCCGATCAACAAGGAGGCCATCTGGGCCGCCGGCTCGGAGTTCCTCGGGCACACCGAGATGCTCGGCGCGCTGACCGGGGTCACCAAGCAGGACACCATGTTCGTCGTCCGCAACGACAAGGCGGACGGCCACCACCTGCGGATCTTCTTCACCACCAGGCATGTGTCACTGCGCACCGCACTGGACCAGCTCACCAAGGACACCATCGCCGACTCAATCCGCCGGGCCTACCAGGCACTGGAGGTCTTCGGTGTCGACCGGCCGAGGCTGGCCGTGGCCGCCCTGAACCCGCATGGCGGTGAGGGCGGGCACTTCGGGGACGAGGAGATCGTCCACATCGGCCCGGCCTGCGACCTGACCCGGGAGGAGGGGCTGGACGTGTACGGCCCGATCCCGGCGGATTCGGTGTTCCACCAGGGGCTGGTCGGGCGCTACGACGGGGTACTGTCGCACTTCCACGACCAAGGCCACATCCCGGCGAAGACCTTCGACTTCGACGGGACCATCTCGGTCACCGTCGGGCTGCCGATCCTGCGCACCTCGGTGGACCACGGGACCGCGTTCGACATCGCCGGCAGCGGCAAGGCAGGGCACGGCACGATGATGTCCGCCTACCTCGCCGCGGTGGACTACGCACCGTTCGCTGAACGGATCCGTCGGACGTACGGCTCCTGACCCCCCGCCGGGGCGGATAGTCGGGGAGTGCCGCGGGTACCGGGCGCGCATGGCGTCACGCGAGCAGGACCGATCCAGAGTCGCCGCCCTGATCGAGCAGCACGGGCGGACCTTCGCCGACGAGTCGGGCATCACGTTGTGCGACAAGCCTTCGCCGTTGTGGCAGTTGCTGGTGCTCGCGTCCCTGTTGGCGGCTCGGATCTCGTCCGACATCGCGCTGGCCGCAGCCCGGGAGCTGTTCCGGGCCGGCTACCGCACGCCGCGGCGGATGCGGGACGCGACCTGGCAGCAGCGGGTGGACGCACTGGTGCGGGGCCACTACCGACGCTACGACGAGAGCACCGCCACCCGCCTCGGTGACATGGCCGACACCGTGCTGAAGCGGTACCGAGGCGATCTGCGCCGGATGCACGAGGAGTCGGGCAACCTCGCGCGCGACCTGCAGCAGTTCAAGGGCATCGGCCCCACCGGTGCCGCCATCTTCTTGCGCGAGGTGCAGGGCGTCTGGCCCGACGTGGCTCCCTTTGTGGACAAGGTGGCGTCCTCCGGAGCCCGCAAGCTGGGCCTGCCCGCCGGCGCCGAAGACCTGGCCGCACTGGTGAGCACGGAGGACCTACCGCGGCTGGTCGCCGCGTGCGTGCGCGCGGACCGGGACCGGACACTGGTGGACGATTTCCGGGCCCGCTGAGCTGCTCACAGCCGGTGGTAGCGGCCCCGGTGGTGCAGCAGCGGGCCGTCCTCGGGGCCGGCTTCCCCGGTCACCGACTCCGGCGTCAGCTGCACGTGCTCGACGATTCCCTCGACCAGCAGGGCCCACCCCACGTCACGCGGCCGCGGGTCGGCCAGCCGGCATCCCGCCCAGGTTCCCGTGCTGTCGAGCACCGGACCCCACTCCGTTTCGGTCCAGTCGGCCAGCCGGAACACGCCACCTGGCGCCGGCGCGACGCCGGCGAAGGCGTCAGCCAGCTGTCGGTGCCGCCAATCCAGCACGCTGACCGCGAACGCCCCGGAATCACGCACCGAGTCCCACAGATCGGCGTCGGGGTCGATCAGCCCGAGCACCCGGCCCGGCTCGCCGTCGGCAACCAGCATCGACGAGACCGTGAGGCCGTACGACCGCCCGGCATGGTGACTGGTCCAGACCGTCACCGGAGCGGTCAGCCGGCCGCGGAGGCGGCGTACCGGGCTGCGGTCGGGCTCGGGGGTGCGGAACGGATGCTCGGGGTGGATCGTCACGCCTCCCATGATGGGCCATCGCAGGCGGCCGCCCGGGTCGGCGTCACACCTCCCATACCGGGCCTTTCCGGGCAGGGCGCAGGCTCGGCTTCGCCGTGGTGCAGTCCGAAAGGCGGAACGCCGGTGCCCGGAGTGCACACGCACCCACCCCCGTCCTGTAGGGTTGACGCAGTTTCGTCTGGGTCCTCGATGTTGCAAGACAGTAGGGGCACGGAAACGTAACTGCACCAGGGGCCGTCATGAGGGACGGTCCACCAAGCCCCTGCTAGGAGAAGCAGCACGATGGCAAACGGCACAGTCAAGTGGTTCAACGCTGAGAAGGGTTTCGGCTTCATTGCGCAGGAGGACGGCGGCGACGACGTCTTCGTGCACTACTCGGCCATCCAGACCAGCGGATACCGCACGCTCGACGAGAACCAGAAGGTCGAGTTCGACATCACCCAGGGCCCGAAGGGCCCGCAGGCGGAGAACGTCCGCCCGCTCTGACCGAATGACGCCTCGGCCCCTCGTCCCTCGCGGACGGGGGGCCGAGTCGCGTCCGGGCCTCCCTGCCGGCGGGGCATCTGCTGCTGGCTAATTAGCCCGGGGCAGATCCGCTTGGGCCGCCGCCTCGCGTCGTACCACCGTGGACTGTGGCACCGCATCCGGTGCCGCACCCCACGAACTGGAGGCGAGGTGACCACCGTGGCCGACAACGCCACATCGTTCGACGACCAGCTCGCCGGGCGTCTGCTGCACCAGCGGATCATCGTGCTCGGAGCCGAGGTCGACGACACGGTCGCGAACCGGATCTGCGCCGAGCTGCTGCTGCTGTCGGCGGAGGACTCCCGTGGCGACATCAGCCTTTACATCAACTCGCCGGGCGGCTCCGTCACCGCCGGGCTGGCGATCTACGACACCATGCGGCTGATCCCCAACGACGTCAGCACGCTGGCGATGGGGCTGGCCGCGAGCATGGGCCAGTTCCTGTTGTGTGCAGGGGCTCCGGGGAAGCGCTTCAGCCTGCCGCACGCGCGGATCCTGATGCATCAGGGCTCGGCCGGGATCGGCGGCACGGCCACGGACATCGAGATCCAGGCGGGCAACCTCGACTACACCAAGAACCTGATGCACCGATTGATCGCGGAGAACACCGGCCAGCCGGTGGATCGGATCGCCAAGGACAGCGACCGGGACTTCTGGTTCACCGCCGACGAGGCTCGTGAGTACGGGATGATCGACCAGGTGGTGGCCAGCGTGGACAGCGTCCGGCCGACCGCCGCGACGCACCGGGTGGGGATCTGAGATGGGGCAGTACACCATCCCGACGGTGGTCGAGAAGACGCCGCGCGGCGACCGGGCCGCGGACATCTACAGCCGGCTGCTGGCCGAGCGGATCGTGTTCTTGGGCACCGAGCTCGACGACGACGTGGCCAACGTGGTGATGGCACAGCTGCTGCACCTGGAGTCGGAGAGTCCCGACCTCGACATCGGGCTCTACATCAACTCGCCCGGCGGCTCGTTCACCGCGCTGACCGCGATCTACGACACCATGCAGTTCATCCGCCCCGATGTCTCCACCTTCTGTCTGGGGCAGGCAGCCTCGGCGGCGGCGGTGCTGCTCGCTGCGGGTTCTCCCGGCAAGCGGTTCGTGCTCCGGCACTCGCGCATCGTGTTGCACCAGCCGTCCACGTCCGGACAGGGCACGATCTCCGACCTCAGCCTGCAGGCGAAGGAACTGCTGCGGGTGCGGCACGAGGTCGAGCAGGTGCTCAGCCGGCACACCGGCCGCACGCTTGCGCAGCTTCGTGCCGACACCGACCGGGACCACGTGTTCACGGCGGCCGAAGCGGTGGACTACGGGCTGGCCGACGGGGTGATCACCACCCGGGCCGCCGCTCCGATGTCCGCCGCCTAGCACCGAACGGACGTGGCCACCGGTATCGGTTCGCTGCTGGCCGGGCGCCGGCCGAACCAACGGACTTCGAGTGCTCCCTCCCCTTGTTAGCATCGCAAGCGTGGCAACGTCGCAGGGGCCGATCCGGCCGTACCAACCGCGGGACTATCCGCCGCAGCTGCGTGCCACGGACGCCGACCGCGAGGCAGTGGCGGAGGTGGTCCGCTCCGCCGTCGTGGACGGTCGGCTCAGCCTCGACGAGCTCGACCTGCGACTGCAATCGGTCTACGGCTCGAAGACGCACGGTGACCTGGCCCAGCAGGTGAGCGATCTGGTCCTCTACCGGCCACCGACGCGGATGTCTCCCCAGCCGATGCAGGAGCAGGTGAGCGAGCGCAAGGTGCTGCCCGGGTTCCTGCTCTGCCTGTTCCTCGGCGGGATCGGCATCCACCGGTTCTACGCCGGCAAGATCGGTAGCGGCGTCGCGATGCTGCTGATCACCGTGCTCACGTTGGGCTTCGGGCTGGTGGTGACGTCCATCTGGGCGCTCGTCGACCTCATCGTGCTGGCGACGGGCAGTTTCCGCGACGGCGACGGCCGGCGGATGCGCGACTGGACGTGACGCGCCGGCCGGCGAGGTTCAGCAAGGTCGAGTGGGAAGCCGCCCGCGGTCGTGTCGTTCCGGACCTGTTGCCGGACCCGCTCCGGCTGCTCTTCGTCGGGATCAACCCGGGGCTGTGGACCGCCGCGACCGGCGCGCACTTCGCCCGGCCCGGCAACCGCTTCTACCCCGCGCTGTTCCGTGCCGGGATCACCGACACGCTGATCGACGCCTCGGCCGGCTACACCGATGCCGATCGCGACGGCCTGCTCGGTCGCGGGATCGGGATCACCAACCTGTGCTCTCGGCCGACTGCCCGCGCAGCCGAGGTGAGCCGGCCGGAGCTGCGCGCCGGAGCAGAGCGGTTGGCTGAGCTGGTGGTGCAGCACCGGCCGCGAGTGGTGGCCGTGCTGGGCATCACCGCCTACCGGCAGGCCTTCGACGCACCTGGCGCCACCGTCGGCCGTCAGCCCGCTCCGTGGGGCGATGCTCCGGCGTTGTTCGCGCTGCCCAACCCGAGCGGTCTCAACGCCCACGCCAGCCTGCAGGACCTCGCGGACGCCTACGGCGAGGCGGCACGTACGGCGGGTGTGCTGCCTTAGCCCCCCGCGGGAGGGCGGTGTACCGGAGCGCGGGGTCGGCGCGGAGGGCGGTGTACCCGAGCGCGGGGTCGGCGCGGAGG
>CAZNCE010000065.1:0-16760 GCA_964571285.1 uncultured Nocardioidaceae bacterium | reverse complement strand
CCACCGGGCCGGCGCACGTCTTTCACGATCCGGTGAAACACGCCCCACCCGACCACCGTGCCGGCGCACGTCTTTCACGATCCGGTGAAACACGACCCGGTCCGGCCGCCCCGGCGGGCACACAGCCCGAAAGCACGTCTCGCAATATGGACGGCAATCTTGAATAGCGAGACTTCGGTTTGCGCGGCCACGCCACCGTCGCCAAAGATGCAGCCATGACCTTCGGCGTCCCGACCCCCTGCCACCTTGTGATGCGTCGTCACGTGGACCTTGGTCGGATGCGCTCGATGATGTGTCCGTCGGCCTAGACCCGCCCGCCCTTCCTCGCCGGGCGCGCGTCGCCCGGCCCCCACCATCGACATCGTCGTCGAGGTCGTCCCGAGCGAACGTGCGTCTTTCTCAGCAGAAAGATCCACCACCATGCGAACCACCACCCCTGTATCGGGCCACCGCCCGGTGATCCACCCATGACCGCCCCTGCCCTGGTCACCCTGGCCCCCGGCGGCACCGACCCGCGCGCGGCCAGCAGCGTCCGCGCCCTCCGCGACCGGGTACGCGCGATGCGGCCGGACCTGCGGATCGAGTCCGCATTCGTGGACCGGCGCAGCGGCCCCACCCCGGCGGCGGTGTTCGACCGCCTGACCGCGGACGGGTACGACGAGATCGTGGTCGTGCCGTTGCTGCTCACCCCGTCGGCGCACACCGGGGCCGACATCCCTGCCGTGCTGCACGAGGCCGCCTCCGGGCACCCGGACCTGAGGGTGCAGGTCAGCGACGTGCTCGGCGACGACATCCTGCTCGACGTGCTGGATCGTCGGCTGCGGACGGCGCTCAAGCGCGCGCGAGCCACCGAGGTCGACGCCCTGGTGCTCGCCGCCGGCGGCTCCAGCGACCACCTGGCCAACGCCGCCGTCTCGCGGCTGGCGCGGCTGTGGGGCGTCCGCCACCACCTGCCGGCGATGGCCGCGTTCGCGTCCGTTGCTCCCCCGGCCACCAGCGAGGCGGTACGGGCGTTCCGCCGCGAGGGCCGTCGGCACATCGCGGTCGGCTCGTACTTCATCGCACCCGGCACCCTGCCCGCGCGGGCCGAGGAGCTGGCGCTGGAGGCCGGCGCGATCACGGTCGCCGAGCCGCTCGGCGACGATCCGGCGGTGGCGTGGCTGGTGCTGACCCGCTACACCGTGGCCGCGGTCGAACTGGTGCCGCTCCCGGCCTGACCGACCGGCACCACGCACGGCCTCACGCACCCGCCTCAGGTGGCGAGAAGTCGCTCGCGCTGCTGTTGGACGTCGAAGTCGGCCTGCGGCCAACCGAGGTCGAACTCGCGCAGGTGTTCCAGCAGCAGCCGGGTGACCGCCCAGTTGCGGTACCACTTGCGGTCGGCGGGCACGACGTACCACGGGGCCTGCGGCGGATTGCACCGCTCCAGCGCCAGCTCGTACGCCTCGCGGTACTGCGGCCACCGCTGCCGCTCGTCGACGTCGCCGGGGTCGAACTTCCAGTGCTTGTGCGGGTCGTCCAGCCGGGCCAGCAGCCGCTGCTTCTGCTCGGCGTACGACACGTGCAGGAAGCACTTCACCACGGTCACGCCGGATGCGGCCAGCTCGGCCTCGAAGTCGTTGATCGCGGCGTACCGCCGCTCGATCTCCTCGGCCGGGGCCAGCGCCCGTACCCGCGCGATCAGCACGTCCTCGTAGTGCGACCGGTCGAAGATCCCGATCTTCCCCGGCCCCGGCAGCTGCCTGCGGATCCGCCACAGGAAGTCGTGCCGCAGCTCCTGTGTGGTGGGCGCCTGGAACGACGCCAGCTGGACGCCCTGGGGGTCCAGCAGTCCGATGCTGTGCCGGACGGTCCCACCCTTGCCCGAGGTGTCCATGCCCTGCAGGACCAGCAGCATCCGCCGGGTGCCGCCGGTCAGCCCGTCGGCGAACAACCGCTCCTGCAGGTCCGCCACCTCGTCGGCCAGGCCGGCCAGCGCCTTCTTGCCGTCGGACTTGCCGCCCGCGAAGCCGGGCTTGCCGTGCTCGTCGTAGGCCGCCAGGTCCACCGGGCCCGCCGGCAGCCGGAGCAGGTCGCGCACGCTCAGGCCGTCGTCGCCCATTTCGTCGGGCAGCCGCCCGGTCACCGTCGCCATCGCCGACGAGTATCGCGCACCGCTCAGCGGACCAGCGCCGCGGACTCGCGGGCCAGCGCGGTCAACCGGCTCAGCGCCCGGAAGTACTTCTTGCGGTAACCACCCTCGAGCAGTCGGGGAGCGAACATCCGGTCCAGCGGGACGCCGCCGGCCAGCACCGGGACCTCCCGGTCGTACAGCCGGTCCGAAAGCACCACCAGGCGCAGGGCCACCCCCTCGTCGTCGACCTGGCGCACGTCCTCGATCACCACCGAGTCCAGGCCGTCGAGCAGCGCGCCGTAGCGCGACGGATGCACGGTCGCCAGGTGCCGGCACAGGTCCACGAAGTGGTCGAACGAGCTGTCCGGGTGCTCCGCCGCGAACCGCTGCAGGGTCGGCAGCGGCAGCGGCCTGGGCGGGTCCGGCAGACCGCGGTGCCGGTAGTCCTCGCCCTCGATCCGGTGCACCTCGAACCGCTCCGAGAGGCTCTGGATCTCGCGCAGGAAGTCCTCGGCGGCGAACCGGCCCTCCCCCAACCGGCCGGGCAGCGTGTTCGACGTCGCCGCCAGCCACACGCCGCGCTCGGCCAAGCGAGTGAGCAGCGTGGACACCAGCACCGTGTCGCCGGGGTCGTCCAGCTCGAACTCGTCCACGCAGATCAGCCGGAACCCGCCGAGCCGCTCGACCGCGTTGGAGAACCCGAGCGCGCCAACCAGGTTGGTCAGCTCCACGAACGTCGCGAACAGCTTGGGCTGCGGGGCGGCGTGCCACAGCGAGGCCAGCAGGTGCGTCTTGCCGACCCCGAAACCGCCGTCCAGGTAGATCCCGGTGGGTCCCTCCGGCCGCTGCCGCCGGCGCAGCAGTCCGCGACGCCGCCCGGGCGTACGTATCCGCACGGCGAAGTCCTCGAGCACCCCCACCGCCTGCGCCTGGCTGGGCCGGGACGGGTCGGGACGGTACGTCTGGAACGTCTCGTGCCCGAACCGCGGCGGCGGCACCAGGTCGCCCACCAACCGCTCGGGGGGCACCCGCGGGTTGCGATCGGTCAGGTGCTGAGGCACAGCAGGAGCGTACGGGGCGGACCTCGGAGCCGACAGCCGGTCCGCCGGAGCCGGTCCCGAACGGCCGGAACCGGCCCGGCCGATCCAATGGGAGGATCGGGGCGTGCAACCGCTCTACCCGACCACTCCGTCGCGGCTGTCGAACGCAGACCTCGCCGAGCTGTACGCCTACCCGGCCGAGGGCAGCTGGGTGCGCGCCAACTTCGTTGCCACGATCGACGGTGCCGTGCAGGGACCCGACCTGCGCTCCGGCTCCCTGTCCCCCGGCGCGGACCAACGGCTGTTCGCCCTGCTGCGGTCGCTGTGCGACCTGGTGCTGGTCGGTGCGGGGACGACCCGGGCCGAGGGATACCGGCCGGTGCAGGCCGACGAGGTGGACGGCGACCTGCGCGCCGCGCTGGGGCTGGCGCCGGTGCCGACGATCGCCGTGGTCAGCCGCTCGCTGGCGCTCACCGACGACCTGTTGCGTGGCGGGGCGGCCCCGACGATCGTGATCACCTGCGCATCCGCGCCGCAGCCGGCCGTGGTGGGGGCCCGGCGGCACTGTCAGGTGATCGTGGCCGGCGACGAGCAGGTGGACCTGGGCGCGGCGCTGGAACGGCTGAACGCCATGGGCTTCCGCCGGGTCCTGTGCGAGGGCGGACCGCACCTGATGCACGAACTGGTGGCCAGCGGTCTCTGCGACGAGCTGTGCCTGACCTTGGTGCCGCTGGTGGAGTCCGGGGATCGGCTGCGGCTGGCCGCCGGGCCCGTACTCAACCCGCCCACCCGGATGACGCTGTGGCAGGTGCTCGAGGACGAGGGGGCCTTGTACCTCGACTACCGCCGGATGCCAGGCTGATCACATGGACCTGCCCATCAACCCGCCCGTCGCCCCGATGCTGGCCAAGTCGGTGAAGCGGATCCCCACGCCGGACGCGACCGAGGGCGGGTTCCTCTACGAGCCGAAGTGGGACGGGTTCCGCTGCATCGTGTTCCGGGACGGCGACGAGGTGGAGCTGGGCAGCCGCAACCAGCGGCCGCTCACCCGCTACTTCCCCGAGGTCGTCGAGGCGGTCCGCGAGTCGCTGCCGGAGCGCTGCGTCGTGGACGGCGAGATCGTGGTCGCGGTCGACGGGCGACTCGAGTTCGAGCGGCTGCTCGAGCGGATCCACCCGGCCGAGTCCAGGGTGCGGCTGCTGGCCGAGCAGACCCCCGCCCGCTTCGTGGCCTTCGACCTGTTGGCGCTGGGCGATGCGGCCTTTGCGGACCGCCCACTGGCCGAGCGTCGCGCCGGGCTCGAGTCCGCGCTGCACGCCGTCGTCCCGCCGGTGCACCTGTGCGCGGCCACCCTGGACCCCGCGGAGGCCGAGGAGTGGTTCAGCCGGTTCGAGGGCGCCGGGCTGGACGGCGTGGTGGCCAAGCCGATGAGCGGCACGTACGAGCAGGGCGTGCGCGCGATGCTGAAGGTGAAGCACGAGCGCACCGCGGACGTGGTGGTCGCGGGCTACCGGCTGCACAAGTCGTCGACGCCGCAGGAGCCACGCCTGGGTTCGCTGATGCTGGGGCTGTACGACGACAACGGGGTGCTGCAGCACGTCGGCGTCTCCGCGGCGTTCCCGACCGCGCGGCGCGCCGAGCTGATCACCGAGCTGGAGCCGCTGCTGGCCGACCTGTCCGAACACCCGTGGGGCAACTGGGCGGAGGCCGCCGCCGGCGACCGGCGACCCGGCGGACAGTCGCGCTGGAACGCCGGCAAGGACCTGTCGTGGACGCCGCTGCGACCCGAGCTGGTGGTGGAGGTCGGGTACGACCACATGGAGGGCACCCGGTTCCGGCACACGACCCAGTTCAAGCGCTGGCGCCCCGACCGGGAGCCGCGGTCGTGCACGTACCAGCAGTTGGAGGAGCCGGTGAGCTACGACCTGGCCGAGGTGCTCGGCACGCCCTGACGCTCGACCGGAGGCGGCAGCGACTCGGCACCTGCGCGGCGAGCGTGCGTGGCCCGGTGGGCGGCATCACGGGCGGGAAGCCGCCGGCACCGCTGTCTTGGGTGGCAGGATTGAGGCACGAGCCCGACGCCCCGAGGAGCCGAGCATGTACGACGTAGTGCTGCTGATCGAGAAGACGTTGAGCAAGTTGGACGCCGACCAGGTGCTGTCCCTCCACGAGGGGGTCGAGGACACGGTGCACTATCACGTCGTCCTACCGGTCGAGGACGCCGCGTCCCGGATCGAGACCGCGCTGGGATCGATCGCCGCCAGTGAGGTGCTCGCCACCTCCGCGATGAACTTCCCCGAGACCGACCTGAACGAGCTGCAGCGGGAGATCCGCGCCGAGGCGGAGAGCCAGATGCGCACCAGCGTGGAGCTGATGCGCAGCGGCGGCGCCGAGGTGACCTCCGAGATCACCGCGCAGGACCCCGTCGACGCTCTCGCCCGGGCGGTCGAGGAGCAGGGCGCCGAGGAGGCGATCATCCTCACCCGGCCGCACGTCGTCCAAGAGCTGTTCCGGCTGGACTGGACGTCGAAGGCGCGGCGCCGCATCGGCGTACCCTGCCTGCACCTGCTGGAGCGGGAGACATTTGACGAGCAGGCGGGCCGGGGTGAGGGGATCACTGGGGTCTAGCTGGTACACATGGACGTACCACGCAATAAACAAGGGATTGTGACCGATAGGAGACACCCATGATCGGCTTCATCGTGTTCGGCCTGGTGGTGGGCGTCCTCGCGCGCCTGATCAAACCCGGCCGGCAGAACCTCAGCATCTGGATGACGCTGGCGCTCGGCCTCGTCGGCTCGGTGATCGGCGGCACGATCGCCAGCCTGCTCGGCGTCGGCAGCATCACCGAGCTCAACTTCTTCGGCACTATCATCGCCGTGATCGCGGCGGTGCTGCTGATCGGGGTCGCGGAGGGACTCTCCAGCCGCGGCCGCAGCAGCAGCCGGGCCTGACCCGCCACTCCCACCACCCCAGCCGGGCGTCCTTCGGGGCGCCCGGCTGTCGTTGTCTCGGGCCCGGTCTCCGGTCCTCGACTGGCGCCTAGCAAGGCGTCGTCAACCCCTCGCGCAGCGCGACTGCTGGGGTCTAGGTTTATCCCGCACGAGGGCTGACCAAGGCGAGGAGGCCTGGATGAGCGTCTTCCGGACGAAGTCGATCGAGGCCTCGATGGCGTCGGCCGACGAGGCCGACCACCACTTGAAACGCAGGCTCACCGCACTGGACCTGGTGGTGTTCGGCGTCGGCGTGGTCATCGGCGCCGGCATCTTCACGGTGACGGGACGGGCCGCTGAGCAGTACGCGGGCCCGGCGGTGGCCTTCTCGTTCATCCTCGCGGCGGTGGTGTGCGCGCTCGCGGCGATGTGCTACGCGGAGTTCGCCTCCACGGTGCCGGTCTCGGGATCGGCGTACACGTTCTCGTACGCGACGCTGGGCGAGATCATCGCCTGGATCATCGGCTGGGACCTGCTGCTGGAGATGATGCTGGGCGCCAGTGTCGTGGCCCAGGGCTGGTCCGCGTACCTGCAGATCTTCCTGGGCCGACTCGGCATCGAGGTGCCCAGCGCGGTCGCACCCGGATCCTCGTTCGACCTCGGCGCGTTCTTCCTGGTCGCGATGCTGACGCTGCTGGTCGCCAGGGGCATCAAGGAGTCGCTGCGCGTCAACCTCGTACTGGTCGCGCTCAAGGTGCTGATCGTGCTGTTCGTGATCGTCGCCGGCATCGGCTTCATCAACACCGCCAACTGGAGCCCGTTCATCCCCCCGAGCTCGTCCGGCCCGGCCGCCCCGGAGGGCCTCGCGGAGCCCGTGATCCAACTCCTGACCGGGATGACACCCGCGACCTACGGGGTGATGGGGATCATGTCGGCGGCGGCCCTGGTGTTCTTCGCCTACATCGGCTTCGACGTGGTCGCCACCACCGCGGAAGAGGCCAAGAATCCGCAGCGCGACCTGCCGATCGGCATCCTCGGCTCGCTCGCCATCTGCACCGCCCTGTACGTCGCCGTCGCTTTGGTCATCACCGGCATGGTGCACTACGACCAGATCGACCCGGCCGGCGCACTGGCCAGCGCCTTCGAGCAGGTCGGCAAGGGCGGGTATGCCACGCTGATCGCGGCCGGGGCCGTCGCCGGCCTCACCACCGTGGTCATGACCCTGCTGATCGGCTCGACGCGGGTGACCTTCGCGATGAGCCGCGACAACCTGATCCCCTCCGGGCTCGGGGTGACGAGCGAGCGGACCGGCACCCCGGTGCGGCTGACCCTGCTGATCGGCGCGGCGGTGGCGCTGATCTCCTCGCTGACCCCGGTCGGCAAGCTCGAGGAGATGGTCAACATCGGCACGCTGTCCGCTTTCGTGCTGGTCTCGCTGGCGGTGCCGATCCTGCGCAAGCGGCGGCCCGACCTCAAGCGCGGCTTCCGGGTGCCGCTCAGCCCGGTGCTGCCGTGGCTGTCGGCCGCCCTGTGCATCTACCTGATCCTGAACCTGCCGATCGAGACCTGGATCCGCTTCCTGGTGTGGATGGCGATCGGCTTCGCGATCTACTTCGCGTACTCCCGTCGGCACAGCCGGCTGGCCCAGGGCAGACCAGAAGCCGGGATCGAGGGCACCCCGAAGATCCTGGACGTGGACTGACCGCCGCCCCACCATCGACCGGGTTCGGCGCTACTGCTCGATCCGGTTGCCGTGCTCGTCCCAGTGTTCGGCAACCTTCTTGCTCGGCTGAACACGTGGCGGCTCCCCGGGCTGCTTGGGATAGTCCGGCGGCCAGTTCAGCTCTCCGCCGGGGAGGGTCTCCCACAGCCGCAGCAGAGGCTCGATCGAGTACGACTCGCTGTCCATGCCCGCCCATGGGTCACCGTCGGACAGATAGTCCCCGATCGTGGCCAGGTTGAAGTCGCGGGGGTCGCGGACGTCGGCCAGCCGGGCCCATGACAGCGGCGTGCTGACCGGGGCGCCGGGCCGCGCCCGCAGGCTCCAGGCGCTCGCGATCGTGCGGTCGCGCAGGTTCTGGTTGTAGTCCAAGAAGAGCCGGGTCCCACGCTCCTCCTTCCACCACGCCGTGGTGACTCCGCCGTCGCGACGCTCCAGCTCGCGCCCGAGACCGATCGCCGCATGCCGCACGTCGTCGAAGTCCCAGCTCGGCTCGATCCGCACGTAGATGTGCACACCTCGGTTGCCGCTGGTCTTCGGATAGCCACGCAACCCCAGCTCCTCCAGGAGCTCCCTGGTGACCTCCGCGACCCGCTGGGCGTCCGAGAACGACGTCCCCGGCTGCGGGTCCAGGTCGATCCGCAGCTCGTCGGGGTGATCGACGTCGGGCCGTCGGACCGGCCACGGGTGCAGGGTGAGCGCCCCCATCTGCGCTGCCCATACCAGCGCAGCCGGCTCGGTGGGGCAGAGTTCGTGCGCAGTACGCCCGCTGGGGAAGGTGATCGCGACCGTCTCGACGAAGTCGGGCGCGCCCTTCGGCAGCCGCTTCTGGTAGAAGCCGTCGGCGTTGCGGTCCTGCGGGCCGGTAGCCAGCCGCATGCCCTCCCGCCAGCCGTCGGGCCACCGCTCCATCGCGGTCGGTCGCTCACCCACGGCCGCCATCAGCACGTCGCCGACGGCCGCGAAGTACTCGCACACCTCCAGCTTGGTGATCGCAGGGGTCCGCTCTGTCGCCTCGTACACGATCCGGTCCGGGCTGGACACACGCACCTCACGGTCGCCCGCCGTGACGAACGCCGCCGCAGTCTTGGCCATGCCCCCTAACCTATGGGAGTCCCGCGGCTCGGCACCGTCGCGGCTCGGCAACGCCGCGATACGGGGTACGGGCCGGCGACCGCGGACGTCGCCGATGAGACGCTGGCGCCATGACGTCCACCTTCCCACTGGCTGTCGACGACCTCGAGGTGCTGCGCAGGAGGCGCAGCGCGAAGTGGCGGCTTAACGACCCGGATGTGCTGCCGCTGCCGGTCGCCGAGATGGACTTCGCGTTGGCGCCGCCGGTCCAGGAGGTGCTGCGACAGGCGGTGGAGGCCTCCGACACCGGGTACGCGTACCCGGCCGGCACGCTGGGGCAGGCCCTGGCGGAGTTCGCGCAGCGACGGTGGGGCTGGCGGATCGACCCGGACCGCACCGCGGTGGCGACCGACGTCGGGGTGGCCGCGGTGGACCTGCTGCGCGTGCTCTGTGCGCCGGGTGACCGGGTGGTGATCAACCCGCCCGTCTATCACCCGTTCTTCGCCTGGATCGACGAGGTCTCGGCCGAGCGCGTGGAGGTGCCCCTGCGGCTGCAGCCGGGCACCGGCTGGCGGCTGGACCTGGCGGGCCTCGAGGCCGCGTTCGCCGCTGGGGCCCGGGTGTTCTTGCTGTGCAACCCGCACAACCCGGTGGGCCGGGTGCACTCCGAGGAGGAGCTCGTCGAGGTTGCCCGGCTGGCGGCGGAGTACGACGTGACGGTGCTGGCCGACGAGGTCCACGGCCCGCTGGTGCTGCCGGGTGCGACGTTCACCCCGTTCCTGACGGTGCGCGGCGGAGCCGAGGTCGGGATCAGCATGGTGGCCGCCAGCAAGGCGTGGAACCTGGCCGGCCTGAAGTGTGCGCAGATCGTCGCCGCGAGCGAGCCGATGGTCGAGATCGTGCGACGACGACCCGAGATCGCGGGCTGGCGGGTCGGCCACTTCGGCGTGCTGGCCTCGGTGGCGGCGTTCACGCACGGCGTCGACTGGTTGGACACCCTGCTGGACACCCTGGACCGGCGACGGCTGCTGCTGGGCGAACTGCTCGCCGAGCGGCTGCCGCAGGTGCGGTGGACCCCGCCCGAGGCGACGTACCTCGCCTGGCTGGACTGCACCGAGCTGGGAACGGGAGCCAAGCCACATCGGCTGTTCCTCGACCACGGGCGGGTCGCGCTCGAGCCGGGACCGGCTTTCGGCCCGCCCGGCGACGGCTGGGTGCGGCTGAATTTCGCCACCAGCGCGGAGATCCTGACCGAGGCGGTAGGCCGGATGGCGAGCGCCGCGAGCGGTTCCGACCTGGGATGATCCGGAAATCCGAAACGCCCTTGACTTGAAGTTAGCTTCATGTTTCAGGCTGGTTGACATGACATCGACCGCGCTCGCATCACCGACCCTGGGATACGACGATCTAGAGCGCCTATTGGCGCTGCAGACCGGGGACGAGAAGCACAGCCCCGCCGCCACGTCCACGCTGGACGTGCTGTGGGTGCTCTACGACCGGATCCTGCGGGTGTCCCCTGCCACCGTGAACGACCCCCATCGCGACCGGTTCTACCTGAGCAAGGGGCACGGGCCGGCCGCGTACTACGCCGTGCTCGCGGCCAAGGGCTTCTTCGCGGTGGACTGGCTGCCGGGGTTCGGCCGGTTCGACTCGCCGCTCGGCTACCACCCGGACCGTAATCTCGTGCCCGGCGTGGAGATCGCGTCCGGTTCCCTCGGGCACGGTCTGCCGCTGGCGGTGGGAACCGCACTGGGCCTGGACATCCAGCGGATGGACTCCCGGGTGGTGGTCCTGGTCGGCGACGGTGAGCTGGACGAGGGCAGCAACGCCGAGGCGATCGCCTTCGCCGGGGCGGCCCGGCTGTCGCAGCTGACCGTGGTCGCGGTCGACAACCACTCGTCCACGTGGGGGTGGCCGGGCGGGCTGGAGCAGCGGTTCGCCGGCGAGCGCTGGGACGTGGCCCGGGTGGACGGACGCGACCACGGCGCGCTGGCCGCAGCCCTGGGCCGTACGACGCAGCAGCCGACCCTGGTGGTCGCGGATGTGGAGCCTCGCTCATGACCGCGCCGGTGCTGACGCGGACTCCGGTGGCGGTTCCGCCGATGCGCACGGCCTTTGCCGAGACGACGGGCGAGCTCCTCGACGAGGACCCGGAGCTGGTCGTGCTGCTGGCCGACATCTCCGCCGAGTTGTTCCGGGAGGCGGCGGCCCGGCATCCCGAGCGAGTGGTGAACGTCGGGATCCGCGAGCAGCTGCTGGTCAGCGCCGCGGCCGGCTTGGCTATGTCGGGGCTGCGGCCGATCGTGCACACGTTCGCGTCGTTCCTGGTGGAGCGCCCGTTCGAGCAGCTGAAGCTCGACTTCGGTCATCAAGACGTCGGTGGCGTGCTGGTCAGCGCCGGCGCCTCCTACGACATCTCGAGCGGCGGGCGAACCCATCAGGCACCGGGGGACGTAGCCCTGCTGGACACGCTGCCGGACTGGACGATCCACGTACCCGGGCACGCGGACGAGCTGCGCGCGCTGCTCCGCGACGCCGCCGCGGCACGGGGCCGGGTCTACCTCCGGACCAGCACGGGCAGCAACGCCGCGGCTAGGCCGTTGCCGCCGCGCGCGGCCGACCGCGCCGAGGCGCTGGTGATCCGCCGAGGCAACCGCGGCACCGTGGTCGCCGTCGGCCCCTTGCTGGACGCCACGCTGGCCGCCACCGAAGGGCTGGACGTCACCGTGCTGTACGTCACCACCGTGCGGCCGTGGCCGGCCGAGACCCTGCGGGCCACTCTCGGCACGCCGGACGTGGTGCTGGTCGAGCCGTACCTCGCGGGCACCTCGACCCGGCCGGTGGACGAGGCGTTGCGGCACCTCCCGCACCGGGTGCTGGGGCTAGGGGTCGGGCGGCAGGAACTGCGCCGCTACGGCACGCCGCGCGAGCACCAGGCGGCGCACGGGCTCGATGCGGCCGGGCTGCGCCGGAGCATCACCGATTTCCTGGGCGCCGGCTGAGCGGCGGTGCCGGGACGGACCTTCCGGTGGCCCGGTGCCGTCTCGGAGCTGTCCGAGGTCACGTACTCGCGGACGCGGGGGGCTTCGACCCGCCGATACAGTGGAAGCATGGACTACCCCGTCAGCAAGACCGACGACGAGTGGCGCGCGATCCTGTCGCCGCAGGAGTTCGCCGTGCTGCGAAAGGCGGCGACCGAGCGTCCGTTCACCGGCGAGTACAACGACACCACGACCGAGGGCGTCTACCGCTGTCGCGCCTGTGATGCCGAGCTGTTCCGCTCCGAGACCAAGTTCTCCAGCCACTGCGGCTGGCCGTCCTTCTACTCCCCGCTGGCAGCGGACCGGGTGGAGTACATCGAGGACACCTCGCTGGGCATGCGGCGGGTGGAGGTGCGCTGCGCCAACTGCGGCTCACACCTCGGGCACGTCTTCGAGGGCGAGGGGTACGACACGCCCACCGACCAGCGCTACTGCATCAACTCGATCAGCCTGACCCTCGAACCGCGCTGACGCCTCAAGATCCGACGTCAGGATCCGACGCACACTGCCGGTCTCCCGCGGGAGCGGACGCCATGCCGTCGGATCGAACCGTCGGATCTTGATGCAGAAGGCCCGGCGGCCCAGTGTGGGTCGGTTCAGGGCCGGCAACGGCCGGCTCAGGGCAGCGCGGCGACCAGGTCCCCGATCTCGCGGCGATGCCCGGTGTAGAACGGCACCTCCAGCCGGACGTGCCGGCGGGTCTCACTGCCGCGCAGATGCCGCATCAGGTCGACGATCCGGTGCAGTTCGTCGGCCTCGAACGCCAGCATCCACTCGTAGTCGCCCAGCGCGAACGACGCCACCGTGTTCGCCCGTACGTCGGGGTACTCCCGGGCCATCCTGCCGTGCTCGGCCAACAGCGCTCGCCGCTCGCCGTCCTCCAGCAGGTACCAGTCGTAGCTGCGGACGAACGGGTAGACCGCCACGTACGCACGCGACTGCTCCTCGGCCAAGAAGGCCGGGATGTGGGACTTGTTGAACTCGGCCGGGCGGTGCAGGGCCAACTGCGACCACACCGGAGCCAGGTGGGTGCCGAGGCGGGTTCGGCGGAGCCGCTGGTAGGCGTCCTGCAGCGCGTCGCTGGTCTCGGCGTGCCACCAGATCATCAGGTCGGCGTCGGCCTTCAGCCCGGACACGTCGTAGGTGCCGCGCACCACCACGTCCTTGGCGGCCAACTCGTCCAGCAACTGCTGGACCTCGGCGGCCAGCGGCCCGCGGTCGGCGTCACCGAGGGGCCGCTCCACCTTGAACACCGACCACATGGTGTAGCGGATCCGGTCGTTCAGGTCCTTGGCGAGCTTGCCCCGATGCGGGCTACGGGCCGTGTCACTCATGGCCACATTGTCCCTCCGGCGCAAGCCCGGCGAGCACCTGGGTGGCCGCCAGCTCCGCTGACCGGATACAGGCCGGGATGCCCAGGCCGTCAAACGCGGCGCCGCACACCGCGAGCCCGGGCTGGCGGGCCACCTGGCCGCGGATCAGGTCCACCCGGTCCCGGTGCCCGACCAGGTACTGCGGCAGCGCTCCGCCCCAGCGCTGGACCAGCGTGTCGACCGGTTCTTCGTCCAGTCCGGTGGCGGCCCGCAGGTCGGCGAGCGCCAGCGCCGCGAGCTCGGCGTCGTCGCGCTGCAGCACCTGCTGCTCCCGGTGCCGGCCCAGCGAGGTACGCACGACCACCAGGCCGGGATCGGCGTCGGCGACCCACTGCCATTTGTTGCTGGTGAAGGTGGCCGCCTTCACCGCCCGGCCGTCCACCGGCGGCACCAGGAAGCCGGATCCGCGCAGCCGATGGGTGGTCGCACCGCGCCGGAAGGCGAACGTCACCAGCGCGACGCTGGCGTAGGGCACCTCGGCCAGGGCCGCCGCCGCGGCGGGCACGGTCTCCGAGAGCAGCCGGGAGGCCGGCAACGCGGGTACGGCGAGGATGACCGCGTCGGCGTGCACGGCCCGGGGCGCGGCCGCGGGCCCCACCACCAGCCGCCAGCCGTCCGGGGTGCGGGCAAGCTCGCGCACCATGGCTCCGGTCCGGATGGTGCCGTGCGGGTCGGCCGACACCCGTCCGGCCACGGCACCGGCCAGCCGGCCGACTCCCCCGCGCAGTCCGGCGAACACCGGCCCGGCCGCGGCGTCCGCCTCGCCGCGCACGGCCCGCGCGGCGTCCAGCAGGGTCGGCCCCCGGTCCACCAGCGCCGCCAGCTGTGGAGCGGCGGCGGCCAGCGAAAGGTGGTGGGCGTGTCCCGCGTAGACCCCGCCCAGCAGCGGCTCGATCAGCCGGTCGACGACCTCCTCCCCGAGCCGCTCGGCCACCAGGTCGCCGACCGACCGGTCGGCGGTCCGCGGGGCATCCGCCGGCTCGAGCGGCGGCAGCTCGCGTTCGGCGGCCAGCCGGGTCAGCCCGGGGCCGGACAGGATCCCGGAGTCCCGCGCCGCGTCCAGGTCGGCGGGGACGCCCATCACGGTCGGCGGCAGCGGCCGGACCGCCCCCCGGGTCCACACTCCGGAGCTCGTGGTGGCCGACGGCACGACCTCGTCGGCGAGCCCGACCTCGTGGGCCAGCCCGACTGCCTCCGGGCGGCGGGCCAGCATCGACTCGGCTCCGGCGTCCACCGGCAGCCCGCCGATCTCCGCCACCCGTAGCTTCCCGCCGAGGCGCGGTGAGCCCTCCAGTACGGTGACCTCGACCCCGGCCGCGGCACGCAGCAGCCGGTGCGCCGCGGCCAGCCCGGCGATGCCGCCGCCGACCACCACAACCCTGCGTGCCGGCACGCCGGGCGTCCGGTCGGTCATCGGGAGGTTTCGGCGTGCACCAGGTCCGCGAGCCGGGCCAGCACGTCCGGGTCGGTGTCGGGCAGCACGCCGTGGCCGAGGTTGAACACGTGCCCGGGCGCGGACCGGCCGGCCGCCAGTACCGCCCTCGCCTGCTCGGCCACCACATCCCACGGGGCGAAGACGATGGTGGGGTCGAGGTTGCCCTGCACCGCGTGGCTTGGCCCGAGACGGCGGGTGGCGACGTCCAGCGGCACCCGCCAGTCCACCCCGACCACCTCGGCGCCGGCCTCGCCCATCAGCGGCAGCAGCTCGCCGGTGCCGACGCCGAAGTGGATCCGTGGGACGCCGTGCCCGCGGACCCGTTCGAGCACGGTCCGAGAGTGTGGCTGCACGTACCGTACGTAGTCGGCGGGGGTGAGGCTCCCCGCCCAGGAGTCGAACAGCTGCACCGCGCCGGCCCCGGCCCGCACCTGCACGTCGAGGAACGTCGCGGCGACACCCGCCAGCCGCTCGGCCAGCGCGTGCCACACCTGCGGCGCCCCCCGCATCAGCGCCTTGGTCCGGGCCTGGTCGCGGGACGGACCGCCCTCGACCAGGTACGACGCGAGCGTGAACGGTGCGCCGGCGAAGCCGATCAGCGGCACGTCGCCGAGCTCGGCCACCAGCAGCCCGACCGCCTCGGCGACGTACTGCACCTGATCCGGGTGCAGGATCGGCAACGCCTCCACGTCGGCCATCGTGCGCACCGGATCGGCGATCACCGGCCCCACCCCGGGCACGATGTCCAGGTCCACGCCGGCTGCCCGCAGCGGCAGCACGATGTCGGAGAACAGGATCGCCGCGTCGGTGCCGTAGCGGCGCACCGGCTGCAGCGTGATCTCGGTGACCAGGTCGGGCCGGGTGCAGGCGTCCAGCATGCTGATGCCCTCCCGCGCCGCCCGGTACTCGGGGAGCGACCGGCCCGCCTGCCGCATGAACCAGACGGGGGTGCGCGAGACCGGCCGACCACGGCAGGCGTCGAGGAAGGGCCCGGCGGTCACCGGGCCGGAGGTCTGGATGTGGGGCACGCTGGGAACTGTAGGCGGTGGCGGATCGGTCGCTCTCGCCCGGTCGGCGCGTCCCGGGGGTCGATAGCGGGGTCGCGACATAGGGTGAGACCATGCCCGTCCGTCAGGAGCTCGACGGACCGCCGGCGGTGTTCCGCGAGGCGGTGCGCCAGCTGCGCACGGCTCCGGTACGGGCGGAGGTGAGTCGCGAGGAGCTGCCGGCGCCGCAGCGGATCGCGCCGTACTCCGCGGCCATGAGCGCCGACGTCGTCGTGGACGAGGAGGAGTTGTCCTCGGGCCGGATCGTGTTGCTGCACGACCCGGACGGCAACGACGCCTGGGATGGCACCTTCCGGCTGGTGGTCTACGCCCGCGCCGACCTGGAGCCGGAGATGGTGACCGACCCGCTGCTGTCCGCGGTGGGCTGGACCTGGCTGCACGATGCGCTGGCGGCACACGGTGCCGAGTACGTCGCACCGAGCGGCACCGTGACCCGGGTGGCGTCGGAGAGCTTCGGCGGGATGGCCGACGAGCCCGCGACCGCCCAGATCGAGATCCGCGCGTCCTGGACCCCGGTCGGCGACCTTGGTCCGCATGTGGAGGCCTGGGCCGAGCTGCTGTGCACCGCCGCCGGCCTGCCCCCGGTACCTGCCGGGGTGGTCGCGATGCCGAGCCGCCGCGGGCAACGCGCCCGGTGACCATGCCGGTGACGCCACCGGAAGCGGCCGCGTCGTCCGGACCCGACGCCGACCGGCCGGAGACCGAGCAGCGAGACGACGACCACCCCGAGCGGGCCCCGTTGCTGCGGCTGCGGGAGCCGCTGCCGGGCGTGGTGGACTCCCCCGCCGCGCTGGCCGAGGTGGCCGACTCGATCGGCACCGGGACCGGGCCGGTCGCGATCGACTCCGAGCGAGCCTCCGGCTACCGCTACTCCCAGCGGGCGTACCTGGTGCAGCTGCGCCGGGAGGGCACCGGCACCTCGCTCGTCGACCCGACCGCGTTCGACGACCTGCAGACGCTCGGC
>CAZNCE010000064.1:14157-16875 GCA_964571285.1 uncultured Nocardioidaceae bacterium | reverse complement strand
GGGACGTCCATGTTGCCGCCGAACCGCTCCGGCACCAGCGAGCTGTGGGCCTCCCCCGCCGCGGGGGCCACCCCGACGGTCCCGAGCATCGGCTCCACCGGCAACTCGATGACGTGCTCGCTGCGGCTGGCCACGAACGTCACCGTCGACTTGGCCCGGTCCAACTCGTAGATCCAGGTCGTCTCCGGCAGCGGGGGTTGCAGCGTCACCACCCGGTCGGTGCTGGTCATGCCGCCGAAGAACGGGATCAGGGACGAGGCCCCCCAGTCCCGGGCCGGCTCCAGCGACACCAGGTGGAGGGCCAACGTGTCGCCCGGCTCGGCCCCCTCCACGTAGAAGGGTCCGGTCTGCGGATTGACGTAGGGCATCGTCAACCGCTCCGACGGAAGGTCCTGGATGCTGCGAAGTGCCCCGCAGAACGCGTCGTCGGACCACAGGCGCAGCGCGTCTCCGGGCCGGACGCGTCGCACGGGGGCCACGCCGCCGAAGGTGAAGGCGTACTGCTCGGGCGCGGGCGTGAACTCGGTGACCTCCATGCCGGCTGAGCCTAGCGGCGCCGGCCGGCGTGCGGCGGTTGCTAGCAACGGCCCCGGACACCACTCGACGAAGGCATGTCGATAACTTCGACCCGGCTCCGACGTCCCTGCTGTAAGCACGGTCCCGATGACCCGAGGAGAGCAGATGAAGTACGTCATCCTGATCCACTCCAACCCGCAGCCGTGGGGGCACCCGACCGGGGACTTCGTCGCCGAGTTCCAGGCACTGCCCGCCGAGCAGCGCGAGCAGATGAACCGCGAGTTCGACGCGCTGCTCACCGAGTTGCACGAGGCCGGTGAGCTGCTCAGCGCGGAGGCGCTCGGCGACCCGTCCACCTCCCGGCTCTACCGCTGGCGCGCCGGCGACGCCGTGGCCACCGATGGGCCGTACTCCGAGGCGAAAGAGCACCTGGCCGGCTTCTTCCTGATCGACGTGGCCGACCGGCACCGTGCCGAGCAGATCGCGGAGCGGTTCGCCACCCCGGGCGACACGATCGAGCTGCGACCGGCGATGTGGCCCGGCGGCGACGAGCAGTGACCGCCGGTCCGGTGGTGCGGCCGGTCTGCTGAGGCGCCGATGAGCGGTTCCGAGCTCGAGGACGTGTGGCGCCGCGAGGTGCCCCACGTCCTCGGGGCGCTCGCTCGCCGGTACGGCCACTTCGACCTGTGCGAGGACGCGGTCCAGGAGGCACTGCTGGCCGCCGCGCACAGCTGGACCGCCGAGGGGCTCCCGGCGAACCCCCGGGCTTGGCTCGTCCAGGTGGCAGCGCGCCGGCTGATCGACGCGCTGCGGGCCGAGAGCTCCCGCCGACAACGCGAGCTCGCCGACGGGGTCCGCCGGGCCGCAGACAGCTGGCAGGCCCCGACCGCGGACGTGGATCCGCTGCGGGACGGCGACGACACGCTGCAGCTGTTGCTGCTGTGCTGCGACCCGGTCCTCACACCGCCATCGCAGGTGGCCCTCACACTGCGAGCCGTCGGTGGCCTCACCACCGCGCAGATCGCCGCGGCGTTCCTCGTACCGGAGGCCACGATGGCGCAGCGGATCAGCCGGGCGAAGTCGGCGCTGCGCAAGGCGGGAGTACGTTTCGACCAACTGCCCGCCGATCGACTCGACGACCGGCTGGCGGCCGTGTTGCACGTGCTTTACCTGATCTTCAACGAGGGCTACACCAGCAGCGGCGGCAAACGGCTGCTGGACACGTCGCTGACGTCGGAGGCGCTCCGGCTGGCCCGCGAGTTGCACCGGCGGCTGCCACACCATGACGAGGTGGCCGGGTTGCTGGCCTTGATGCTGCTGACGGATGCGCGCCGACCGGCACGTACCGACGCCGACGGAGATCTCGTGCCGCTCGCCGAGCAGGACCGGGCCACGTGGGGCCAACAGGAGATCCGCGAGGGCGTCGCGCTGGTGGAGCGGCTGCTCGCGCGTGGCGAGGTTGGACCGTTCCAGCTGCAGGCGGCGATCGCGGCGGTGCATGCGGAGGCCCCGACGTGGCGGGACACCGACTGGCTGCAGATCACCATGCTCTACCGGATGCTCGACGGCATCGCGCCGAGCATGGCGGTCTCGCTCAACCTCGCGGTGGCCGTCGGCATGGCACACGGCCCCGAGGCCGGACTGGCCCTCGTGCAGCGACTGCTGACACAGCCGGAGGGCGAGCGGCAGCACCGGGTCCATGCAGTCAGCGCGCACCTACTGGAGATGGCCCGTCGGCCGGCCGAGGCACTGGCCGCGTACCAGACCGCGGCTCGCCTCACCACGAGCGTGCCGGAGCAGCGCTATCTGAACGCCCGGGCGGCGCGACTCACCGGTGACCCTCACTGTCCGTCCGGCTGAGCGCACCAAGCGCATGCTGGACACGCTCCCCGAAGGCGCGGATCAGGTCGTCGCCCGGCTCACCGACTTCGACCGGATGCAGTCCTTTTGACCAAGGCTGGCGGATGGGGCCCGGCTGCTCGCCGTCGCCCAGGCGGCTGTCTGGGACGGCTAACGTGTCACCCATGGCAGCGGGAGACGCGCGGGGTGCCGGTGTGCGGCAGCTCCGGTTAGTGGTCCACGCCGAGGACTACGAGGCCGCGCTGCGGTTCTTCCGCGACGTGCTCGGCCTGCCGGAGCAGGAGGCCTACTCCGGGGCGGGCGGGGCGGAGGTGTCCATCCTGGACGCCGGCCGGGCCACCC
>CAZNCE010000064.1:0-14057 GCA_964571285.1 uncultured Nocardioidaceae bacterium | reverse complement strand
TACTCCGGGGCGGGCGGGGCGGAGGTGTCCATCCTGGACGCCGGCCGGGCCACCCACCGTCGGCTTGCCTGGCATCGGCCGCGGATCGGCAATCGGGATCCGCAGATCTGCGTAGGCGCCCCAGGCACGCGATTGCCGCTCAGCCCAGCCCGATGGCCCGACGTGCTCGTTCCAGCACCGGCGCGGCGGTCTCCCGGGCTCGGGCCGCGCCGCCTTGCAGAAGCCGGTCCAGCTCGGCGGGGTCGCCCAGCAGTTCGTCGTGCCTGCGGCGGATCGGGTCCAACTCAGTGACCACTGCTTCCGTGCAGGCCGCCTTCAGTTGCGCGTAGCCGGTGAACTCGGTGGCCAGCAGCCGCGGATCCGCGTCCCGCAGCGCGGCGAGGATGTCGATCAGGTTGCTCAGCCCTGGCTTGCGCACAGGGTCATAGCGCACCTCGCCGTCGTTGTCGGTGACCGCTCTGCGGATCTTCCGGCGAATCACGTCGGGCTGGTCGAGCATCCGGATCACTCCCGGCGCGTCGGCCGCTGCCGACTTGCTCATCTTGCGCGTCGGGTCGGTCAGGTCGGCCACCCTCGCAGCCACCGCCGCCGGCTCGATCCGCGGTACGACGAACGTGTCGCCGTACTCGCGGTTGAACCGGACCGCCAGGTCACGGGCGAGCTCCACATGCTGGCGCTGGTCGGTGCCCACCGGCACGGACTCAGCCTCGTAGAGCAGGATGTCCGCGGCCATCAGGCAGGGATAGGTGAACAGGGAAGCGCGAGTGCGCGGACGACCGCCCTTCTCCTTGAACTGGATCATCCGGGACAGGTCGCCGATGTAGGCGGTGCACTCCAGCAGGTAGGCCAACTCCGCGTGCGCACTGACCTGGGACTGCAAGAACACCGCGGACCGCTGGGCGTCCAGCCCGGCGGCGATGAACAGGGCCGCCGCCGATCGGGTGCGCTCGAGTTGTAGGACGGGGTCGTGGGGTGTGGTGAGAGCGTGCAGGTCGGCGACGAAGAAGAACCCGTCGGTCGCGTCCTGCTGGCGCACGAATCGCCGCAGTGCCCCGAGGTGGTTGCCAAGGGTCAGAGAGGCGGACGGGGTGATGCCGGACAGCGTGCGCTGTCGGCCCCGCGGCGGCGCCAGCGATGCGCGCGTGGTGGCTGCGCCGACGATGTCTCGTGCGGCGGTGGACTGGTTGGTGCGGCTGGTCATGGTGTCTCCTGGCGGGTGAGAGGCCGCGGGCGGCCGACACACGTCCACAACAGACGCCGAACGGCCGCTGAAAGCAGCGGCCGTCAAGGATGGGTTGCGTCAGCAGGCCGCCGGGTCCGGCAGCCACCACCACAGGTTCGTGGTTCGACGCGTCATGGCGGGGAGTGTACGCCGCGCCCGCCCGCGGCGGCAGCCGGTTGGATCCGGGCTGGCGTCACGTCCGATCGTCGACAGCGAGCGTGATGTCCACGGTTTCACCTTCGACGAGTCCCTCCGCCCGGCGAACCCGGTCCTTGAGCGGCACGACATAGCCACCGTCCTTGGGCCACAGCGACGTGGACCACTCGGTGCCGTTGATCCGCACCCGAACCGGGATCATCCCCCAGCCGTAGGTCACGTCCCCGGACACCTCCTGCAGATCCAGGCTCTCCTCCTCTGGGACGGTGACGAAGTAGTAGGGGGCCGGGCCACGCCATTCCCAGATTCGGCCGCTGAACCGCAACTGCATGCCGCGACGGTCCCTCCAGGTCAGCCCTTCGAACATGGTCATCATGACTGCGGCGGATCCTCCCAGATCCGGGCGCCGAAATCGGTGTGCTCGGTCATGGGCACGAGACTAGGCTCGGTTCCGGACGTTCCACTTCCGGATCGGGGGAGACCTGTGCAGCCCGACGCCGGCCCGACCGCCCGCGCACTGCTCGCGCTCGAGTTGCTGCAGAGCAGCCCGGGAATCACGGCAGCACAGCTGGCGGACAAGCTGGGCGTCTCCGAACGCGCCGCCCGCCGCTACGTCGGCATCCTGCGGGAAGCCGGGATCCCCATCGACTCGGTACGCGGCCCGTACGGCGGCTATCGGGTCGGCCATGGCCTGCGGCTGCCGCCGCTGATGTTCAGTTCCACCGAGGCACTCGGCCTGGTGATGGCGGTGCTGGACGGCCACCACGAGGCGGGCAGCCCCACCGACCCGGTCGGCAGCGCGCTGGGCAAGATCGTGCGCGCGCTCCCGCGGGCGGTCGCGGCGCAGGCAGAGGCGGTCCGCCGCACCGCCGCGACAGTGCCCGACCGGACCGCCGCCCGGCCCGACCCGGGCACCACCGCCGCCTTGGTCGAGGCCTGCTCCCTGCAGCGCCGCACCCGGATCCGCTACCGCTCCGAGGCCGGATCGCAGTGGGACACCGAGGTGGACCCGTGGGCGGTCGTGGTTCGCCACGGCCGTTGGTACCTGATGTGCTGGTCGCACCGCGCCGAGGCCCAGCGGGCGTACCGGATCGACCGGGTGCTCAGCGTCGACCTGCTGGCCGAGACCTTCCGCCCGCAACCCGAACTGGACCCCGCCGCGCTGCTGGAGGAGCACCTGGCCACGGGCTGGGAGTACGACGTGGAGGTAGTCATCGAGGCTGCGCTCGACGCCGTCGCCCACTGCGTGCCGCGCGCCATCGGGCGGCTCGAGGCACTGGACGACCGCACCAGCCGGCTCACCGGGACCACCAGCAACCCGGTCTGGTACGCGCAGCAGCTCACCTCGATCCCGGCGCCGTACCGGATCGTCGGCAGTGTGGAGATTAGGCAGGCCGCCCGGGTGCTCGGGCAGCGGCTCGTCGATGCGACCAGTGACGGAACACCCGACCGGTAGGTAGCGGCGTGGTCACGTCCGCGTCGATTGGCGAGATCGCTTGCGCGGCTCCTCCGATGGGGAGTCCGTCTGCGCCGTCCTCCTGGGCGCTGCCTTCGTGGACGCCGATTTCTTGGACGCCGACTTCTTGGACGCTGCCTTCTTGGCCTGCTGGCCCTTCGGCTTCTCCCGCACCCGCACACCCTGTCCGGCGGACCGCTCGATCTCGAAGAGGCCGAGTGCGGTCACCAGGTCGACCAGCTTGGCGTAGCCCCAGTTGCGGGAGTCGAAATCGGGGGCCTGCTTGGCCACGTAGGTGCCGACGCCGCCGAGGTTTGCCCAGCCGTCGTCGTCCGAGGCCGCGTCGATCCCGTCCCGCAGCAGCCGGACCAGTTTGGCGTCCCTGCGCAGTTCGCCGCTGTCCTGGCGCGCTGGCGGCTCCGTGTCCCGCGTGTCCGTGCCCGCGACCTCGGCGCTGTCTCGCTTCGGCTGGTCCCGGCCGCGCAGCACGTCGAGGTAGACGAACTTGTCGCACGCGGCCACCAGGGACTGCGGCGTCCGCGGTTCGCCGAACCCGTAGACGACCATGCCCGACTCCCGCAGCCGCGAGGCCAGCTTGGTGAAGTCGCTGTCGGACGAGACCAGGCAGAAGCCGTCCAGGTTGCCGGTGTAGAGCAGGTCCATCGCGTCGATGATCAACGCGCTGTCGGTGGCGTTCTTGCCGGTCGTGTAGGCGAACTGCTGCATCGGTTGGATGGCGTGGGCGTTGATCACCTCCTTCCACCCGCGCAGGTTCGACGTCGTCCAATCGCCGTACGCCCGCTTGACCGTGGCGCTGCCGTACTTCGCGATCTCGGCGAGCAGCGCCTCGATGATGGTCGGGGTGGTGTTGTCGCCGTCGATCAGGACGGCGAGGCGGGTCGAGTCCGCAGTTGGGGCCATGTCCGCGAGGGTAGTGCCGAGGCGAGTGCACTCACCGCCCGGACGCGTTCGGCGGGACCGGCCGCGATGAGTTCCACCTGCCGGAGCAGTCGACAGCACAGACAGCAGCTTGCAGAGCGAGAGCACAGGAGAGTCCGATGGCCCAGGTATCAGCCAGCCTGTTCAGCGCCCTTGACGGCGTCGTGGACCCTGGCGTGGGGAACTGGCACTTCCCCTACTTCAACGAGGAGATGGGCGAGGCGGTGACCCGCACCCACGACGGTGACGTCATGCTGTTCGGCCGCGTGACCTACGACAGCTTCGCCGGAGCGTGGCCCGAGCGGGAGGCTGCGGGCGGCGAGGATGCCCCCTTCGCCAAGACGCTGGGGGATCTGCGCAAGATCGTGGCGTCCCGTCGACCACTCAACTTCACCTGGCGAAACTCCGAGCAACTGCCGGGTGATCTGCTGCCGGCGGTCGCCGAGCTCAAGCAGGACCCGGCGATCCGGCGGATCGTGATCAGCGGATCGGTCTCGGTGGTCCGGCAGCTGCTCGACGCCGGCCTGCTGGACGAGTTGCACCTGTTCGTGCACCCGGCGACCGCAGGGTCCGGACTACGGCTGTTCGACGAGGAGCAGCCGCCGCGCCACCTCAAGCTGGCCTCGGCCGTCCCGTTCCGCACCGGCGTGGTGCATCTGTCGTACGTGCCGGACCCCGAGCCGCCGACCGGCACCTACGAGGACGCCAAGCAGGATCTGCCCCAGGAGTGACCGGCCGCGGCTAGCCGGAACTGCCGACCGATTCGGCACCGTCGGGCTCGGCACCGTCGGGCTCGGCACCGTCTGGCTCGGCACGGTCGGGCTCGGCACCGTCCGGCCAGGCGGCGACGCACACCCGGTTGCCGGCGCGATCCGAGAGGATCCAGGTGGCGGGAGCTCCGGAGTCGTCGACGATCCGCCCACCCGCGGCCAGCGCCGCCGCCAGCCGTTCTTCCACCTGCTCGCGGGCGACGGACACGTCGACGTGCATGGCGTGTCGCAGCGGTTTCGCCTCGTCCAGCTCCTGCATCCAGACCGTCGAGCCGTGCCCCAGCGGGTCGACCGCGTTGTCGTCGGCCATCGGGCCGTACCCGAGCACCGCCCGCCAGAAGCCGAGATCGAGTGCGTCCGGCTTCGCCGCGACCGCCAGCTGGACCTCCTGCACGGCCGTCCGGTCGGCGGAAGCCCCAGCGTCCCGCACCGCCGCTGAGACAGCGCGCGCGAGGTCGATGTGTCGAGGTTCCAACGCCCACAGATCGCGACACAACCGGACCGTGAGCCGGTCCGGGCCGGCGGTCAACAATGCTCCCGACTCCGCCAGGCCCGGCACACCGGCCACAGTCACGGCCAGCTGGGCCGCATCCGCCATGGACCCGACGCGGAACACCGCAGTCGCACCGCCGTGCAGCACCACCCAATCGTCAACCCCGTCGGCGGCGAGGAACTCTCGCCACCCGTGCTCGCTCATCTCTCCCTCACGGTCACGACGGTAACCGAGCCGGCAGGTCATCGGGGGGCTAGGCGACCCGGTGCGTCTCGGCCTCGGCCAGGGCGGCGAACGTCGCAGCCTCGATCTGCAGGTAGCGCATGCTCTTGCCGCCGAACAGCAGCCGCACCAGGCCGGCCAGTGGTCCGCGCCAGTCGAGGCGCAGGGTGAGCAGCGTGCCGGATGATGTCGCCTCCAACCGATGGTCGGCGACGGTACGGACGCCCAGGGCTTGGGACTCCCAGACGAACTGCTCGCCGTGCGTCCACCGGGTCACCTCGTAGACCGCGGCCGCGAGACCTGGCTGCCGGACCCGGAAGCGCGAGCCCACTTCGGTCGGCCGCACCGCCCCCAAGCGATCGACCTCGTTGAAGGTCGGCAACAGTTCGTCCCAGTGCGCGACATCGCTCACATAGCGCCAGACCGTCGCGGGGTCCGCGGCAATGTTTCGCTCGATCTGCATGTACCAAACGGTACAGTCGCGGTCGGACCGCTGCCACCGGATATCCGCGCGACGCCGGTTAATCGCGATGGCACCGCCGCAGCGGCGGCACTAGCGTGCGGACGTGGCCGAGTTCGTCAGGCAGGAGTTGAACGGGTCCCGGTTCGAGCGGGTGGACCTGGTCGGGTCCAGGTTCTGGATGGTGGACCTGAGCCAGAGTGACCTCCGCGAGGTCGACCTGCACGGTGTGCGGATGCGCGGCGTGGAACTGGTCGACGTGGACATCGACGGTGCGCTGGACAACGTCACCATCAACGGGGTCGACATCGGGCCGCTGGTCGAGGCCGCACTGGACCAGCGCTATCCCGAACGCGCGAAGATGCGGCCCAGCGACCCGGACGGGTTCCGGGAGGCGTGGGAGATCCTGCGGCGACTGTGGGATGACACGGTCGAGCGGGCACGCCGACTGGACCCGGGGTTGCTGCACGAGTCCGTGGACGAGGAATGGTCGTTCATCCAGACACTGCGGCATCTGGTGTTCGCCACCGACTCGTGGATCGGGCGAGCGCTGCTCGGCGACGCCACACCGTGGCATCCGCTGGGGCTGCCATGGGACGGGATGCCGGACACGCCCGGCGTTCCGCGTGACTACGACGCACGCCCGTCCCTGGACGAGATGCTGGAGTTGCGCCGTGACCGGATGGCGACCGTGCGCGAGGTGCTGACGCACCTGACCGAGTCGTCGCTGCAGGAGCACACCGAACCGGTCGAAGCCCCCGGCTGGCCGCCGCCGCGGAGCTTCCCGGTGCGCAACTGCCTGCAGATCGTGGTGAACGAGGAGTGGGAGCACCGGCTGTTCGCCGAGCGCGATCTGGCCGTCCTGGCGAGCCGCGGCTGAAACACACGGTCACCGGCGAAGCGGAGATCCCTTGACCAACATACAACCAAATGGTTGTATGTTCTCCATGGCCGTACTCGCCGAGGACCAGGCCGACGCCCTGTTCCACGCGCTGGCGGACCGGACCCGGCGCGACATCCTGCGCCGGGTGCTGGCCGGCGAGCACTCGGTCAGCACGCTGGCGGCGAACTACCCGATGAGCTTCGCCGCGGTGCAAAAGCACGTCGCCGTGCTGGAGCGATCCGGGCTGCTGGTCAAGCGTCGGCGCGGTCGCGAGCAACTGGCCCGCGGCGACGTGGCGGCCGTACGTTCGGTCGCCTCGATGCTGACCGAGCTCGAGGACGTGTGGCGGGGTCGCGTCGACCGGATCGACGCACTCCTCGCCCACGATCAGCAAACGGGCAGCAACCAGCCGAAGCCCGGCCAACCGAAGTCCGGCAACCCTGCTAGCGACGACCGAGGAGACTGACATGCCTGTTACCGACGTCCACACCGACCACGACGCCCTCGCCCTCACGATCACTGCGGAGTTCGCCGCGCCGGTGGAACGGGTCTGGCAGGTGTACGCCGACCCGCGCCAACTGGAGCAGGTCTGGGGTCCGCCGACCCATCCCGCGACCATCGTCGACCACCGGTTGGTACCCGGTGGCCGGATGACCTACTACATGACCGGACCCGAGGGCGAGAAGTACGCGGGCTGGTGGGCAATCACCGAGGTCCAGCCGCCGCACCGCCTGTGCTTCGACGACGGGTTCGCCGACGCGGACTTCAACCCGCTCCCGGACATGCCGGTCTCGCACAACGTCTATACGTTCGAGCCGATCGCCACCGGCACCCGGGCCACGTTCACCTCCAAGTACGAGTCCGCCGACGCGCTCCAGCAGGTGCTGGAGATGGGCATCACCGAGGGCGCCACCCTGTCCATCAACCAGATCGACGGCCTGCTGGCCGGTTGAGCGGGTCCCGCGCCAAATTCCGGAAGGGCATCGTCCGCAATCGGCTCTATCGTTCGTACCGACCGATTGCCGCACTGTCCACGGCGCACGTGCCGCAGACAGGGAAGGACGTGCTCATGGACATGCTGCTCATCGCCGGGCTGTGGCTGGACGGCTCCGCGTGGGACGCGGTCGTGCCCCAACTCGAGTCACGCGGCCACCGCGCCGTAGCCCTCACCCTGCCCGGTCAGGGCGACGGGTCGACGAGCGCGACGCTCGACGACCAGGTGACGGCGGTCCTCGCCGCAGTGGACCAGACGGACGGCAAGGTTTTGGTGGTCGGGCATTCGGCCGCCGCAACCCTGGCCTGGCTGGCCGCCGACGCGCGGCCGGACAAGGTCGCCCGAACCGCTCTTGTCGGCGGCTTTCCGAGCAGCGACGGCGAACCGTACGCCGCGTTCTTCGAGACCGAGGAGGGCGCGATGCCGTTCCCCGGCTGGGAGCCGTTCGATGGCCCGGACTCCGACGACCTGGACGCCGCCACGCGGAAGCGCATCGAGGCGGCAGCCATCCCGGTCCCCGAAGCGGTGGCGAAGGGGGTGGTCCGACTGACCGACGAGCGCAGGTTCGACGTGCCGGCCACGCTGGTGTGTCCCGAGTTCAGCCCGGCGCAGGCCAAGGAGTGGATCGCCGGCGGTGACCTACCCGAACTGGCCAAGGCCAGGAACCTCGACTTCGCGGACATCGACTCGGGACACTGGCCGATGTTCAGCAAGCCGGTCGAGTTCGCCCGGCTGCTGGCTGAGCTCGCCGAGAAGTGACCCGGAAGTCGCAACCGCCAGGTCGGTATGTACGCAGCTGGTGAGCCCGGCGGCGCACCCGGCCCGACACCGCCTCTCCCGCCGGGCCGACGGGACATCTACCGTGTCCGGGTGAGCGCCCGACGGTTCGTGGTCGGTCTGGAGCGCGCCTGGGATCGCGCCCGGCTGCGCCTGGCCGGCTCCCGGCGTCCCGCGCACTTCCGGATCGAGCCGTACCTCGGACACGGGGGCCCGAAGGGTGTGGTGGTCCGCGGGCGCGTGCTGAACGACCCGCCCGGTGTCGAGTCCCGCGACGGCGAACGGCTGGGAGCCGCGGTCCGTCGTCGGCTCGGGGACTTCCTCACTGCCGAGTTGCCCGGCGTGCCGTTGCGGATCACGGTCGCCGGTACGACCGCGGAGACCACCACCGACGCGGAGGGCTACTTCCTCACCAGGCTGCGGCCCGGGCCCGATGGGGTGACCAGGCCGTGGACCACCGGCAGCGTCGAGCTGGGCGGGCCGTACCGCGGCCTGACCGGCTCGTACCGGATGCCGCTCGCCGTCCGGGTGCCGGGGCCGGAGGCACGGTTCGGGATCCTGTCCGACATCGACGACACGATCTTGCAGACCGGCGTGCAGCGGGTCCGCGAGATGGTCCGGCTCACGCTCACCGGATCCGCACACACTCGCACCCCCTTCCTCGGGGCGCCACAGCTGTACCGCGCGCTCGCCGGAACGGCGAATCCGGTCTTCTACGTCTCGTCCAGCCCATGGAACCTGCACGCGTTCCTGCTGGCCTTCCTGCGGCACCACGGCTTCCCGCTTGGGCCGGTGCTGCTGCGCGATCTGCTCGGCGATTCCGCTGGCCGCGAGCCCAAGGACCTACGCATTCGTGAGGTGCTCGACCTGCACCCACAGCTGCGGTTCGTGCTGATCGGGGACTCCGGGGAGCATGACCCGGAGATCTATGCCGACATCGTCGCCGCCTACCCGGGGCGGATCCTCGCGGTCTACATCCGCGAGGTGCGGCTTGACCCCGGTGACGGTCGCGTCGAGAAAGTGGCGAGGACGTGGGCGCACGACGTCCCGTTCGTGCTGGCCGCCGACAGCGATGCCGTCCGCCGCCACGCGGCCGGCCTGGGCCTGCTGTAAGCCGCCGCGACGCCCCTCCGCGGGCCTTGGGACGGCCCGCCGAAATCAGCTTGGCCCGATCGGGCGGCGTCTGACTCAATTGCGGGCATGTCGACCGAGGTCCGAGCCATCACCGGCGACGAGCCGGTCCCCTATCTGAAGGTGCTGCCGTTCGCCAACGGGCTGCCGAGGTGGGAACCGTACCCGGCCGCCGGGCTCGGTCGGGGAGCGCGACACTGAAGTCCGGGTCCGGCGAGATGTCGAGAACACCTGCCCGGCTACGTCCTCGATGCGAACGCGGCCACGCAGGCCGCACTGCACAAGGGAGCACAGCATGGCCAAGTACCTGTTGCTGAAGCACTACCGGGGCGGACCGGCGCCGGCTGTCGACTGCCCGCCGATGGACCAGTGGTCACCGGCCGAGATCGATGCGCACATGGCGTTCATGAGCGACTTCGCCAAGCGGCTCGAGGATTCCGGCGAGTTCGTGGACGGTCAGGCACTGGCACCTGAGGGCGCGTTCGTCCGGTACGACGGGGAGGGGCGACCCCCGGTGACGGACGGGCCGTTCGCCGAGACCAAGGATCTGATCGCCGGCTGGATGGTCATCGACGTGGACTCCTGGGACCGCGCGGTCCAGCTCGCCGGTGAGCTGTCGGCCGCACCCGGTGCCGGCGGCAAGCCGATCCACGAGTGGCTCGAGGTCCGCCCGTTCCTGGGTGCCGCGCCCACCGTCACCGAGTGAGTGCCCGACGACCGTGGACGAGTCGCACCTACGGGAGTTGATCCCCGCCGTCATCGGTGTCCTCGTCCGGCGCGGAGCGGATTTCGCGTCGGCCGAGGATGCCGTGCAGGAGGCGCTGGTCAAGGCGATCGAGACCTGGCCCGATGAGCCTCCGCGGGACCCGAAGGGCTGGCTGATCACGGCCGCCTGGCGCCGGTTCCTCGACCTGGCCCGGTCCGAGGACGCCCGCCGCGATCGGGAGGTCAGGTACGAGCTGGAGCCGCCGACGACTCCCGGGGCGGAGGCCGACGACACGCTGCGGCTGTACTTCCTGTGCGCGCACCCGTCGCTGACCCCCGCCTCCGCGGTGGCGCTCACCCTGCGCGCCGTCGGCGGTCTCACCACCAGGCAGATCGCCGCGGCGTACCTGGTGCCGGAGTCCACCATGGCCCAGCGGATCAGCCGGGCCAAACGCCGGATCGCGGAGGAATCGCTGGACCGGCCGGGCCATCTCGGGACGGTGCTTCGCGTGCTGTACCTGATCTACAACGAGGGCCACAGCGGCGAGATCGACCTGGCCAAAGAGGCGATCCGGGTGACCCGCCAGCTGGTCACGGTCACCGATAACCCCGAGGTGTCGGGCCTGCTCGCGCTGATGCTGCTCCATCACGCCCGCCGGCCCGCCCGTACCCGCCCGGACGGGACGCTGGTGTCGCTGGCCGAGCAGGACCGGTCCCGCTGGGACACCGCGATGATCACAGAGGGGGTGGAGATCCTGCAGGCCGCGCTGGCGAGGGACCGACTCGGGGAGTACCAGGCACAGGCCGCCATCGCCGCGCTGCATGCCGACGCACAACGGGCCGAGGACACCGACTGGGTGCAGATCGTGGAGTGGTACGACGAGTTGGTGGCGCTCACCGGATCACCGGTCGCAGGGCTGAACCGCGCCGTGGCGGTCGGCGAGGCGGACGGCGCCAACGCCGGGCTGGCCGCGCTCGCAGAGGTCGCTCCCGACCTGCCGCGGCACACCGCCGCTTCCGCCTACCTGCATGAGAAAGCAGGCGACCGTGCGCTGGCCGCGGAGCTGTACGCCGAGGCTGCCCGAGCCGCCTCGAACCTGGCCGAGCGCGACCACCTCACCCGGCAGGCCGCCCGACTCCGGCACCCGTCCGACGGGTAGTCGCTACCGGTCGCCGAAGCCCTGGACGACCTGCCCTGGAGGGACGTGCGGACTCGACGGTCGGCGCGACGAGTGGGCAAGGCATTGCCGCACCATGTTGACAAGCCGCCGCCACCCCTGCCAGGTGGCTGCCCCCACCACGAACTGTCGCTGTTCCGGTAAGGCCGTGGTCTGCTCATCGCATCCCCTTCGTGCCGACCGCCGAGTGCATCGCACTGCAACCAGCATCGCCCCGAGAAGCCGGCCACCCAATAGACCCAAGTCCCGTCCCTTGCGTTCCGATCAAGGCGATTCAACAGACCGAGGAGGGCGGGAGTGGTGGCAGTGTTGACCGGTGACGCGGCTCTGCGGTGCGCCGTAGAGCACGTCGACGTACTCCGGATGCCGGGCGATCCAACTGTTGATGAACGGGCAGATGATCAGCGCCTTCAGCTCGCGTTCGTGCACATCGTCCATTGCCGCCCTGGCCAGTGCCCCGCCGATCCCCTGGCCCTCGAAGGCCGGGTCCACTTCGGTGTGGGTGAGCACCACCAGCTCGCTGGTCTCCTGGTCTTCCACGAACCCGGCGAGGGTGACGCCCTGGTACGCCTCGTAGCGGTTCTTCTCCGTGTTGTTGCTGGTCTGCACGTCAACCATGTCAGCCATGCTGCAGATCGAGGGCGAGGCGAGCCGGGCTGAGTCGTGCCGTCGCCGGCCCGCGTGCCATGGGCACAGAGTCCCCTTGCCACTTCGATCGGTTCAGTCGGCAACCGATCCGATTGCGTCGGCGCTCAGACCTGAACGGGCACCCTGCCGTGCCCGAGTTGCTGCCCGCCAGCTCATCCACATTTCGTCATGCCGGCCTTTACTGGAGGGGCGCGGGCGCGCATTCGGGCGAACGCGGGGCAGGCTGGCGCGGAGGAGGCTGGAGTGGACAACCTGACGACGATGGTGACGTTGGTCGAGCATCCGAGCCCCGATCAAGCCCGGCGCTGGTTCGACGCGCTGTGCGAGCTGTACGACGAGGTTGCGGACTCGGGGGACCTCTGGGCGGAGTTCCGCGAGCGGCTGCCGGGCACTGCCGCGGCGTGGTCGTTCGACGAGGAGGCTGCGCGCCGTTTCGTGGAGGGTGTCGAGGAGGCGTCCGACGATCCTGCGGGTTGGCTGACGCTGCTTGGCCAGAATCGCGGCGAGCTCGCGGCGTGGTACGCCTACGCGACCGCCCCAGCGGAAGCCGACACGTTGGACGGCGCACCGGGGATCGCACCGGAGGCCGCGGAGGGCGCGGTCTCGACAGCCGGCAGATTCTCCTGGCTATCTGTGGATCCAGGGCTGCAGGTTCGTGTCCAGCAGACGTTCTCCTACCAGCCCGAGCACTACGAGGAGTATCTGGGGCCGTACCTCGAGAGTGTGTGGGGCATCGGCTGGGAAGCACATCCAGCGGAGCATAAGCAGGCATGGCTGGACCAGCTCCTCACCGGGATGGAGGCGGGGCCGGCGGAGGCCGACGCCAGCGGGACTGAGGCAGTCGTCGAGGCAGAGCCCGAGCCAACCGCCGCTGTCGTCGCCGTCGGGGCCGAGGACGTTGCGGCCGCACGAGCCGAGATCGCCCAGGTAGTGGCCGACACGCTGGTCGAAGTGCCAGAGGCCGCGGAGCTTCCCGCGGAGGTCATCCAGCAGCTCGTCGCGGAGGTACTCGAAGAGCAAGCGGCTGCAGCCGGCCGATGAATGAGACGCCACTCCAGCGCCAACATCCGGACCACCCAAGCACATACTCAAGGCGGAAGAATGACGGAGCAGACGTTCAAGAAAACGCTCGCCTCCAAGATCCCCCCGGCACAGGCGAATGCCTGGTCGCAGCAGCCGGCGGTCACGTCGTCGGTGGGCGCGATCACGCAGCAAGCCATGGGCCAGGCACCACAATCGGCACCCAGGCAGCAGCCGGGCACGTCGAGCGGGCTGAGCACGCTCAAGCTGACCCAGGCAGAATACGCGGACTATCAGAAGTGGACGGCCTGGGCGAAAAAGTCAAGCGTGCCAGTGGAGGAGATCTTCGCGGCCTCAGCCACCTACGGGGCATTCCAGGCCTTCATGACAGGCCTGGAGCAGGGCCGGGAGTCGCTTCCGATGAACGCCACCGCCAAGGACGTGGCGAATTACATCCAACAGCAGGTCAAGGCGTATCTCGATCAGAGCACTGTGTCGGCAGCCACGGGTTGGGGTGGGCAGAGCCCGACGAAAGTGTCGACGGCGGACTTGACGGACAAGAAGCCGAAGGCCGCCCCCGAGAAGACGCCCCAGCCTCCGTGGGCGAAGACCCAGTTCACCTGGACGTTATCAAACCGCGTCATGCACCATTTCCAGAACAAGGACCTCATTGACCCCGAGGGGTTCCCGACAAGCCCTCAGGAGTTGCTGGACTACGTCGAGGACAACGCCTTCGCGTTCAAGGAAACCAACCAGGGAACTTGGAGGCATGACCTCGGCTCCCTCATCACAAAGACGTACGGCGGCGCGAAGGACCTCAAACTTTGGCGCATTCTGCTGCGTGTCACCGGAGACAGCAGCGCCGAGATCTTCCACTACGGCCCGGAGCAGTTGTACCCGAAGCAGTAGTCACGCGTCTCAGGAGTCGAGCCGGGACTCGATCGCCTGGATCAGCTTGGGACGCAGCTCGGAGCCGGCGATCACCTCGTCCACCGAGCCGACG
>CAZNCE010000063.1:0-17493 GCA_964571285.1 uncultured Nocardioidaceae bacterium | reverse complement strand
GGGCGATCTCCTTGACCTGGTCGTCGAACTTGCGGATGTTGCCCGGGTTGACGCGTACGCCCGCGCAGCCGGCCTCGATCGCCGCGAACACGTACTTGGGCTGGAAGTGGATGTCGGCGATCACCGGGATCTGCGACTTGTGCGCGATCGCCGGCAACGCCGCGGCGTCATCCGCGCTGGGACAGGCCACCCGCACGATGTCGCACCCGGTGGCGGTCAGTTCGGCGATCTGCTGCAGGGTGGCGTTGACGTCGGTGGTGGGTGTCGTGGTCATCGACTGGACCGAGACCGGTGCATCCCCACCGACCAGCACCTTCCCCACGCGGATCTGGCGGGTGGGTCGGCGGGGCGCCAGGGTCGGCGGCGGCGCCGCGGGCATCCCCAGGTCGATCGACGTCATGCGGCTCCCTCTTTTCGTCGGTCCACGCCCAGTGTCTCACCACGCTGGTAACGGAGGCGGATCCGCGGCCGTCCCGCCGGTGTGCCATGCCGGCCCCCGGTGGCGAACGTCACAGCGGCAGCTGGATGGGGTTGACCAGATCGGCATAGATCAGCAGCACGCCCATCACGATCAGCAGCCCGGCCATCACATACGCCACCGGAAGCATCTTCGCCACGTCCACGTACCCGGGGTCAGGGCGCCCCAGCAGCCGGGCGATGCCGCGGCGGATCGCCTCCCACGCCGCCCCGGCGATGTGCCCGCCGTCCAGCGGCAGCAGCGGCACGAAGTTGAACAGGGCGAGGAACAGGTTCAGCATGCCGAGCAGGGTCAGCGATCTGGTGATCTTCTCGCCGAGATCCAACCGGTCGGTCGCGGCCATCTCCCCGGCCACCCGGCTCGCACCGACCACGCTCACCGGGCTGTCCTCGGCCCGCTCGCCGCCGAACACCGCGTGCACGACGCCCACCATCTTCTGCGGCAGGTGCCACAGCGCCTTGGCGGTCGCCTCCGTGGCTCCCCACATCGACGACACGACGTATCCGGGGCCCTGCCGCTCGAGCACCAGGGTCGGGGAGACGCCGAGAAAGCCGACCTGGACGAACTCGTCCGGCTGCTCAGTGGACGGCCGGGTGGACACCATGGTGTCGGTGGTGAGCGTCTGCCGCTGCCCATCGCGGACGATGCCGATGCTGGCGGCCCCCGCTTCGTTGCCCCGGATCAGCTCCGTCAGCTCGTCCCACGACCTCACCGGCTCGCCGTTGAACGACACGATCCGGTCGCCCGGCCGCAGGCCAGCCTGCTTGGCCGGTGAGACCGGGTCCGCGTCGGTGCAGGTGCGGTCCGGGTTGTCGATGAACTCCTTGGCCGAGATCACGCAGTCCGAGACACTGGACACGGTTGGCTTCGGCTGCTCGACGCCGTAGATCATCCACACGCCGCCGAGCAGCAGGAAGGCGAGCACGATGTTGACCAGCGGCCCGCAGCACATCACGGTCAGCTTCTGCCACCACGGCTGCTGGTAGAACAGCCGTCCCGCGTCGGCCGGCTCGATGTGCTCGTACTCCGCGCTGCGGGCGTCGCTGATCAGCTGGGAGAACAACCCGGTGCTGGAGCCGCGGATCTTGGTCGGGTCCGCGCCGCGCTCGGGCGGCAGCATCCCGATCAGCTTGACGTACCCGCCGACCAGGAAGGCCTTGAAGCCGTACTCGGTCTCGCCACGCCGGGTGGACCACAGCGTCTTCCCGAAGCCGACGAAGTACTGCGTGACCTTGATCCCGAACAGCTTGCCGGGCACCAGGTGACCGACCTCGTGCAGCGCGATGGAGACGATCACGCCGATCACGAACAGCACCACACCCACCGTGTAGGCCAGCACCGTCATCGGCTCGAACCCCTCACCTGGACATGTCGACGGGCTCGTTCGCGGGCCCAGGCGTCGGCGTCGAGGACGTCGGCCACCGTCAGCGGCCCTGCACAGGAGGATACGTCGTGCTCACCGAGTACGTCGGCGATCGTGTCGACGATCGCGGTGAACGGCAGCCCGCCGGCGAGGAAGGCATCCACGCAGACCTCGTTGGCGGCATTGAACACCGCCGGTGCCGTCCGTCCCGTCCGGCCGGCCGAGGCGGCCAGATCCACCGCGGGGAACGCCACCCGGTCCAGCGGCAGGAACTCCCAGGTGGCGGCCTCCGACCAGTCGCACGCGGGTACGGCGTCGGGCACCAGGTCTGGGTAGCCGAGCGCCAGCGAGATCGCCAGTCGCATGTCGGGCGGCGACACCTGTGCGAGCGTGGAGCCGTCCACGAACTCCACCATCGAGTGCACCGTCGACTGCGGATGCACGACCACCTCGATCGCCTCGAACGGCATGTCGAACAGCAGGTGCGCCTCGATCACCTCGAGGCCCTTGTTGACCAGCGTGGCGGAGTTGATCGTGATCACCGGCCCCATCGACCAGGTGGGGTGGTGCAGGGCCTGCTCGGGCGTGACGTCGGCGAGCTCGGCCCGGGTACGGCCACGGAACGGCCCGCCGGACGCGGTCACCACCAGCCGCCGGACCTCCTCGCGCCGGCCGCCGCGCAGCGCCTGCAGGATGGCGCTGTGCTCGGAGTCGACCGGGATCAACTGATCGGCATCTGCGGCGTCCTTGACCAGCTCGCCACCGATGATCAGCGACTCCTTGTTGGCCAGCGCCAGCCGTCGGCCGGCCCGGAGCGCGGCCAGGGTGGGGCGCAGCCCCGCCGCCCCGGTCATCCCGTTCAGAACCACGTCGCACGCGCTGGCCGCCACCTCCTCCGCCGCCTGCGGGCCGACCAGGATCTTGGGCAGCGGGAAGTTGCCGCTGGCGTAGCCGGCCCGCTGGGCGGACGCGTACAGCGCCAGCTGCAGGTCCTGGGCCGCCGTGCCGTGCGCGACCGCCACCAGCTGCGGCCGGTGGGCGACGACCTGCTCGGCGAGAAGTTGCGGGCGTGCGCCGCCGGCGGCCAGCGCGACGACGCGGAAGCGGTCGGCGTTGCGGGAGCACAGGTCGAGCGCCTGGGTGCCGATCGAACCCGTGGACCCCAGCACGACGACGTCACGCGGCCCGGCAGTCACCTGTCAAGTGTGACACCCGCGCGCGACCTGGCGCGCACGCCTCCGCCCGCTCCGGCACTCAGGCCAGCATCGCCACAATGGCGAAGATCACCGGGACCGAGGCCAGGGTGGACCAGAAGATCGCATCCCGGGCGACCATCACCGACCGGTCGTACCGGGTGGCCCAGATGAAGATGTTCTGCGCGGTCGGCAGCGCCGCGGACACAGTCACGGCCAGCAGCGCGGCCTCGTCCAGTCCGAGTACGAGACGACCGACCAGGTACGCGATCACCGGCTGGGCAACCATTTTCAGCCCAACGATCCAGCCGATCTCGACCACCGAGCCCGCGGCTCCCGGTCGCGGGCCGATGCTCAGCGACACGCCGTAGGCCAACAACATCGTCGGCACCGCCATGCCGCCGACCAGGTCGAGCGGGTCGGCAAGCACCCGCGGTAGCTGCGCACCGGTCAGCGAGAGCGCGACCCCGATCAGCGAGGCGACCGTGAGCGGGTTGGTGAACGGCTGCGAGAAGGTGCGGCGCAGCGTCGGGGCACGACCCGACGTGGTCTGATCCAGGACGTTCAGCGCGATCGGCTGGAACACCATCAGCTGGACCAGCATGGTGGGGGCGATCAGGGCCGCGTCGCCCAGCACGTACGCGGCGATCGGCAGGCCGAGGTTGCCCGCGTTGACATACATCGACGCCAGCGCCCCGATGACGGTGTCCGGCACGTCGCGCCGCCACAGCAGCCGCGCGGTCAGGATGTACCCGACCGCCACCACCGTGCTGCTGGCGACGTAGGCGATCAGCGCCTTGGTGAAGACGTGGGCCAGGTCGGTGCCGGCCAGCACGGTGAGCATCAGCGCGGGGGTGGCCACGAAGTAGGCCAGCCGGGTCAGCATCACCTGGCTGGCGTGGTCGAGCAGGTTGATCCTGGCGAGCAAATACCCGAGGGCGATGATCAGCCCGATCGTCCCGAAGCCCTGCAGGACCCCCTGCACCTGGCGGCCACCTCCACGCACGGGGTCTGTCCGAACAGCCTGAGCAGGCTAGCAGCGTGCGGTCTCACGCCGCGCTAGGGTACGGAGGGCCAGGCCATCAGAACGTCTGATCTCAGGTCCGGATGGAGCGGCGATGTCGGAGCTGTACCAGAACCCGTACGTCACACTCGACGAGATGTTCCGCGCCTGCACGCACGGCGATCACCGGATCGAGCGTCTCTACGAGGGCTGCCGGTGGGCGGAGGGGCCGGCCTACTTCCCCGCCGGGCGCTACCTGGTCTGGAGCGACATCCCCAACGACCGGATGCTGCGCTGGGAGGAGGAGACCGGCGCGGTCAGCGTGTTCCGCCGCCCGGCCAACTATCCCAACGGGCACACGGTCGACGGCGCCGGCCGATTGGTCAGCTGCGAGCAGGGCGGGCGCCGGGTGACCCGGACCGAGCACGACGGAACGGTGCGCGTGCTGGCCGACCGCTGGGAGGGCCGGCGGTTCAACAGCCCGAACGACGTCGTGGTGCGCTCCGACGGATCGGTGTGGTTCACCGACCCGGCCTACGGGATCGACGGATACTACGAGGGCTTCCGAGCCGACGGCGAGCTCGACGGCTGCCACGTCTTCCGGGTGGACCCGGACAACGGAGCGGTGACCCGAGTGGCCGACGACTTCGTCCGGCCCAACGGGCTGGCGTTCTCACCCGACGAGTCACTGTTGTACGTGTCCGACTCGGAACTCAACCACATAAGGGTCTTCGCGGTCGGACCGGACGGCTCACTGACAGGCGGGGAAGTGTTCGCGACCAGCACCAACGGCGTGTTCGACGGCATGCGCATCGACACTGACGGGCGGGTGTGGACCAGTGCCGCGGACGGCGTGCACTGCTACCACCCGGATGGCACCCTGATCGGCAAGGTGCTGGTCCCGGAGGTGGTCGCGAACCTCGAGTTCGGCGGCCCTAAACGCAACCGACTGTTCATCTGCGCCACCACGTCGCTGTACTCGATCATGCTGCCGGTGCAGGGGGCGCTCCCGCCGTACGCGCCGAGGTCAGCGGGATAGAGCATCCGTCGGCGCGGTCGTGCATCAGTGCTCGAGGTCATCGCGCCTGCGGCTGAGGAAGCGCCGCTCCACGTCGTTGCGCGCGACCAAGATGGCCTCGTCGTAGGCGTGCCGCGCCGGCTCGGTGCGTCCCAGGCGGGCGAGGACGTCGGCCCGCGCCGCGTGCAGGTACGGGTAGTCCTTGAGCCCGGGCCCGGCAACCAGGTCATCCAGCTCGGCGAGCACGCCGGTAAGGTCCGCGCCGGCGACGAAGCTGCGGGCGACCGCGCGGTTGGCGGCCACCACCGGCGATGGCCAGCACCGCAGCAGGCCGTCGTACATGCGCACGACCTGGGGCCAGTCCGTGCCGTCCCAGCTGCCCGCCGTCGCATGCAGCCCGGCGATAGCGGCCTGCAACGCGAACCGGCCGTCGCCGAGGCGCAGCGCGACGGTCGCGCGCCGGAGACCGTCACGGATCATCGCCTGGTCCCACTGTCCGCGGTCCTGGTCGCGCAGCAGCACCAGCTCACCGTCGGGGCCGATCCGCGCGTCCCCTCGCGCCTGGGTGAGCAGCAGCATGGCCAGCAGGCCCTGCACCTCCGACTCCTCCGGCAGGATCCCGGCCAGCATCCGGGCCAGGCCGATGGCGCGTACGGTCAGGTCCGGACGGACCAGACCACCACCCTGAGCAGTGTGACCAGCCGTGTAGGCGAGGTGGATCACGGTCAGCACGGCGTCCAGCCGCTGCGGGAGCTCACCGTCGTCCGGGACGCGGAACGGGATGCCGGCGGCGGCGATCTTGTGCTTGGCCCGGGTGATCCGGGCTGCGGCCGTCGCCTCCTTGACCAGCAGCGCGGCGGCCACCTCGGCTGTGGTCAGGCCACACAGCAGCCGCAGGGTGAGCGCGACCTGTGCTGGCTGCGACAGCGCCGGATGGCAGCAGGTGAAGACCAGCCGGAGCAGGTCGGTCGGCGAGTCGTCGCCGCTATCGGCCGGATCCGCGTTCGCGCCGGTCGGTCCGGCGTCGACGATCAGCAGGGGCAGCTTGCGACGCAGCGTGGCCTCCCGGCGAAGGCGATCGAGCGCCACCCGCCGTGCGGTGGTGGTGAGCCACGCGGCCGGGTTGTCCGGCAGCGCGGCCGACCACGACCGGAGCGCTGCGACGTAGGCCTCCTGGGTGCATTCCTCGGCCAGGTCCAGGTCCCGGGTCAGTCCGACCACGGCGGCCAGCACTTCGGCCCAGTGCCGCCGGTGCGCTCGCTCGACGGCGTCGCCCACCGCAGCGGTCTCGGTCATCGGCCAGGCACCGTCAGATCGGCGGCGAGTCGGTATTGAGCACCGGCCGCACCTCCAGCACGCCGGTCGGGCAGCCGGCGGCCAGTTCCAGGGCCTGGTCCAGGCTCTCGGTCTCGATGATGTAGAAGCCGCCGAGCGCCTCCTTGATCTCCGCGAACGGCCCGTCGGTGATCAGCGGCTCGTCGCCGGAGGCCGGGCGGCGGAGGGTGGTGGCGGTGCTGGTCCGGTCGAGCGCAGCGCCGCCGAGGATCCGAGCGCCGGCCCGCTCGACGGCCGCGGCGAAGGCCGCGTGGGCAGCCATGTCCTCCTCCCAGCTCTCCGGCGTGATCTCGTCGAACCAACTCTCGTCGCCGTACAGCAGGAATACGTACTGGGGCATGGTGTCTCCTCAGCTCTGGGTCCGTCACTGGGTCGACGAACGGCCAACACCCCGATCGACAACTCCGACGATAAATTCGTTTGCCCGCGGGCGGGGTATCGCGCACAGTAGTCCGCGATACGGGGTAGCGGTGTTTCGCCGCGCGAAGGGAGAGGAGGCGCGACATGACCATCACTGTCATCGGGACCGTCAATGTCCCCGCCTCCTCTCACCTTCGGAGTGTGCCCACCGATGTCCCACGACATCTCCTCCTGGCGTACTGACGCCGCACCCGCTCGCGAAACCACAGCGGGCGACACCCAGCTGGACGCCGAGACCGTCGCCGACGACCGTCCGGATGACCCGTTCGTCTTCGACTTCCGCTCTATCGACGAGCCGGACGAGGACCAGCGCTGGTCCACCTGGATGCAGATCGAGCGTGGCAGCCGCGGCCCCGAACCCCGACCCGACTGGGTCGTCACCTCGCAAGCGGCGATCGACACCGAGCTCGGGGTGCTGAAGACCGGCAAAGAAGCCGACGTCCACCTGATCGAACGCGCGGTCCCCGACCACGTTCTGGTCGAGGGTCCGCGAGCCGTGTTGCTGGCCGCCAAGCGCTACCGCAGCGAGGAGCACCGCTCCTTCCACCGCAGCAGCGCGTACGTCGAGGGGCGCCGCACCCGCAAGAGTCGGGACGCCCGCGCCCTGGCGAAGAAGTCCGCGCACGGGCGGAGCGTCGCCGCCGGCCAGTGGGCCTGGGCGGAGTGGGACGCCCTGGGTCGCCTGTGGCGGGCCGGCCTGCCGGTCCCCTACCCGGTACAGATCGACGGTACCGAACTGCTGATGGAGTTCATCGAGGTCGATGGCGAGCCGGCACCCCGGCTGGCGCAGACCCGGCCGGACCGTGACCTGCTGGGCAGCTACTTCGAGCAGCTCCGCGACGCGATGGGCGACCTGGCTGCGCTGGGCCTGGCCCACGGCGACCTGTCGGCGTACAACGTGCTGGCGCAAAGCTCGCGGGTGGTGCTGATCGACCTGCCCCAGGCGGTCGACATCGTCGGCAACCCGCAGGGGATGGACTTCCTGCTGCGCGATGCCACCAATGTCTGCCGCTGGTTCCAGTCACGCGGGCTGGACGTCGATGAGCAGGAGCTGTTCGGCGAACTGGTGGGAGCCGCGTTCGGCCAACCGATGTGAGCGGGCCGGAGAACCCGCCCGCCGCTAGGGTCGGCTCGTGGCCAGGCGCACGGGCGCGACCCTCGACATCGACTCGCTGGCGCAGTTCGACCGGCTGATCCGGGCCGGCGCGCGGCGGATGGCCGGGTGGCGGCTGGAGACGGTCGACCTGACCGGGCGGACGGCCGAGCTGCTGTCGCTGGATCCCGCGGGGGCGCTGTTGCTGGGCTGCGCGCTGACCGACGAGGCCGAGAAGCACCTGCGCACCGGCTCCGCGCTGATCTTCCCCACCATCCCCGATGTGCCGTTCGAGCCGTACCGTGCCGAGCTGTACTCGCCCCGAGAGCTGTATGCCGGGCTCGCGCAGCGCGGCTACGCCGGCACGCCGGATGCGCGCGTCTATGCCTGGTCGCGGCAGGCCGCCCCCGGCTCGGAGTTCACCATCGCCCGGGCGCTGCACGACCATGCCATCGACAAGGCGCTGGACGAGCGGCTGCGCGGGCATCGCACGGTCGGGGTGATGGGCGGGCACCGGCTCCCACGGGACTCGGCGGGGTACGCCGCGGCGGCCCGGCTCGGCCGGCAGCTGGCCGCCGAGGGGCGGCTGGTCGCGACGGGCGGCGGCCCCGGTGCGATGGAGGCCGCCAACCTCGGGGCGTACCTGTCCCGGGAGCCGGACGGGACGCTGGTCGCGGCGCTGGCCGAGCTGGGGACGGCGCCGCGGTTCCGCCCGTCCACCAGCAGCTGGGCCCGGTCCGCGTTCGGCGTGCTCGACCGCTGGCCCGGCGGCGCCGACAGCATCGGCATCCCGACCTGGTACTACGGCCACGAGCCGCCGAACGTGTTCGCGACCGGGATCGCCAAGTACTTCCAGAACTCGTTGCGCGAGGACACCCTGCTGCGGCACTGCGACGCCGGCATCGTGTTCCTGCCCGGCGCCGCCGGCACGGTGCAGGAGATCTTCATGGACGCCTGCGAGAACTACTACGCCGAGGGCGGGGCGGTCACGCCGATGATCCTGGTCGGCAAGCGGCACTGGACGCAGGAATGGCCGGCCTGGCCGCTGCTCAAGGCGATGGCCCACGACCGCCCGATGGCGGGCGCGGTGCACCTGGTGGACTCGATAGCCGACGTGCCGACGCTGCTGGACGGCCGCGGCTAGGTTCCCCCGACACGCCTCGAGCGGGCCACTCAGCCGGGAAGTCTTGGCGGCTCACCGGGAACATTTGGCGTCTCAGCGGGAAGTTTTGGCGTCTCAGCGGTCGAGGCGGCAGGCGGGCGTGCCGCCGGGCAGCTGGTGGCGGTGCCGCGACACCCAGGCGTACACGGGCCGGGCGACCCACTGCACCGGCCCCAGGCCGAGCAGCCGGCCGGCGGCACGGGCGACCGGACGGCGCGAGACCGCCAGGTAGTCGGCGATCGCCAGCGGCCCGCGGCTGTGCACGTGTGGCGCCACCCACTGCACCGACTCGTCGCACTCGGCCTCGGTCAGCCCGAGCGCTGCCAGGTCCAGCCGCTGCCACGCCTCCACCCGAGCCGGCCCGGGCCCGAGCCGGCGCAGCAGCCGGGCCGAGCTGGAGCAGAAGCCGCAGTCGCCGTCGAACACGAAGGTCGGCGGCAGCGCGGCCGAGTCGCCCACGGCCTACGCCCTGCTTGCGGCCAGCTGGCCGCAGGCCCCGTCGATCTCACGGCCACGGGTGTCGCGGACGGTGGTGGGGATCCCGCCGGCCTGCAGCGCCCGGACGAACGCCGCCTCGTCCGCGGGGTCGGACGCGGTCCACTTCGACCCCGGGGTGGGGTTCAGCGGGATCAGGTTCACGTGCACCCAGCCGCGACCGTACGCGTTCAGCACGTCGGCGAGCAGGTCGGCCCGCCAGGCCTGGTCGTTGATCTGCCGGATCAGGGCGTACTCGATCGACACCCGACGGCCGGTGGCCCGCCAGTAGTCGTAGGCCGCACCCACCGCCTCGTGCACGTTCCACCGGGTGTTCACCGGGACCAGCTCGTCGCGGAGCTCGTCGTCGGGCGCGTGCAGCGACAGCGCCAGCGTCACCGGCAGGCCCTCCTCGGCCAGCTCCCGCATCCGCGGCACCAGGCCGACCGTGGACACGGTGACCCCGCGGGCGGACATGCCCAGTCCCTCCGGCGGAGGGGCCACCAGCCGGCGCACCGCACCCATCAGCGCCTTGTAGTTGGCCATCGGCTCACCCATGCCCATGAACACCACGTTGGACACCCGACCGGGGCCACCCGCGACCTCGCCGGCGGCCAGCGCCCGGGCACCGGCGACCACCTGCTCCACGATCTCCGCGGTGGACATGTTGCGCTGCAACCCGCCCTGTCCGGTGGCGCAGAACGGGCACGCCATCCCGCACCCGGCCTGCGACGACACGCACATCGTCACCCGGTCCGGGTAGCGCATCAGCACCGACTCGACGAGCGCGCCGTCGAACAGCCGCCACAACGTCTTGACCGTGCGGCCACGGTCCGCCTGCTGCTGGTTGAGCGGGGTCAGCAGTGGCGGCAGCAGCTCGGCCACCAGCGCGGGCCGCTGGCTCGCCGGCAGGTCGGTCATCCGCTCCGGGTCCTCGACCAGCCGCTCGAAGTAGTGGCGGGACACCTGGTTGGCCCGGTACGCCGGCAGCCCGGCCGCCTCCAGGGCCTGGCGCCGCTCCGCCAGCGTCAGGTCGGCCAGGTGCGTCGGCGGCTTGCGGCGCCCGCGTGGCTCGGCGAAGACCAACGGCAGCGATCGGGTGGACATGGCAGTCGATTGTCCCATGCGGCATCGACCCGGCCGACAACCCGACCGATGCCGCGCCCACTGCGGCCAACGACCCCCGGACCGGGCCCGGCGACCCACCGTCCGGATGCTGATACGGCGCGTGGACGGCTGTGGTAGGCCGTAGCGTCTCCGCCCATGGCGACCGCAGCGCCGGTACACCTCGTGGGTCGGCTCCACGTGGACCTGGCGCTTGTCTGCACCATGATGTGCCGGCCCCGCTGAGGCGCATCCGTCCCCTTTCCGGCTGGACGCGCCCGGCGTCCGGACCGGCCCTCCACCGCAGACCTCTCGGGCCCGGCTCGCGTACTCCCGGGCGTGTCCTCTCCCCCGAGGACCACCGTCATGACGACGACACCGACCATCAGACCCGTTTCCCTTCCCACCCCCGCACCCACCGGCAGCACCGACGCCAAGCCCCGGCGCAACGACGGCCAGTGGGCCCTGGGCGACCGGGCACCGCTCAACGCCACCGAGGAGATGAAGGCCGCCGACGACGGGCTCAACGTCCGGCACCGGATCGAGACCGTCTACGCCCGCAACGGCTTCGACAGCATCGCGCCTGACGACCTGCGCGGGCGGTTCCGCTGGTGGGGCCTCTACACCCAGCGCCGGCCCGGGATCGACGGCGGCAAGACCGCCCAGCTGGAGCCGGAGGAGCTCGAGGACTCGCACTTCATGCTGCGGGTGCGGGTCGACGGCGGCATCTTGACCACCGAGCAGCTGCGGGTGATCGGCGCCGTGTCCACCGAGTTCGCCAGGGACACCGCGGACCTGACCGACCGGCAGAACGTGCAGCTGCACTGGGTACGCATCGAGGACGTGCCGGAGATCTGGCGCCGGCTCGAGGCCGTCGGGCTGTCGACGACGCAGGCCTGCGGAGACGTGCCCCGGGTGATCCTGGGTAGCCCGGTCGCCGGGGTCGCCGCCGACGAGCTGGTCGACCCGACACCGGCCATCCGGGCGATCGCCGACCGCTACCTTGGCACCCCGGAGTTCTCCAACCTGCCGCGCAAGTACAAGACCGCGATCACCGGGCATCCCAGCCTCGACGTGGCGCACGAGATCAACGACGTCGCTTTCGTGGCCGTCCGGCACCCGCAGCTCGGCGTGGGGTACGACCTGTGGGTCGGCGGCGGGCTGTCCACCAACCCACGACTGGCCGAACGGCTCGGCGCCTGGGTCGCGCCCGCGGACGTACCCGAGGTATGGGCCGGGGTCACCTCGGTGTTCCGCGACTACGGCTACCGCCGGCTGCGGCACCGGGCGCGGCTCAAGTTCCTGGTCGCGGCCTGGGGCGTCGAGCGGTTCCGCGAGGTGCTGGAGACCGAGTACCTGCACCGGCGGCTGCCGGACGGTCCGCCGCCGCCGGCCGCGACCGCGCCCGGCGACCACATCGGAGTCCACCGCCAGCACGACGGCCGGTTCTTCGTCGGTGTCTCCCCCACGGTCGGACGGGTCTCCGGGACCGTGTTGACGCGGGTGGCCGAGGTTGCCGAGGCGTTCGGCTCGCGGCGCGTCCGCACCACCCCGCACCAGAAGCTCCTGGTGCTCGACATCGAGGAGCCGGACGTACCAGCGGTCGTCGCGGAGTTGGGCGAGCTCGGGCTGAGCGCCCGACCCGGCCCGCTGCGGCGGAGCACGATCGCCTGCACCGGCCTGGAGTACTGCAAGCTGGCCATCGTCGAGACCAAGGCGCGGGCCGCCGCGGTCGTCCGCGAGCTGGAGACCCGGCTGGCCGGGCTGGACTCGTGCCCGCCGATCAGCCTGCACCTCAACGGCTGCCCGAACTCCTGCGCCCGCATCCAGACCGCCGACATCGGGCTGAAGGGACAACTGGTCACCGACGACGACGGCAGCCAGGTGGAGGGGTTCCAGGTCCATCTCGGTGGCGGGCTGGCAGCGACCGACCGCGACGAGCCCGGACTCGGGCGGAAGGTCCGCGGGCTGAAGGTGACCGCGGACGAGCTGCCCGACTTCGTGGAGCGGCTGGTGCGAAGCTTCCTGGCCCGGCGCGAGGGCGACGAGTCGTTCTCCGCCTGGGTGCAGCGCGCGCCCGAGGAGGACCTGCGATGACCCTCCCCGCCCAGCGCGAGATCGAACCGGGCACCCGGGCCGATCCGGCGCCGCACCGGACCACCGACGAGCTCCGCTCGCTGGCCCTCCACGCAGGCTCCGAGCTGGCCCACGCCGACGCGCACCGGGTTGTCGACTGGGCCGCGGCGACGTTCGGCTCCTCGCTCGCGGTCGCATCCAGCATGACCGACGCGGTGCTGGCCCACCTGGTCTCCCGGCGGCTGCCCGGCGTTGACGTGCTCTTCCTCGACACCGGGTACCACTTCACCGCGACGCTGCGGACCCGGCAACAGGTGGAGGCGACGCTGCCGGTCACGGTACGAGACATCCGGCCGCGGCTCAGCGTCGAGGAGCAGGACTCCGCCTACGGCCCGCGGCTGTACGGGCGGGACCCGCAGGCGTGCTGCCGGATGCGCAAGGTGGAGCCGCTGGCCGAGGCGCTGGCGGGCTACCAGGCATGGGCCAGCGGGCTGCGCCGCGCCGACGGGCCGTCGCGGGCGGACACGCCGACAGTGGCCTGGGACGAACGGCACGGCCTGGTCAAGATCAACCCGCTGGCCGCGTGGTCCGACGACGACGTCGCCGCGTATGTGGTCGAGCACGACGTCCCCGTGAACCCGCTGGTGGCCCGCGGCTTCCCGTCGATCGGCTGCCTACCGTGCACCCAGCGGCCGCAGTGGCCGGGCGACGCCCGGTCGGGACGGTGGGCGGGCACCGACCGGACCGAGTGCGGGATCCACCCATGAGCGCGCCGACCGCAGTCGCCGCAGACCAGGCGGCGGGCTATCCGGTGACGCTGCAGGTGGCCGGTCGGCCGGTGCTGCTGGTGGGCGGCGGGCCGGTCGCGGCCCGCCGCGCCGACGGACTGGCCCGAGCGGGCGCCCGGGTGCTGGTGGTGTCGCCCTGGATCTGCGAGGACCTCCAGGACCTGGTCACCGGTGGACTGGTGCGCTGGGAGCAGCGGGAGTACCGCAGTTCCGACCTGTCCGGCTGCTGGCTGGTGCACACGGCGACCGGCGATGTCGCGGTCGACGACCGGGTGTCGGCCGAGGCGGAGGCCGCCCGGATCTGGTGCGTCCGCGCCGGGGACGCCGACGCCGCCACGGCCTGGGTGCCTGCGGTGGCCCGCGCCGACGGGGTCACGGTCGCCGTCTCCGGCGGAGCGGATCCGCGCCGGGCCGCCCGGCTGCGCACCGCGGTGGCGGCGGCGCTGGACAGCGGTGAGCTGCCCATTCGGCCGTACCGCCCAACCGGCCCCGGCACGGTGTCGCTGGTCGGCGGCGGTCCGGGCTCGCCCGGGCTGATCACCACCCGGGGCCGCCGGCTGCTGGCCCGCGCCGACGTGGTGGTGGTGGACCGGCTGGCACCGCAGGCGCTGCTCGACGAGCTGGATCCGGACGTGCTGGTGATCGACGTCGGCAAGACGCCGGGCCATCACCCGGTGCCGCAGCAGCGGATCAACGAGCTGCTGGTGGAGCACGCCCGGGCCGGACGCCGAGTGGTCCGGCTCAAGGGGGGTGACCCGTACGTGCTCGGCCGCGGCGGGGAGGAGCTGCAGGCCTGCCGGGACGCGGGGGTGCCGGTCGAGGCGGTGCCCGGGGTGTCCAGCGCGACCGCGGTGCCCGCGGCTGTCGGCATCCCGGTCACCCACCGTGGCGTGGCCCGCGGGTTCACCGTGGTCACGGGCCACGACGAGCTGAGCGAGGTGCCCGCCCGCCCCGACCACACGCTGCTGGTGCTGATGGGGGTGGACCGGATCGGCGCCGTCGCGGCGACCCTGCAGGCCCGCGGCCTGCCGGCGGACACCCCGGTGGCGATGGTCGAGGACGGGTACGGGCCGGGCCAGCGCGCGACGTTCGGTGTGCTCGGCACGATTGCGGAGGCCGCCCGGAGGGCGGCGGTGCGGCCGCCCGCGGTCACCGTGGTCGGCGGCGTGGTCCGGCTGGCCCCGGACTGGCGGGAGCCGGGGTGAGCACCGGGATCATCTTGCTCGCGCACGGCAGCCGCGACCCGCGGGCACAGCGCACCGTGCACGCGCTGGCCGCGCTGGTCGCCGACCGGCTCGCCGCGACACCGGTGCGGGTGGCCTTCCTGGAGCTCGCCGAACCCGATCTCCGGACCGCGATCCGCGAGCTGGCCGGCACTGGCGTCGAGCGGATCCGGGTGGTGCCGCTGCTGTTCGCGCCGGGCGTGCACGTGCGCCGCGATGTGCCGGCGGCGGTGGCGGCGACCGCGCAGGAGCTGCCGGGAACGCTCGTCGAGCTGGCCCCGCCGCTGGTGGACCCGGTCCGTGACCCCGCGGGCGCCGACCTGCTGCTGGCCGGGCTGGAGCGGCGGATGCGAACCGGAGTCCGGGCGGCGCTCGGGCCGTCCGGGCTGGTGCTGGTCGCGGCAGGCTCGTCCGACGCCGCAGCGCGGAACGTCGTGCACCGGCTGGCCGACCGCTGGGGCCTCCGGCGTGGACTGCCCGCGGCCGCCGCGTTCGCCACCGGCCCCGGTGAACGCCCGGAAGAGGCGATCCGCCGGGTCTCCGCGGCGGCCGGGGACGCGGGCCGCATCGCGCTGGGTTCGCTGTTCGTGGCCGACGGCACCCTGCCGGCGCGGGCGGCGGACAGCGCGGCGCGCGCCGGGGTCACCAGCCCGCCCGTTCTGGGGGTCGTGACCGAGCTGGTCGAGCTGGTGGTCCGGCGCGCCGTGGCCCGGCCGCTGGCCACGTCCTCGGCCGGTCACACCAGGTAGAAGAGCAGCAGCCAGGTCGGTGCCACCGCCGCCAGCAGCGAGTCCAGCCGGTCCATGATGCCGCCGTGGCCGGGCAGCAGGTTGCTCATGTCCTTGATCCCGAGATCGCGCTTGATCACCGACTCGCACAGGTCCCCGAGCGTGGCCATCACCACGACCACCAGGCCCAGCAGGACGCCGACCCACCACCGGCCGTCCAGCAGGTAGGTGACGGTCAGCCAGCCGACCACCGCGCAGCTGGCGGCGGAGCCGGCGAAGCCCTCCCAGGACTTCTTCGGCGAGATCACCGGCGCCATCGGGTGCCGGCCGGCCAGCACCCCGACGGCGTACCCGCCGATGTCCGAGGCGATCGTCACCAGGACGAACGTGACCACGCGTAGCGACCCGTCCTCCTGGCGCAGCAGCAGCGCGACGAACCCGGCGAGGAACGGCGCGTACACGGCCACGAACACACCCGCGGTGGCGTCCCGCACGAAGCCCTGCACGCCGCCGCGGAGCCGCCACAGCATGGTGGCCAGCGCGGTCACCGCGAGGGCGGTCACCAGCGCCGGCGATCCTCCGACGTACCCGCCGGCGAGCATCGCCGCACCGCCGAGCAGGATCGGCTCGTACGGCAGCGAGACGCCGGCTGGTCGGAGGGCCTGGCGCAGCTCCAGGATGCCGAGTCCGATCGCGGCCGCGGCCACGAACATGAACGCCGGCTTCCAGAAGTACAGCGAGGCGGCGACCACCGCCAGCAGCAGCAGGCCGATGCCGATCGCCGCCGGGAGGTCACGGCCGGCCCGGCCGTGCGGGTTCGGCGTGGCTCCGGACGAGGCCTCCGGTTTGGGCGGCGTCTGCACCAAGTCAGACCTCGAGCAGTTCGGCTTCTTTGTTCTTCAACAGCTCGTCGATCTGGTCGACGTGGGACTTGGTCATCCCGTCCAGCCGCTTCTCCGCGGCGTTGACGTCGTCCTCGCCGACCTCGCCGTCCTTGACCGCCCGGTCCATCGTCTGCTTCGCGTGGCGGCGGATGTTGCGCACCGCCACCCGGCCCTCCTCGGCCTTCGTCCGCGCCACCTTGATGTAGTCGCGACGACGCTCCTCGGTCAGCTCGGGCATCACCACCCGGATCACCTTGCCGTCGTCCACCGGGTTCACGCCCAGGTCGGAGTCGCGGATGGCCTTCTCGATCGCCGCGCCGGCCGTCCGGTCGTACGGCTGGATCAGCACGACCCGCGCCTCCGGCGACTGGAACGAGGCGAGCTGCTGGATCGGGGTCGGGGTGCCGTAGTAGTCGGCGGTGAGCCGGTTGAACATCGCCGGATGTGCCCGACCGGTGCGGATCGCGGCGAAGTCCTCCCTCGCCACGTCGACGGCCTTGCCCATCTTCTGGTCGGCCTCGCTCATCGTCCGGCTGATCAGCGTCTGGTCGCTCACGCCCGCTCCTTCGGTCGGGTACGGCGGCTGGCGGCGTACCTGTTGTGCATCCTTGTCGTGGACCGGCCGGGCGTCCGCGCCGGCCGGGCCCTAACGGGACTCCGCCGGGCCGGCCGCGGACGGCGAGGCCGCCACCACAGTGCCGATCCTCTCACCTGCGCAGACCCGGGCGATGTTGCCCTCGTGCATCAGGTCGAACATCAGGATCGGCATGTCGTTGTCGCGGCACAGGCTGATCGCGGTCGCGTCGGCCACCCGCAGCCCGCGGGACAAGAACTCGTCGTAGGTGAGGAAGTCGAACTTCACCGCGTCCGCATGGGTGTTGGGATCGCGGTCGTACACCCCGTCAGTGCCCTGCTTGCCCATCAAGATGACCTCGGCGCCGATCTCCAGCGCGCGCTGGGCGGCGACGGTGTCGGTGGAGAAGTACGGCATGCCGGACCCGGCGCCGAAGATGACCACCCGGCCCTTCTCCAGGTGCCGCACGGCGCGGCGCGGGATGTACGGCTCGGCCACCTGGCCCATGGTGATCGCGGTCTGCACCCGCGTCTCGACGCCGGCCTTCTCGCAGAAGTCCTGCAGGGCCAGGCAGTTC
>CAZNCE010000062.1:0-17638 GCA_964571285.1 uncultured Nocardioidaceae bacterium | reverse complement strand
GCGTCACCGCGAAGGACCTCGTCCTGACGCTGATCTCCAAAACCGGCACCGGGGAAGGGCAGGGCTACATCGTGGAGTACCGCGGGGAGGCCATCCGCGCCCTGTCCATGGAGGGCCGGATGACGATCTGCAACATGTCCATCGAGTGGGGGGCCAAGGCCGGCATGATCGCCCCCGACGAGACCACGTTCGCCTATCTGCAGGACCGGCCGCACAGCCCGAAGGGCGCTGAGTGGGATCGTGCTGTCGAGCACTGGCAGACGCTGGTCACCGACCAGGACGCGACCTTCGACGCCGAGGTGGTGCTGGACGACGCGGAGATCACGCCGTTCGTCACCTGGGGCACCAACCCCGGGCAGGGTGTGCCGCTGAGCGCGTCCGTGCCCAACCCCGACGACTTCACCGACGAGTCGGCGCGGGCGGGGGCCGCCAAGGCCCTGGACTACATGGCGCTGAGCCCCGGGACGCGGATGCGGGACATCGCCATCGACACCGTGTTCCTCGGCTCCTGTACGAACGGCCGGATCGAGGACCTGCGGGCGGCGGCGGAGGTGATCCGCGGGCGGCGCGTCGCCGAAGGCACGCGGATGTTGGTCGTTCCGGGCTCGGCGCGAGTTCGGCTGCAGGCGGAGAGCGAAGGGCTCGACGTGGTGTTCAAGGACGCCGGGGCGGAGTGGCGTGGCGCCGGCTGTTCCATGTGCTTGGGCATGAACCCCGATCAGCTGTCCCCTGGGGAGCGGTGCGCATCGACCTCAAACCGCAATTTCGAGGGCAGGCAGGGAAAGGGCGGTCGCACGCACCTGGTCTCGCCCTTGGTGGCCGCGGCGACCGCAGTGGTCGGGCGGCTCGCCGCGCCGGCGGACCTGGCCCCCGTCGGTGATCCGTCCGCAACCCGCTGACCAGCCCGGCCCACGAGAGGATCGATCATGGAGAAGTTCAGCCAGCACACCGGCACCGCGGTCCCGTTGCGAAGCAGCAACGTGGACACCGACCAGATCATCCCGGCGGTCTACCTCAAGCGCGTGACGCGGACCGGCTTCGAGGACGGGCTGTTCGCCAGTTGGCGCAAGGACCCCGACTTCGTCTTGAACCAGCCTCACTACGAGGGCGCGTCGGTGCTCGTCGCCGGCCCGGACTTCGGCACCGGATCTTCGCGCGAGCACGCCGTTTGGGCCTTGCTCGACTACGGGTTCCGGGTCGTCGTGTCCTCCCGCTTCGGGGACATCTTCCGCGGCAACTCGGGCAAGTCGGGGCTGCTCACGGCACGGGTTGAGCAAGACGTTGTGGAGCGGCTGTGGGAGTTGATCGAGGCCGATCCGACCGTTCGGCTCGAGGTGGATCTCGTCGAACGGCGCCTCCGGGCCGGCGAATTCGAGGTGCCGTTCGAGATCGACGATTACACCCGCTGGCGACTCCTCGAGGGCCTCGACGACATCGGAATCACCTTGTCTCATGGGGAAGACATCACCGCCTTCGAAGAGAGGCGGCCGAGCTGGAAACCGAGTACGATCTGAACTCGTCACAGAAACACCACGCAAAAACCTGCGTGGGTCATTGTCACGGCGTCCCGAATTGCCTAAGTTTGCAAGGAAAGTCGAGCGAGCGTGCTCGACCAGCCGTTCACGAAAGGGAAGCCAGTGAACAAGAGCCAGCTCATCGAGACGCTCTCGACCTACTTCGACGGCAACCGGCGGGCCGCCCAGCACGCCCTCGAATCGGTCACCGATGCCATCATGCGCGAGGTCTCCCGAGGGGAGAAGGTCGCGATCACGGGGTTCGGCGCGTTCGAGCGAGTGGTCAAGCCGTCGCGCATGGTGCGAAACCCGGCCACGGGGGAGCGCAAGCGGGCGAAGAAGACCGCAGTACCGCGTTTCCGCGCCGGATCCGAACTCAAGGCGGTCGTCTCCGGTGCCCGTAAGCTGCCCAAGCTGTCGTTGACCACCAGCGGGGGTGCCACCGCCGCCAAGAAGTCCACCGCGGCCAAGTCCACCGCGGCGAAGAAGTCGGCCCCGGCCAAGTCCACTGCGGCGAAGAAGTCCACGGCGAAGAAGTCGACACCGGCCAAGTCCACCGCCGCCAAGAAGTCCACCGCGGCCAAGTCCACCGCGGCGAAGAAGTCGGCCCCGGCCAAGTCCACTGCGGCGAAGAAGTCCACGGCGAAGAAGTCGTCCCCGGCCAAGTCCACGGCGGCGAAGAAGTCCACGGCGAAGAAGTCGTCCGCGGCGAAGTCGACGCCGGCGAAGAAGTCCACGGCGAAGAAGTCGACACCGGCCAAGTCCACCGCCGCGAAGAAGACCACCGCCAAGAAGACCAGCGCGGCCAAGAAGAGCGCTCCGGCGAAGAAGTCCACGGCTCGCCGGACCGCGAAGAAGAGCTGAGGAGTCGCTGCACAGGTGTGGGCCGCGCCGAACCGGCGCGGCCCACACTTGTGATCGTCAGCTGGGCAGCGTGACGATCCTCAGCCGTTCGACCACGCCGCCGTCACTGAGCACCAGGGTCATCCGTTGCCCGGGCCGCAGCCACCGCAGTCGACTGCCTCGCAGCGCCGCGGCCGTGAACTCGTAGCGCACCCCGGAGTCGGTGAGCACGCTCCCCGCCCCGGTGTCCGGGTCGTACGACTCCACGGTCACCTGCATGGCGGCCAGTGTAGGACCGCAGCGCCTCGGGTTCTGCTGGACGAACGGTCGACAGCATTGCCACCCGGCGGTAAGACTGAGGTCGCCTCGGCGACCGCAGGAAGGAGCACCGTGGCCGGACCCAAGAAGGGCTGGGCGCTCGCGCTCTGCATCGCGGTTCTGCGACCACCCCTGATGCTGCTGACCAAGCGCGACTGGCGCGATGCGCACAAGCTGCCCGGGACCGGGGGAGCGGTGATCGTCGTCAACCACATTTCGCACGTGGACCCACTGGTCTTCGCACATTTCATCTACGACAACGGCCGGTTGCCGCGCTTTTTGGCCAAGGCCGAGATCCTCGACGCCCGGGGACTGAAGTGGCTGCTCCGCTCCGCCGGCCAGATCCCGGTCTACAGGAGCAGCCGCAATGCCTCGTTGGCCTTCTCCGCCGCGGTGGAGGCGATCGGACGCGGCGAGGCCGTGCTGGTCTACCCCGAGGGCACCATCACCCGCGACCCGGACCTGTGGCCGATGGTCGGCAAGACGGGGGCCGCCCGGATCTCGCTGGCCACCGGCGCGCCGGTGATCCCCGTGGCGCAGTGGGGTGCGCAGGACATCCTCGCGCCGTACAGCAAGCGGCCGCGGCTGCTTCCGCGGAAGACGGCCCGGCTGATCGCCGGAGACCCGGTCGACCTCGACGACCTCCGCGAACAGCCGCTGGGCCCGCAGGTGCTGCGTGAGGGAACGACCCGGATCATGGGCGCCATCACGACGTTGCTGGAGGAACTGCGCGGGGAGCAGGCCCCCCCGGAGCGGTTCGACCCCCGTGCGCACCAGCTGCCGACGACGGGGAACCCCAACCGTCGGCAGGGTCCCACCACGTCGGAGGAAAGATGACGAGAGTCGCCGTGTTCGGTGCCGGTTCCTGGGGCACAGCCTTCTCCACCGTGCTCGCCGACGCCGGCAACGAAATCGCCTTGTGGGCCCGCCGCGAAGAGGTCTGCAAGTCGATCAACGAACGCCACGAGAACCCCGACTACCTCCCGGGAGTACCGCTGGCGGATTCGATCTCGGCCACCCACAAGCCGGAGGAGGCGTTGCAGGGCGCCGAGATCGCCGTGCTCGCGGTCCCGTCGCAGTCGCTGCGCGAGAACCTGACCGGATGGGCCGGCCTGTTCGCGGCCACGCCGATCGTGGTGTCGCTGATGAAGGGGGTGGAGCTCGGCACCTGCAAGCGGATGAGCGAGGTCATCGCCGAGGTCGCCGAGGTCGATCCAGCCCGGATCGCCGTGGTCACCGGCCCCAACCTCGCCCGGGAGATCGCCGACCGTCAGCCCGCGGCCAGCGTCGTCGCGTGCACGGACCAAGACGCCGCCCGACGGGTTCAGGAGGTCTGCCACACCGGCCTGTTCCGCCTCTACACCAACGCCGACGTGATCGGCTGTGAGCTCGGCGGTGCGACCAAGAACGTGATCGCGCTGGCCACCGGAGCCGCGGCCGGACTGGGGTTCGGAAACAACACTCAGGCGACCGTGATCACTCGGGGGCTGGCCGAGACCGCCCGGCTCGGCGACGCGCTCGGCGCCGACCCGTACACGTTCGCCGGTCTGGCGGGTTTGGGCGATCTGGTGGCCACCTGCTCGTCCCCGCTGTCGCGCAACCGAACGTTCGGGGAGCGGCTCGGCAGGGGACAGACGGTCGACGAGATCGTGCACTCGACCCGGCAGATCGCCGAGGGGGTCAAGTCCTGTCAGTCGATCCTGGAGTTGGCCCGCCGCCATGACGTGGAGGTCCCGATCGTCGAGGCGGTGGCCGCCGTCGTCCGCGGAGACACCGACCCGGGTCAGATGGTGCAGAGCCTGATCTCACGCAGTGCCAAACCCGAGCGGTAGTCGCTTGCCTAGAGGACCGGGAGAGCGCCCTCCAGGTCGTCCCACAGGTCTTCCACGTCCTCGATTCCGACCGAGAGCCGGACCAGACCCTCGGGGATCGTGGCCGGCTCGCCCGACCAGCGCCGGCGACGTTCCAACGTCGACTCGACGCCGCCGAGGCTGGTGGCGTGTACCCAGAGACGGGTCGAGCCGACCAGCCGGTCCGCTCCCTCGGCGCCGCCACGCACCACGATCGCCAGCATCCCGCCGAAGCCCGGGTAGCGCACCTGCTCCAGGCCCGGGTGATCGTGCAGCCGGTGCGCCAGCTCCCGCGCGTTGGCCTCCGCGCGGTCCAGCCGGACGTGCAGCGTCCGCAGCCCGCGCAGTGCCAGCCAGGCCTCGAACGCGCCGGCGACGGCGCCGACAGTGCGCCGTCGGTTGTCCAGCGCGGCGTGGATGTCGTCGGCGCGGGTGACGATCGCGCCCAGCAGCAGGTCGCTGTGCCCGGCCAGGTACTTCGTGGCCGAGTGCAGCACGACGTCGGCCCCAAGGTCGAGCGGACGCTGCCGCAGCGGGGTGGCGAAGGTGTTGTCGACCACGGACGTCGCGCCGGCCGCGCGTGCCCCGGCGCAGATCGCCGGCACATCGGCCACCTCCATGGCGGGGTTGGTCGGCGACTCGAGCCATAGCAGCGCGGCGTCCTCGCACGCGGCGACCACGCTGTCGGTGTCGGTGACATCCACCAGCCGTACGGCGACCCGGCCACGCTGTTCGAGGTCGGCCAGTTGGGCGAGCGTGCCCAGGTAGCAGTGCCGCGGCGCGACCACCACCTCCTGGTGGCTCACCATCGACAGCAACGCATCGACGGCCGCCAGACCGGAGGAGAAGGCCAGCGCGCGGCCGCCCTCCAGTTCGCCCAGCGTCTCCTCGAACGCCTGCCAGGTCGGGTTGTCGTACCGGCCGTACTCCAGGTCACCGCCGGCGACGTAGGTGGAGGCGAGGACGACCGGGGGGTTCAACGGCTGATCCGGGGTGTGGGGCGGTCGGCCACGGGTGACCGCGACGGTCGCCGGGCGCAGCTGCGCGCCGGTTCCTCCCACCGTCGGCTCTCCCCCGTGTCCATGGCCGTGTTCATGGCCGTGTCCATGGTCGTGTTCATGGCCGTGTTCGCTGCCCTGTCCGTCGTCGCCACCAGTCGAGTCGGTCATTGCGCGATTGTGGCAGTCGTGCCGGGTAAGGTCGGTGCGGTGTCCGATCAGCAGCCAGCAGAGCAGTCGCAGCAGCGTCCACCGGGACGGCCCCGGGTGGCTGTCGTGTTCGGCGGCCGGTCGTCGGAGCACGCGATCTCGTGTGTGACGGCCGGTAGCGTGCTGCGCGCCATCGACCAGGACCGCTACGAGGTGGTGCCGATCGGCATCTCCCGCGACGGCCAGTGGGTGCTGCACGAGAAGGACCACCAGTCGCTCGCGCTGACCGACGGCCGGTTGCCCGAGGTGGAGCCCGGGAAGGCCGTCGTCGCTCTGTCCGGCAACGAGTTGGTGGTGTCCGAACCGGGTGACGTCCCCCGGGCGCTGGGCACCGTCGACGTCGTCTTCCCCTTGCTGCACGGACCGTGGGGTGAGGACGGCACCATCCAGGGGCTGCTGGAGACTGCCGGCCTGCGCTACGTGGGCGCCGGGGTGCTGGCCAGCGCAGCCGGCATGGACAAGCAGTTCATGAAGCTGTTGTTCCAGGCCCAGGGGTTGCCGGTCACCCCGTACACGGTCATCACCGCGCGGGACTGGGAGCGGGACCGCTCGGCCTGCGAGGAGACGGTCGCCGCCCTCGGCTTCCCGGTCTTCGTCAAGCCGGCTCGCGGCGGCTCCAGCTTCGGGATCTCCAAGGTGGACTCGCCCGACCGGCTCGCGGCGGCGGTGGCCGAGGCGCAGCGTTACGACCCCAAGGTGCTGGTGGAGGCGTACGCCGCGGGGGCGCGGGAGATCGAGTGCGGGGTGCTGGAGACGCTGGACGGGGACGCGGAGGCCAGCGTGCCCGCCGAGATCGGGGTCGGCGGCGACCACGAGTTCTACGACTTCGAGGCCAAGTACCTTTCCGAGGAGACCACCCAGCTCGACATTCCGGCCGAGCTACCCGAGGAGACCGCCGAGCGGGTTCGGAGCCTGGCCGTCCGCGCCTTCCGGGCCGTCGGCTGCGAGGGGCTGGCGCGGGTCGACTTCTTCGTGCTGCCGCAGGGCGGCGTGGTGATCAACGAGATCAACACCATGCCTGGCTTCACGCCGACCTCGGTGTTCCCGCGCGCGTGGGCAGCAAGCGGCCTGCCGTACCCGGAACTCGTCGACCGACTGATCAGGCTGGCGCTGAACCGCCCAGCGGGCCTGCGCTAGCCCGCGGTCGGCACCGGTCCGAGTTCAAAAATGCACCACCGGGCACGTCAGCGTGCGCGTGATCCCCTCCAGTACCTGCACCTTGGCGACGACGAGTTTGCCCAACTCGTCGACGTTGCTGGCCTCGGCACGCACGATCACGTCGTACGGCCCCGTCACGTCCTCGGCCAACGTGACGCCCTTCAGCTGGGCCACCGTCTCGGCCACCTCGGCGGCCTTCCCGACGTCGGTCTGGATGAGGATGTATGCCTGAACAACCACAGTCGTGCCTCCACCGTCAATCGTCGCGGTCGACCACCCATCCGGCCCGGGGCGTCGGTTGAGTCACGCTACCGCGTGTGCCGCGGGCTCGGCACCCGTGCCCACCATCGGAGGGAACTGATGAACGAGCTGTCCGGCACCCTGCGCGACCTCGGCGAGTTCGGGCTGATCGAGGCGCTCCGCTCCCGGCCCGGCGGCGCCCCAAGCGCCGGCGACGAGGACGCCACCGTGGTCGAGGTCGGATCCGGGGACGACGCCGCGGTGCTGCGGGTCCCCGCCGGCCGGCTCCTGTTCAGCACCGACATGAGCGTGGAGAACCGCGACTTCCGGCGAGACTGGTCGTCCGCGGAGGACCTCGGGCACAAGGTCGCCGCGGCGAACCTGTCCGACATCAACGCGATGGGCGGCACCGCCACCGCTCTCGTGGTGGCATTCGCCGGCCCCCCGGACCTGCCCGCCCGGTGGGCGGCCGAGCTGACCGCCGGCATCACCGCCGAGTGCGCACTGGTCGGTGCCATGCTGGTGGGCGGAGACGTCAGCGCCGCGGACGAGATCGTGGTGTCGATCGCGGTGCTCGGGACCGGAGCCGACCAGCCGGTGCTCCGCTCCGGTGCCCGCCCCGGGGACGTGGTGGCCGTGTGCGGCCGGTTGGGCTGGGCGGAGGCCGGCCTGCGGGTGCTGCGGCGCGGTTTCCGCTCCCCGCGTGCCGTGGTCGAGGCCCACCGGCGCCCCGAACCGCCGTATCAGGCCGGCCCGCAGGCCGCCCGGCTGGGGGCGACCGCGATGATCGACGTGTCCGACGGCCTGCTCGCCGACCTGGGTCACCTGGCGGCGGCCAGCGGTGTCGGCATCGACGTGCGCAGCGACGCACTCGCACCGGCCGAGCCGCTGCACGCGGTCGGTGCCGCGCTCGGGGTGGATCCCATGCGGTTCGTGCTCACCGGCGGCGAGGACTTCGCGCTGGCCGCGACATTCCCCGCCGACGTGCCGCTGCCGGAAGCTTGGACGGTGGTCGGCGTGACCGGCGAGGCCGCCGAGGGCGCTGCGGCGGTCACCGTCGACGGCGCAGACTACGAGGGCTCCGCCGGTCATGAGCAGTTCTCCTGAGCCCCTCCCGCGGACGACGAAAGGCCCGCCGATCCGAACCGGATCTGGCGGGCCTGCGGGGGAAACGGAGCCCTCCGAGCGAACTCGGGGGGTGGGTCAGCGGCTGACCTTGCCTGCCTTCAGGCAGGAGGTGCAGACGTTGAGACGCTTCGGCGTCTTGCCCACCATGACGCGCACCCGCTGGATGTTGGGGTTGAAACGCCGACGGGTACGGCGGTGCGAGTGGGACACGTTGTTGCCGAACCCGGGCCGCTTGGCGCAGATTTCACAGACGGCTGCCACCGGTGCTCCTCGAGGTCTTGGTCATGGAACTGCATCGACTGGTCGCCACGGCCGCCGGGCGGCGGGCAACCGGATCAGGATATCCGATCCCGCCCGGCGCACGCCAATCGTCACGCCCCGCCCGACGGCCCCCGCCCCACGGCCTGCAGCCGGGACGAGCGGTGGGTGGGACGGGAGGGGCGCCGGGGGCGTGCCCGGTTACCCTTCGGCCCAAGGCCGTGAGGCATCGGCACCCGGGCAGGTGTGCGGCCCCTGCTGGCGGTAGGCACGGAACGGAGGGCAGTGGACGCTCAGAGCGTGGCAGCCGACCTCCCCGTGGTGCGTCGCTGGATCGACGTCGCGCTGCACCGGCTGGGCGAGGTCCGCGAGGAGATCGACGCGCTCAACGTCTACCCGGTTCCGGACGGCGACACCGGCACCAACCTCTACTTGACGATCGAGTCGGCCCGGGCGGCGCTCGTCGACGCCGGCACCGCGGACCCCGTCGTCGCCCTGCGGTCGCTGGCCCGCGGCGCCCTGCTCGGCGCCCGCGGCAACTCCGGCGTGATCGTGGCCCAGCTGATCCGGGCGGGCGTGGACACGCTGCTCGAGCCGGCGGGTGAACCGTCCGGGGACCGGGTGCGCGATCGCGCCCGGCTGGTCGCCGCGATCCTGGCCCGGGCGGCGGACGCCGGGTATGAGGCGGTCGGCCGGCCGGTCGAAGGCACGATCCTCACGGTGGCGCGGGCCGCGGCCGACGCTGCGGAGCGGCTGGCCGCCGAGGATCGCGGGTCGGCGCCGGTTACCCCCGCCCAGGTGGTGAGCGCGGCCCGGGAAGCCGCGGACGCCGCCCTCGCGCGCACGCCCGAACAGTTGGCGGCCCTGGCCGCGGCCGGCGTGGTCGATGCCGGTGGTCGCGGCCTGTGCGTGCTGCTGGAGGCCGCCGAGACCGTGTTCGCCGGGATCCGGCGCGTCGCCCCCGGCCGGCCGGTCCCGCGGCCCCTACCGGTGCCGACGGCGCCCGAAGCCGCCCCCGGGGACGACCTGAGTGCCGACGGGCCGGCCTACGAGGTCATGTACCTTCTCGACGCCGACGACGATCGCATCCCCGAACTACGCCGCACGCTCGCCGGGCTCGGCGACTCGTTGGTGGTGATCGGGGGCGACGGGCTGTGGAACGTGCACGTGCACGTGGACGAGGTGGGGCCGGCCATCGAGGCCGGCATCGTCGCGGGCCGTCCGCACCGGCTGCAGGTCACCCACTTCGTCGACCAGCTCACCCGGGCGCGCGAGACCGCGGCCCGGCCCCCGCGCGGCGTGGTCGCTGTCGCCGCGGGTGACGGGCTGGCCGCGCTGTTCGGCGGTGGCGGGGCGACCGTCGTCCGCGGCGGGCCGGGCCGGCGTGCCTCGACCCGCGACCTGCTCTCGGCGATCCAGGCCACCGGCGCCGAGGAAGTGGTGGTGCTGCCCAACGACGGCGAGACGCTCGCGGTAGCCGAGGCCGCCGCGCAGGCGGCCCGCGAGACCGGCCAGCGGATCGCGGTCATCCCCACCCGCGCCCAGGTGCAGGGGCTGGCCGCGGTCGCCGTGCACGACCCCGGTCGCGCCTTCGACGAGGACGTGGTCGCGATGACCACGGCCGCCGGCCGTACCCGCCACGGCGGAGTCACGATCGCCGCCCGGGACGCGATCACGATGGCCGGGCCCTGTGCCGCCGGGGACGTGCTGGGCATCGTGGAGGGCGACTTCGCCGTGGTCGGCGGGACGCTCGACAGCACCGCCTGCCAGGTGGTCGACCGGCTGCTGGCCGGCGGCGGCGAGCTGGTCACCCTGGTCGGCGGCTGCGACGCCCCGGCCACCCTGTTGGAGGCGGTCCGGTCCCATGTGGAGACGGCGCGGGCGGACCTGGACACGCTCGTGTACGAGGGCGGGCAGCAGCGCTACCAGCTGCTCATCGGGGTGGAGTGAGCGGTGAGCGACGGCTCCCCGAAGACCGACTCGACCCGGGACTTCCTGGACCAGCGGCTGTCCCAGGTCGTGGGGCGGTGGGCGTCCACGCTCACCAAGGGGTTCGGCATGGAGACGGTCGAGGACCTGCTGCGCCACTATCCGCGCGGCTATGTCGACAGCCAAGACCTCAGCGACGTCAGCCGGCTGCAGCCGAACGACCTGGTGACGCTGATCGGCCAGGTGGAGGCGGCGACGGTGCGGGCGCCGCGCCGCGGCAGCACCTGGCGGGTCGAGGTGGTGGTCAGCGCGGACAACGGGCGCACGTTCGAGGTCACGTTCTTCGCCCGGCGCAAGGGCCAGGCGGACTGGCGCGCCGGGTCCCTGCGGGCGGGCACCCGGGCGCTGTTCAGCGGCCGGGTGACGTACTTCAACGGGCGGTTGCAGCTGTCGCATCCGGACTACGAGGTGATCGCCGACGAGGACGACGACGCCGCGGCGCGCGACCGGGTGCGCCACCTGATCCCGATCTACCGCATCACCGGCAAGATCACCTCGTGGCAGATCGCCGGCGCGGTGCGCACCGCCCTCGACGTGCTCGGCGACCCACCCGACCCGCTCCCTGAGGAGGTACGCGAGCGGCACGACCTGATGGGGCTGGCGGAGGCGCTGCACAACGTGCACCTGCCGGAGACGCAGCAGGACTGGCAAGCGGCGCGGCGGCGGCTGAAGTTCGAGGAGGCCTTCGTGCTGCAGGCGCTGTTGGCCGAACGCCGCGCCGCCCGCTCCCGGCTGCCCGCCGTCTCCCGCCCGGGCCGACCCGACGGCGTCCTGGAGCGGTTCGACGCCGCCCTGCCGTTCCGGCTCACCGAGGCCCAGGTCGAGGTGGGGGACCGGCTCAGCGCGGAGCTGTCCCAGCCGCACCCGATGCACCGGCTGCTGCAGGGTGAGGTCGGTTCCGGAAAGACCGTGGTGGCGCTGCGAGCCATGCTGCAGGTGGTCGACTCCGGCGGTCAGGCCGCGCTGTTGGCGCCCACCGAGGTGCTCGCCCAGCAGCACCATCGCTCGATCACCGCCCTGCTCGGCGACCTGGCCCAGGCGGGCATGCTCGGCGGAGCCGAGGAGGGCACCCAGGTCGCCCTGCTCACCGGTTCGCAGGGTGGCGCCGCGCGCAAGGCGGCGCTGCTGGACGCCGCGTCCGGGACGGCCGGGATCGTGGTGGGCACGCACGCCCTGCTGCAGGAGCGGGTGCAGTTCGCCGACCTCGGCCTGGTGGTCGTCGACGAGCAGCACCGGTTCGGGGTCGAACAACGGGCCGCGCTCACCGAGAAGAGCGGTGAGCAGCAGCCTCCGCACCTGTTGGTGATGACCGCCACCCCGATTCCCCGCACGGTGGCGATGACGGTGTTCGGCGACCTCGAGGTGTCCACGATCCGGCAGCTCCCCAGCGGCCGGGCCCCGGTGCAGACCACGGTGGTTCCGGTGGCCGAGCAGCCGCAGTGGCTGGACCGGGCCTGGGAGCGGATCCGGGAGGAGGTCGGTCGCGGCCGGCAGGCGTACGTCGTCTGCGCCCGGATCGGTGACGAGGGGGCCGGCGAGGACGACGAGCCGCGGCCGCCGGGTGCGGACGACCGGGACGCGGACGAGAACGACCGCGAGCGGCGTCCGCTGGCCGGCGTCCTGGCGGTCGCGGACGAACTGCGGAACGGGCCCTTGAGCGGCCTGCGGCTGGACGTGCTGCACGGGCGGCTGCCCCCCGATGTCAAGGACGGCGTGATGCGCCGCTTCGCCGACGGCGAGGTCGACGTGCTGGTCGCCACCACCGTGATCGAGGTCGGCGTCGACGTGCCCAACGCCTCGGTGATGGTAGTGCTGGACGCGGACCGGTTCGGGGTCTCGCAGTTGCACCAGCTGCGGGGACGCATCGGCCGTGGGTCCGAGCCCGGCCTGTGCCTGCTGGTCACCGCCGACGAGCAGGGCAGTCCGGCGCGGGAGCGGCTGGATGCCGTGGCCGCGACCGCGGACGGCTTCGAGCTGTCCCGGGTGGACCTGCGGCTGCGTCGCGAGGGCGACGTGCTGGGTTCGGCCCAGTCGGGGCGGTCGCGGCACCTGCGGCTGCTCAGCGTGCTCCGCGACGAGGATCTGATCGTCGCCGCCCGGGAGGCGGCCGCCGCGGTCGTCACCGCCGACCCGGCCCTGGCCGAGCACCCCGCCCTGGCCGGTGCGGTGCGCGCGCTGGCAGCGACCGAGCAGGCGGAGTTCCTGGAGCGCACGTGACGCGGATCATCGCCGGCACGGCCGGTGGACGCCGGCTGCGCACCCCGCCGGGCGAGACGACCCGGCCCACCTCGGACCGGGTGCGCGAGGGAGTGTTCTCGACGGTCGAGGCCCGGACGGGCGGGTTGGCGGGGCTGGCGTTCCTCGACCTCTACGCCGGCTCCGGGGCGGTCGGCCTGGAGGCGCGGTCCCGCGGCGCCGGCCGTGTACTCCTGGTGGAGCGGGACCGGCGCACTGCCCGGCTGGCCCGCTCCAACGCCGTCGCGCTGGGCTTCGGCGACGTCGAGGTGAGGGCGGCCGCGGTCACGACGCTGCTGCGCGACGGGCCCGCCGCGCCGGGAGCCTTCGACGTGGTGTTCCTGGACCCGCCCTACGCGGTGGGCGCCGACGAGGTGCACGCCGTGCTGGCCGACCTAGTCGCCGCTGGCTGGCTGACCCAGCAGGCGCTGGTCGTGGTGGAGCGGTCGGCCCGAGGTCCCGGTCTGGCCTGGCCGCGCGGGCTGGCAGCGGTCTCGGACCGGCGCTACGGCGAGACCAGGATTTGGTACGGTCGCCGCGCCCGCCACGACCGCGGGACGCGACCGGAAGGAGAGCCGACGTGAGTCGAGCCGTCTGCCCCGGGTCGTTCGATCCGGTGACCAACGGGCACCTCGACATCATCCGGCGGGCCAGCGGGCTGTTCGACGAGGTCACCGTCGCGGTGATGGTGAACCCGGACAAGCGCGGCCTGTTCTCCACCGACGAGCGGCTTGACCTGCTGCGCGCGGTGACCGGCGGGTTCGGCAATGTCCGGGTCGAGTCGTTCGGCGGGTTGCTGGTCGACTTCTGCGTCGAACGCGGCATCACCGCGATCGTGAAGGGGCTGCGCGCGGTGAGCGACTTCGACTACGAACTGCAGATGGCGCAGATGAACAGCCGGCTGGCCGAGGTGGAGACCGTCTTCGTGCCGACCAGCCCGGAGTATTCTTTCCTTGCCTCGAGCCTGATCAAGCAGGTCGCCCGGCTGGGCGGAGACGTGTCGAGCCTGGTGCCCGCACAGGTGCTGCCCAGGTTGCTGGAGCGGGTGGGAGCCCCCCGCGCGTAGTCCGTCCGAGGCCCGCGGCCGCACGCCGGTGGGCAGCCGCAAGTCACGCAGTGGAACCGAAGGAGAAGAACGGCCCGTGGACGTACACGCACAGCTGGCGGAGATCCGCCGGGTCGTGGAGAAGGCCAAGTCGATGCCGATGTCGGCGTCGGTGCTGGTGAACAAGGCGGAGCTGATCGGCCTCGTGGACAAGCTGGACGAGGCGCTGACGGACGCGTTCGCCGAGGCCGGCCGGGTGACCGGCGACCGCGACGGTGTGCTGGCCAAAGCCCGGGAGGAGGCGGAGGAGATCCTGGCCGAGGCCCGGGTGGAGCGGGACCGGCTGGTCACCGACGTCGAGGTGCACTCCCACGCCAAGGAGTCCGCGGACACGCTGCTCGCGGAGGCGAAGAAGGAGGCCGAGGAGCTGCGCCGGGAGGCCGACGAGTACGTCGACCTCAAGTTCGCCACCTTCGAGGTGACGTTGACCAAGACGCTGGACGCGCTCACCCGCGGCCGCGAACAGCTGCACGGTCGCAGCGACCTGGACGCGCTGCGCCACGGCGACGTGGACGACATCACGTTGCCGGGCGACGCCGGTTGAGATCGTCCCGGTTTGAGCACCGGGGAGCCGACCAAGTAGGCTGGCCCCGGTCCTCTGCGGAGGACCGCGGTCTGTTGTGCGGCGATTTGACGAGCGGTGACCCACGCTGAGGACTCTCGATCCCCGAGCCCCCTTCGTGCTCGACACCCATGAGCTTGGGAGGCGTCCCGGGGCCCAGCGTGAGCTGACCCGATCCGATCCGGCGCCGGCAGACCTGGGCATCGACGTGCTCGGCGTACCCGAGGGCAGCCCCGTACAGCTCGACCTCCGGCTGGAGGCCGTGATGGAGGGTGTGCTGGTCACGGGGGCGGCGCAGGTACGACTGGTCGGCGAGTGCACACGCTGCCTGGACCCGATCGAGCAACAGCTCGAGGTGAAGTTCCAGGAGCTGTTCGAGTACGACGGTCAGGACGAGCCTGCGGACGAGGACGACGAGACCCGCCGGCTCGAGGGCGATTACCTCGACCTCGAGCCGCTGGTGCGGGACGCGGTGGTGCTGGCACTGCCGTTCGGACCGCTGTGCCGGGACGACTGTCCCGGGTTGTGTGTCGAATGTGGGGCGCGGCTCGCCGACGACCCCGGGCACACGCACGGCGAGCGGATCGACCCACGCTGGGCCGGGCTCGCCGAACTGCAGGAGGACGACAACGCCGGAGCGGGTGACCGGGCCGGCCGGGACGAGGAGTAGACCAGTGGCGGTTCCGAAGCGGAAGATGTCGCGCAGCAACACGCGTCACCGCAGGTCGCAGTGGAAGGCCACCGCCGCCTCGCTGGTGACCTGCGCGAACCCGGCGTGCCGGGCCAAGCACCTGCCGCACCATGCCTGTCCGCAGTGCGGCCAGTACGGCCCCCGAAGCAGCCGCCGCCAGGTCCTGTAACAGCCACTCCGCTGCGATGACCGACGGCACGGGCGAGTCCCCCCACGAGCTGCGGGACGTGCTCGGGGTCGCCGACCTCGACCTCGAGTTGCTCGACCGTGCCCTGACCCACCGCTCCTACGCGTACGAGAACGGCGGCCTGCCCACCAACGAGCGGCTGGAGTTCCTGGGCGACGCGGTGCTCGGCCTGGTGGTCACCGAGACCCTGTTCCGCGAGCACCCGGACCTGTCGGAGGGGCGCCTGGCCAAGCTGCGCGCGGCCGTGGTCAACGCCCGCGCGCTGGCCGAGGTCGGTCGCACGCTCGGCCTCGGGAGGCACATCCACCTCGGCCGCGGCGAGGACACCACCGGCGGGCGGAACAAGGCCTCGATCCTGTCCGACACCGTCGAGGCCGTGATCGGTGCCGTGTTCGTCGACCAGGGCTTCGTGGTCGCCGGCGAGCTGGTACACCGCCTGTTCGACCCGGTGATCGCCGCCGCGTCGGAGATGGGCGCCGGGCTGGACTGGAAGACCTCGCTGCAGGAGCTGTGCGCCGACGACGGCCTCGGGGTCCCCGAGTACCTCATCGAGGAGGACGGCCCCGACCACGAGAAGACCTTCACCGCACGGGTCCGGGTCGGCGACGAGGTGTACGGCCACGGCACCGGGCGCTCCAAGAAGGAGGCCGAGCAGCAGGCCGCCGAGACCGCCTACCGGTCCCTACGCAACCCGCCCGGCGCCGTCCCCGATACCACCTCGGCCACGAACTAGCCAACCGTCGAACCCGAGCCCGAGCTCCCCGAGGTCGAGGTCGTCCGCCGCGGTCTGGCCGAACACGTGGTCGGGCGGACCGTGGAGTCCGCCCGGGTGCTGTTCCCGCGGTCGGTGCGCCGCCACCTGGCCGGCCCGGACGACTTCACCGCCCGGCTCGAGGGACGACGGATCACCGCCGCCAGGCGCCGCGGCAAGTACCTCTGGCTGCCACTGGACGACGAGGACGCGCTGCTCGCCCATCTGGGTATGAGCGGCCAGCTGCTGGTGCAGCCGGCCGGCGCCCCGGACGACCGCCACCTGCGTGTGCTGCTGGAGCTCTCCGGCGGCCGGGAACTGCGGTTCTGCGACCAGCGCATGTTCGGCGGACTGTCGCTCTCCGAGGGCGGCGCCGAGCTGCCGGCGGAGATCCGCCACATCGGACCGGACCCCCTCGAGGCCGAGTTCGACGACCTGGCCTGGTTCACCGCCCTGCACCGCCGCCGTACCGGCGTCAAGCGCGCCCTGCTGGACCAGAACCTGGCGTCGGGCATCGGCAACATCTACGCCGACGAGGCGCTGTGGCGGGCGCGGCTGCACTACGCCCGGCCGACCGAGACGCTGCGGCGGACGGAGGGGCTGCGGTTGATCGCCGCCGTCCGGGCGGTGATGCACGCCGCGCTGCTCGACGGTGGCACCTCCTTCGACGCGCTGTACGTCGACGTCAACGGGGCCAGCGGCTACTTCGACCGGTCCCTGCACGTGTACGGCCGGGAGGGGCTGCCCTGCGGTCGGTGTGGCACGCCGATCCGTCGCGACCCGTTCATGAACCGATCCGCCTACACCTGTCCGCGCTGCCAGCCGCGGCCGCGGCGAGCCCGCTGGTGACCTCGGGTCGGAGCCCGATCCGAGCCGGTTTCCCGGGCGCCTCCCGGACGTGTCGGAGGGGCCTCGGGGAGGCCTCCGGGAGGGGGCGCTCATCTTGACCCGAAGGCGGGCCGCGTGGGACCCTGGATGCAGCGGGCACCCGGACAAACGAGCCACTCTCGGCCCCGGTTGGAGCGCCCGCAAAACGACACAATCTCCATAGCGGAGGAACTCCATGGCCAAGGCCCTCCTTGGGTACGTCGGCGGCCCCGACGCCAGGCTTCTCGACGACTACCGGCGGTTGCGTCTTCGTGTGCACGACCTCGAGGCCATGGTCAGTCGCCTGCAGGCCGAGAACGACGCCCTCGCCGCAGAGCTGATGAAGGTCCCCGAGACCTCGCAGGGACGCGAACCCGCCCTCACCTGATCCCCCTTCACCTACCCCGTCGCGCCGATCGATCTGGTCGGCGCGACGCTCGTGTGCGGCCTGCACGGTCTGCGACCCCGCGCCCGGTAGTGTTCGGCGTGGCCAACCCGCTCGGACGCCGGTCACGAGGAGCAACGCGTTGTACCTGAAGAGCCTGACGCTCCGCGGTTTCAAGTCGTTCGCCTCGTCCACCACCCTGCAGCTCGAACCCGGCATCACCTGCATCGTCGGACCCAACGGGTCCGGCAAGTCCAACGTGGTGGACGCGCTCGCCTGGGTGATGGGCGAACAGGGCGCCAAGTCGCTGCGCGGCGGCAAGATGGAGGACGTCATCTTCGCCGGCACG
>CAZNCE010000061.1:2810-17817 GCA_964571285.1 uncultured Nocardioidaceae bacterium | reverse complement strand
CCCCAGCGGGCGGATCTACTGCGATAGGTCCGTCACGCTGACGCACCGGGACGAACAACCCGCCCCTCGGGAACGAACTAGAGCTTGCGGAACCGCACCCAGCGCACCGAGTGATCGGCACCTTTGCGCAGCACCAGCGACGCCCGGCCTCGGGTCGGCAGGATGTTCTGCTCCAGGTTCGGGCCGTTGATCGTGTCCCACAGCTTCTCCGCCTGGGACACCGCCTCGGGTTCGGTCAGCGCGGAGTATCGGCGGAAGTACGACTCGGGGTCTCGGAACGCGGTCTCGCGCAGCCGCAAGAACCGGTTCACATACCACCGGCGCACATCGTCGGTCTCCGCGTCCACATACACGGTGAAGTCGAAGAAGTCCGACACCGCCAGCCGGGTCCGGCCGTCCTCGCTCAGCCGGGCGGGCTGCAGCACGTTCAAGCCTTCCACCAACACGATGTCGGGGTGCTTCACCACGACCCGCTCGCCGGGCAACACGTCGTAGACCAGGTGCGAGTAGACCGGTGCCTCCACCTCCTCCTTCCCGGACTTGACCTCCATCACGAACTGCAGCAGCGCCCGCTGGTCATAGGACTCGGGGAAGCCTTTGCGGGCAAGGATTCCGCGCCGCTCCAGCTCGGCGTTGGGCAGCAGGAAGCCGTCGGTGGTGACCAGGGTCACGTTGGGATGCTCCGGCCAGTGCGCGAGCAGCTCCCGCAGCAGCCGGGCGGTGGTGGACTTGCCCACGGCAACAGAGCCGGCGATGCCGATCACGAACGGGGTCCGCGGCGACTGCGGTTGGCCCAGGAACCGCTCGGTGGCCCGGTGCAGCGTCCCCGCGTGATTGACGTACAGGCTGAGCAGCCGCGACAGCGGCAGATAGACGGCATGCACCTCGTCCATGTCCAGCGGATCGCCCAGGCCGCGCAGATGCTCCACCTCGGCCGACGTCAGCGGGGACTGCACGCGGTCGGCCAGCCGGGCCCAGTCCTCGCGGGACAGCTCGACGTACGGCGAGGGGCGCTGGCCGGGACGCTGCGCCCGGCTGGGTTGCGACATGGGCACCATTGTGTCGTCCTCACGGCGTCGTCGGCGGCTGTGGGTCGGGTGCGTCGCTAGGCTTGGGTCCCATGTGCGGAATCGTGGGGTACGTCGGCGAGCGCCGCGCGCTCGACGTCGTGGTGCAGGGCCTGCGGCGGCTGGAGTACCGCGGCTACGACTCCGCCGGCGTCGCGTTGGTGCACGACGGCCGGCTGCCGATCCGGAAGCGCGCCGGCAAGCTGGCCAACCTCGACAAGCTGCTGGACGAGGAGCCGCTGCCCCCCACCGGCACCGGCATCGGGCACACCCGCTGGGCCACCCACGGCCCGCCGACCGACCGCAACGCGCATCCGCACACCGACGACGCCGGTCAGGTCGCGGTCGTGCACAACGGGATCATCGAGAACTTCGCCGCGCTGACCGCGGAGATCGAGCGGGCCGGTCACGAGCTGGCCTCCGACACCGACACCGAGGTAGTCGCGCACCTGCTGGCCGAGCAGCTGCGCGGCGGCGCCGACCTCACCGTCGCGATGCAGCGTGTCTGCCGGCGGCTCGAGGGCGCGTTCACGCTGGTCGCGGTCGCGGCCGGCGACCCCACTCGCGTGGTCGGCGCCCGGCGCAACTCGCCGCTGGTCGTGGGGGTCGGCGACGGGGAGAACTTCCTCGGCTCCGACGTGGCCGCGTTCATCGAGTACACCCGCGACGCGCTCGAGCTCAGCCAGAACCAGGTGGTGACGATCACCGCCGACGGGGTCGAGGTGACCGATTTCGACGGCAATCCGGTCGAGCCCCGCGCCTACCACGTCGACTGGGACCTGTCGGCCGCGGAGAAGGGCGGCTTCGACTGGTTCATGCGCAAGGAGATCTACGAGCAGCCGCGGGCGGTCGCCGACACACTGCTCGGCCGCTACTCGCCCGAGGGCGCGCTGCAATTGGACGAGATGCGGCTGTCCGACGACGAGCTGCGGGTGATCGACAAGATCATCGTGCTGGCGTGCGGCACCTCCTTCTACGCCGGCCTGGTCGCGAAGTACGCGATCGAGCACTGGACCCGGATCCCCTGCGAGGTGGAGCTGGCCAGCGAGTTCCGCTACCGCGACCCGATCATCGACCGGTCCACGCTGGTGGTCGCGATCAGCCAGTCCGGCGAGACCATGGACACCTTGATGGCGGTCCGGTACGCACGGGAGCAGCGCGCCAGGGTGTTGTCGATCTGCAACACCAACGGCTCCACGATGCCGCGGGAGTCCGACGCCGTGATCTACACCCACGCCGGGCCCGAGATCGGCGTCGCGTCCACCAAGGGATTCCTTACCCAGGTGGTGGCCTGCTACCTGCTGGCGCTCTACCTCGCGCAGGTCAGAGGCACCAAGTACGGCGACGAGATCGACTGGATCATGGCCCAGCTGGAGGCCGTGCCCGCCGCCCTGCAGCAGGTGCTGGACGACATCGGCCCGGTGGAGGAGCTGGCCCGCCGGCTGTCCGACGCCAGGTCCGTGCTGTTCCTCGGCAGGCACACCGGCTACCCGGTGGCGCTGGAGGGAGCCCTGAAGCTGAAGGAGCTGGCCTACATCCACGCCGAGGGGTTCGCCGCCGGCGAGCTCAAGCACGGGCCGATCGCCCTGATGCAAGACGGCCTGCCGGTGTTCGTGGTGGTGCCGCCCCGCAGCCGCGAGCTGCTGCACGACAAGATCGTCAGCAACATCCAGGAGATCCGCGCCCGCGGCGCGCGCACCATCGTGCTGGTCGAGGAGGGCGACGACTCGGTCACGCCGTACGCCGACGAGGTGATCCGGCTGCCCAAGGTGTCCACGCTGCTGCAGCCGATGGTGGCCACGCTTCCCCTGCAGGTGTTCGCCTGTGAGTTGGCCACCACCCTCGGCCACGATGTCGACCAGCCCCGCAATCTGGCGAAGTCCGTCACGGTCGAGTGAGCCGCGGATGATCGTCGGGCTGGGCATCGACGTGGTCGACCTGGCCAGGTTCGCGGAGGCGCTCGAGCGGACCCCTGCGTTGCGGCGCCGCGTGTTCACGCCGGTGGAGCGGCCGCTGCCGCTGGCCTCGCTCGGTGCCCGGTTCGCCGCCAAGGAGGCGCTGGCCAAGGCACTGGGCGCCCCGGCCGGGCTGTCCTGGCTCGATGCGGAGATCCGCAGCCAGCACACCGGCCGGCCGTACTTCGAGGTCAAGGGGTCGGTGCAGCGGCAGGTGACGGTGCTCGGGGCCGACACCATCCACGTGTCGCTGTCGCACGACGCCGGGATCGCGTCGGCGGTGGTGGTCCTGGAGGCCCGATGAGACGCGCCCACACAGTCCAGCAGGTCCGGGCCGCCGAGGCTGCCCTGATGGCCACGCTGCCAGCGGGCACGCTGATGCAACGTGCCGCCGCCGGGCTCGCCGGGGTCTGTCGCGAGCTGCTGGGCCGCACGTACGGCGCCCGGGTCGGGCTGCTGGTCGGCAGCGGGGACAACGGCGGCGACACGCTGTTCGCCGGGGCGCGGCTGGCTCGGGACGGCGCCCGGGTGGAGGCGCTGCTGCTCCGCCCGGATCACGCGCACCCCGGTGGGCTGCGGGCGCTGCGACAGACCGGTGGCACGGTGGTGGACCACCTCGGTCCCGCCGACCTGGTGCTGGACGGGATCGTGGGCATCGGCGGCCGGCCCGGGCTGCGCGACCCGGCCCGGGACGTGATCGAGGCCGTGGAGACGGCCGCCGGTGCCCCGCTGGTCGTCGCGGTGGATGTGCCGAGCGGGATCGACGTGGACACCGGCGAGACCCCGGCCGTGCACGTCCGGGCCGATGCGACCGTGACGTTCGGCACCCACAAGATCGGGCTGCTGGTCGGCCCCGGTGCGGCCGCCGCGGGGGAGGTGCGCCTGGTCGACATCGGCCTGGACTGCCCACCCCCGGCCGTCGAGGCGCTCGAACCGCCGGATGTGGCCGCGCTGCTGCCCTGGCCGGCGGCCGACACGCACAAGTACGAGCGCGGCGTGGTCGGTGTTGCCGCAGGCTCCACGCAGTATCCCGGCGCCGGGTCACTGGCGGTGTCCGGGGCCCAGGCGGGCTTCGCCGGCATGGTGAGGTTCGTCACCGAAGGTGACGACTCGCGCGGCGCCGCGATCCGCGCCGCGCACCCGGAAGTGGTCGGTGCCGGCCGGGTCCAGGCGTGGGTCGTCGGGCCCGGGGGCGGGGACGAGGCGGCGTCGGCCCTGGCTCGGGTGCTCGACGACGGGGTACCGGTCGTGGTGGACGCGGACGCGCTGGCCGCGGTCTCCGGGCCGCTGCCGGTCCCGGCCCTGCTCACCCCGCACGCGGGGGAGCTCGCGCGGATGCTCGGCGTGCACCGCGAGCAGGTCGAACAGGCGCCGCTGCGACACGCCCGGACCGCCGCGCAGCGGTTCGCCGCGGTCGTGCTGCTCAAGGGCGACCGCACCCTGGTGGCGCACCCGGACGGGCGCGTCCGGGTGAACACGACCGGGGTGCCGTGGCTGGCCACCGCGGGGGCGGGAGACGTGCTGGCCGGGCTGTGCGGCTCCTTGGTTGCGGCCGGGCTGTCCCCGTACGATGCCGGGAGCCTCGGGGCCTGGCTGCATGGCGCCGCGTCCGAGAGCGCCTCCGGCGGCGGCCCCATCGTCGCCCGGCAGGTCGCCGAGCAGGTACGCACCGTAGTGGGTGGACTCGGGGGTTACCGGCCGTCGTTCGTTCGGTCGGCTGGCACAGCCGGGTAACCTGAAGTGTTGCCCAGATCCGCGAGACCCCGCGAACCCGACAACCGGATGGCAGGAATATCGCACCCGATGGTCCGTGACGAGACCGCCGACCGCCGTGGGACGCGCCGTGCCAGCATGCACCGCGCCCACGGGCTTCCGGGCACCCTCGGGGTCACGTTCCTGGGCGCGGTGCTGCCCGGGGCCGGCTTCATCTGGGCCGGCCGCCGCCACCTCGGCCTGCTGATCCTCTTGCCCACCCTGCTCGTGGCGACTATCGCCGGCTGGTACCTGCTCGCGCGCTGGCGCAGCGTGCTGCACGCCGCCTTCGACCCCAACCGGCTGACCATCGCGGCGGTGCTGATGCTGCTGGTGCTGGTGGCCTGGCTGGTGATGGTGGTCGCGACGTATCTGACGGTGCGGCCGGTGGAACGGCCCACCTGGGAGACCGTCGCCGGCTCGGCCTTCGTGGCGCTGCTGTGCGCGCTGCTGGCGATGCCGTTGGTGATCGGCGCCCGCTATTCCATGGTGCAGCGCGACCTGGTCACCACGGTGTTCGCGTCCGACCCGCGTTCGGCCACCCGGCCGCTGCACGTCGCCCCCGACGACCCGTGGGGCGAAGCCGACCGGGTGAACGTGCTGCTGCTCGGCGGTGACGGTGGCATCCACCGGGAGGGCATCCGCACCGACACGGTGATCTTGGCCAGCGTGGACGTGCACTCCGGCGACACGGTGCTGTTCAGCCTGCCGCGCAACCTGATGGACGTACCGTTCCCGGAGGACTCGCCGTTGCACGAGGCGTACCCGAACGGCTTCCAGGGCTCCGGAGACGCCGGGGAGTGGATGCTCAACGCGATCTACCGCAACGTGCCGCAACAGCACCCGGGCATCCTCGGCGCCACCGACAACGAGGGCGCCGACGCGCTGAAGCAGGCGGTCAGCGCGACGCTGGGCGTGCCGGTCGACTACTACGTGCTGGTCAACCTGAACGGCTTCGAGAAGATCGTGGACGCGATGGGCGGCGTCACGGTCAACATCAACCAACCGATCCCGGTCGGCGGCGACACCGACCGCGGCATCCCGCCCGAGCGCTACCTGGAGCCGGGTCCGCACCAGCATCTGGACGGCTTCGACGCGTTGTGGTTCGCCCGCGGTCGCTACGGCCTGGACGACTACAACCGGATGGAGCGGCAGCGCTGCATGATCAAGGCGATGGTCGACGAGGCCGACCCGATGACACTGCTGCGCCGCTACCAGGCGCTGGCCGAGGCGGGCAAGAAGATCGTGCGCACCGACATCCCGCAGGGGCTGCTGGCCGCGTTCGTCGACCTGTCGCTGAAGATCAAGGACGGACAGCTCACGTCTGTCGTCTTCGTCCGCTCCGACGAGTTCTCGCCCAGCGACCCCGACTTCGCCTGGGTGCACAAGACCGTGCACAAGGCGCTGCACCCGCCGAAGCCGTCCAAGAGCGCCGGCCAGCCGAGCGCTCCCAGCAGCCCGAGCGAGTCCCCCAGCACCTCGCCCAACGAGCCGGCGGCGGCCAAGGACTCCTGCGCCTACCACCCGGTGAGCTGACATGGGCGAGTTGGGACCCACCCGGGTGGAGGCGGTCGTCGACCTCGCGGCCATCCGGCACAACGTCACCCGGATGCGTGAGCGCGCCGGGCGTCCCGTCATGGTCGTGGTCAAGGCCGACGCGTACGGCCACGGGTTGGTGCCGGTGGCCACGGCCGCCCGGGAGGCCGGGGCCGAGTGGCTGGGCACCGCGGTGCTGGACGAGGCGCTGGCCCTGCGCGCGGCCGGTGACGTCGGGCCGCTGCTGTTCTGGCTCACCGTGCCCGGCGAGGACTACGCCGCCGCCATCCACGGTCACGTCGACATCGGCGTGCACTCGCGGCGCGCGCTGGCCGAAGTGGTCGACGCCGCCCAGTCGGTGCGACGCCGGGCCCGGGTGCACCTGAAGTGTGACACCGGCATGGGCCGCGGCGGTGCCACCGCGCAGGACTGGCCGGCCCTGGTCGACGCCGCCCTCCGGGCCGCCGACGCCGGCGACGTCGAGGTGATCGGGGTGTGGTCGCACCTGGCCTGCGCCGACCACCCCGAGGACCCCTCGGTGGCGGAACAGGTCCGTGCGTTCGAGCGGTTCGTGCAGACCGCGCGGTCCGCCGGCCTGTCCCCGCCGGTGCGTCATCTGGCCAACTCGGCGGGCGCCATCGGCGTCGACGCGGCCCGGTTCGACCTCGTCCGGGTCGGGCTGGCCACGTACGGCCTGTCGCCGATGCCGGACACCGCGACCCCGGCCGACCTGGGCCTGCGTCCGGCGATGACGCTGCGGGCGGTCGTGTCCGCCGTCAAGCGCGTCGGCCCCCGGCAGGGCGTGTCGTACGGGCTGACCTACCGGACCGGGGGCCCCACCACGCTGGCCGTCGTGCCCGTCGGGTACGCCGACGGGGTGCTGCGGGGGCTGTCCAACCGGGGCCAGGTCTGGCTGTGCGGGCGCCGCCGTACCATCGCGGGGATCGTGAGCATGGACCAGTTCGTGGTTGATGTGGGCGACGACCCGGTGGCGCCCGGCGACGAGGTGCTGCTGTTCGGCCCCGGCACGCGCGGCGAGCCCGGTGCCCAGGATTGGGCCGAGGCGGCTGGCACGATCAACTACGAGGTCGTCTCCCGGCTCGGCGGCCGGGTGCGGCGGCGGTACGTGGACTCGGCGCACGCCCCGGCGGCCACCGCCCGGGCAGACTCGTCCGGAGAGGAGGGAGCGCAGCCGTGAGCGCGTGGGGCAAGCTGGCCGGTACGGCGGGAGCCGCCGCCGGGCTGGTCGGGTTGGGCCTGCTGGCCGACCGCCGGCTGGGGCAGCGCCCGCCGAACGCGCTCGACCCGTCGGCACCAGCCCTGGGCTCGCTGCGCGGCCGCCGGCACGACGTGGAGCTGTCCGACGGCACCCTGCTGTACGCCGAGGTCGACGAGCCGGACAGCGGCATCGACGACCCCACCACCCCGACGATCGTCTTCGTGCACGGGTTCGCGCTGACTCTGGACTCGTGGCACTACCAGCGGCTGGCCATGCGGGCCGGCCATCGGCTGGTGCTCTACGACCACCGGTCGCACGGCCGCTCCGACCGGGCCGACCCGGACAGCTGCACCATCGACCAGCTCGGAGCCGACCTGGGCGAGGTGATCGACCAGCTCGCCCCGGAGGGCCCGCTGGTGCTGGCCGGCCACTCGATGGGCGGCATGACGATCATGGCCCTGGCCGGCCAGCGGCCGCAGCTGGTCGGTGACCGGGTGTGCGGGGTCGCGCTGCTGAGCACCAGCGCAGGCGACCTCAGCTCCGGCCCGTCCGGGCTCGGCGCGCTGGGCAACAAGGTGCTGTACCGGATGGGGCCGGGCGCGCTGAGCGTGCTCGCCCGCACTCCCGGCCTGATCGAGTCCGGGCGCCGGCTGGGCGCCGACGTCGCGTACCACTTGACCGGGCACTGGGGCTTCGGGGACGACCCGGCCCCGGAGCTGGTCGCGTTCACCGACGAGATGCTGTCGGCCACCCCGATCGGCACCGTGGCCTCGTTCTTCGGCGACTTCGGCATGCACGATCGCTACGCGGCGCTGGCCACCCTGCGCGACATCCACACGGTGGTGATCTGTGGCACCGACGACGCGGTCACGCCGCTGCGGCATGCCCGCCAGATCGCCGAGCGGCTGCCCTCCGCGCAGCTGCTCACCCCCGAGGGCGCCGGCCACATGGTGATGCTGGAGCGGCCGACCGTGGTGAACAAGGCGCTGGCCGACCTCGTGCAGCGCGCGCACGACGAAGTCCGAGAGCAGGCGCCCGGAAAGCGGCGGCGTAGGTCGAGCACCCCGGGGGCCGGACGGGCGTCCGGGCCGGGAGCGGCGGCGCGCACCGGCCGGTCCGCGGCGCGCGGCAACACGGGCAAGAACGCCCGCCGGACGGGGCAGACGACGAAGCAGGTCAACGGCAAGGCGACCGATCAGGGGACTGGGCAGGCGACTGGGCAGGCGACCGGACAGGCGACTGGGCAGGTGAACGGGCAGAGCTCGCGGCGGAAGCGACGCTCCTCATGACCGACGTCCGCGTCGACCCGGCGCGGGTGGACGAGGCGCCGGACATCCTGGACGTGATCCGGACCGCGTTCGGCGCCCGGCCTCCGCTCGACCCACCCGCACCGGCCCTGCAGGAGACCACCGAGTCGATCGCGCGCGCACTCGCCGGGGACGGCGGCCTGGTGGCCCGGCTGGACGGCGAGGTGGTCGGCGCGCTGCTGTTCCGCCCGGCCGACCGGCTGATGCGGTTCGTGCGGGTCGGGGTCGACCCGGCGGTGCACCACCGGGGTGTGGCGTCGGTGCTCGTCGGGGCCGCGGAGGAGGAGGCGGTCCGGCGCGGCTACCACCGGGCGGCGGTGGCGGTCCGGGCGGAACTGCCGTCCACCCAGCGGTTCTGGAGCCGCCGCGGGTACGTGCAGGTCGACAGCGACGGCCCGCTGATGTCGTACGCGAAGGGGTTGCCGGTGCACTGCTGCGCCGCGACCGCCGACGCCACCCGCGACCTCGGCACCCGGCTGGGCCGGCTGTTGCGGGCCGGGGACCTGGTGCTGCTCAGCGGGGAGCTGGGGGCGGGCAAGACCACGCTCACCCAGGGCATCGGCGAGGGGCTCGGGGTGCGCGGCCCGGTGACGTCGCCGACGTTCGTGATCTCCCGGGTACACCCGTCCGTCGTCGGCGGGCCGGCGCTGGTGCACGTGGACGCCTACCGGCTGGGCAGCGCGGCCGAGTTGGACGACCTGGACCTGGACACCTCGCTCGAGGACGCGGTCACGGTCGTGGAGTGGGGCGAGGGGTTCGCCGAGACGCTGGCCGCCGACCGGCTGGAGGTGACCCTGGGCCGACCGCACGCCGCGGCTGGTGCCGCGGATGGGGTGGCCGGAGGCTCCGGCGCTGGGGCCGGGGCCGACGGCGTTACGGCCGACGCGGGGGAGGGCGAACCGCGGGAGCTGCGCATCACCCCGGTCGGCCGCCGCTGGGTCGACGGCGTGCTGCCGGAACCGGTCGGCTGAGGCACTACTGTCGTCGTCGTGCTGCTCGCGTTCGACACCGCCACGCCCGCGGTCACCGTCGCGCTGCACGACGGCGACCGAGTGGTCGCCGAGCGGACCGTGGTGGACCCGCTGCGGCACGGTGAACTGCTGGCTCCCGGCATCTCCGCGGTGCTGACCGAGGCCGGCATCGGGCGGCGGGCGCTGACCGGCATCGCGGTCGGCGTCGGGCCCGGCCCGTTCACCGGGCTCCGGGTCGGCCTGGTCACGGCCCGGACGTTGGCCGCGGTGCTCGCCGTCGAGCTGTTCGGGGTCTGCACCCTGGACGTGCTCGCCTACCAGTCCGGCAACGACCCGACGCTGTCCTCGTCGGTCACAGCGATGGTGGGCAGCGGCCCCTTCCTGGTCGCCACCGACGCACGACGCAAGGAGGTCTACTGGGCCCGCTACGCCGACCCGGTCACCCGGGTGGAGGGACCAGCGGTCGACCGGCCCGACCGGGTCGCCGGCCCGGGGCCGGTGGTGGGCCGGGGCGCGCTGCTCTACCCCGACTCGTTCCCCCAGGCCGTACCCCCCGAGCACCCGTCGGCGGGCTGGCTGGCCGAGGCCGTGGTGCGGCGGGCGGTGCCGCTGCTGCCGGCGGACGCGCTGTATCTGCGCCGACCGGATGCGGTGGCCGGGGCACGGCCGAAGCCCGTGACGCCCCGATGACGCTCCCGAGGCGGCGGGGACGGTGAGGATCCGGCCGGCGACCCAGCAGGACCTGTCCGCTGTTGCGGCGCTGGAGCGGATGCTGTTCGGTGCCGACGCCTGGTCGCCGGAGCAGGTCCTGGACGAGCTCACCAGCGCCACCCGGTGCAGCGTGGTGGCAGTCGACGGCCCGGTTGACGGCCCGGTTGACGGCGCGGTAGACGGGGCCGCGGACGGTGCGGTCGTGCTGGGGTACGCCGTGCTCTGGCAAGGAGTGGACACCGCGGACCTGCAGCGGGTCGGCGTGCACCCGGGCTACCGGCGTCGTGGCGTCGCGCGGGCGCTGCTGGCCGGATTGGCCCTGGACGCGCGCCCGCGGGTGCTGCTGGAGGTGCGCGCGGACAACGCCGCCGCGATCGCGCTGTACGAACGGCACGGCTTCGTCGCACTCGACCGGCGCCGCTCGTACTACCGGGACGGCACCGATGCTCTCGTCCTGCAACGAACCACCCCCACCACCCCCGCCCCACCCCCTCCCCGTGAGAAGCCAAAACTTCCCGGTGAGAAGCCAAAGCTTCCCGGTGAGCCGCCAAAACTTCTCTGGTGAGCAGTCGAGCTCGTCGTACCGGAGCGCTGGGTCGGTGGTGAGGGCTGGGCACCGTGGCGCGTTCAGGAGCACCGGCGTCCGATTTGTCCATGCCGAACGCGCCATGGTGGGGCGGTGCGCCTGCTGAACGCGCCACGGTGGGGCGGTGCGCCTGCTGAACGCGCCACGGTGGGGCGGGCGCCGACGGCCAGCCGGCGGAGCCGAACGGCACAATGGCGGTCGTGACTGATCAGCCGCTGGTGCTCGGCATCGAGACCTCCTGCGACGAGACCGGGGTGGGCCTGGTCCGCGGCGACACCCTGCTCGCCGACGCGGTGGCCTCGTCGGTCGACCAGCACGCCCGGTTCGGCGGTGTGGTGCCCGAGGTCGCCAGCCGTGCGCACCTCGAGGCGATGGTCCCGACGATCGAGCGGGCCTGCCGGGACGCGGGGGTACGCACGACCGATGTCGACGCCCTGGCGGTCACCAGCGGGCCGGGCCTGGCAGGTGCCCTGCTGGTTGGTGTGGCGGCGGCCAAGGCGCTCGCCATCGGGCTCGACCGGCCGCTGTACGGGGTCAACCACCTCGCCGCCCATGTGGCCGTCGACCAGTTGGAGCACGGGCGGCTGCCGCAACCGTGCATCGCGCTGCTGGTCAGCGGGGGCCACTCCTCGCTGCTGCTGGTCGAGGACGTCACCGGCACCATCGAGCCGCTGGGCTCAACCATCGACGACGCGGCTGGGGAGGCGTTCGACAAGGTGGCCCGGCTGCTCGGGCTGCCGTTCCCCGGCGGCCCGCACATCGATCGCGAGGCCCGGTCCGGCGACGTCCGGTACGTGGACTTCCCGCGGGGGCTGACCGGGCCCCGGGACCTGCAGCGGCATCGCTTCGATTTCTCCTTCTCCGGGCTGAAGACCGCGGTGGCCCGCTGGGTCGAGGCGCGCGAGCGCAGCGGGGAGCCGGTCCCGGTGGCCGATGTGGCGGCGTCGTTCCAGGAGGCGGTCTGCGACGTGCTCAGTCGCAAGGCGGTCGACGCCTGCCGCGAACGCGGTGTCGAGCACCTGCTGATCGGCGGCGGCGTGGCGGCCAACTCGCGGCTGCGGGTGCTCACCGAGGAGCGGGCCGGCAAGCACGGCATCCGGGTACGGGTTCCGCGGCCGTCGCTGTGCACCGACAACGGGGCGATGGTGGCCGCCCTGGGCGCGGAGGTGGTGGCTCGAGGTCGGCCGCGGTCCGCGCTGGACCTGCCGGCGGACTCCTCGATGCCGGTGACCCAGGTCCTGGCCTGATCCGGCGCAATCCGGCTCACCGCGCACAGCGGTCCGGTGACCGTCCCGGAGGTATGCTGCCGCGTGCGCACAACACGTGCGCTGATCGCCGGCCCGAGGCGGCCACGGCCTTGACGGGGGGCCCAGGTGACGCGGATCGCGGTGCTCACCATGGCCAAGAACGAAGGCCGGATGCTGCGGCGGTGGGCCGACTACTACGGGCGACAAATCGGCTACGAGAACCTGCTGGTGCTCGACGACGAGTCCGACGACGGTTCCACCGCCGGGCTTCCGTGCCGGGTGCATCCGCTCCCCGACGTCGACGGCCTGAGCTTCGAGCGGCGCCGCATGCTGGTGGTGAACGCTGCCGCCGCCGCACTGCTCGGGAGCCATGACTGGGTGGGGTTCTGCGACGTCGACGAGTTCTTGGTGGCCGACCCGACCCGCTACGACGGGCTGGCTGATCTGCTGAGCCAGCGGAGCGGCGTTCCGGCCCTCGGCGGGCATGCGCTCAACGTGCTGCAGGTGCCGAACCACGAGCCGGCCATCGACCCGGAGCGGCCGGTGCTGTCGCAGCGCCGCTGCGCGGTGTTCGTCCCCTCGATGTGCAAACCGACGTTCAAATCCCAGGACGTACCCTGGGGGTTGGCCTCGCACGGCATCCGTGCTCCCTTCGAGATCGACCGGGACCTTTTCCTGATCCACCTGAAGTTCCACGACCTGGACGAGCTGCGGCTGCGTGGCAGCCTGCGGCACGGCGGCTACCTGGGCCGCGGCCCCGGCCGGAAGTCCACCTGGAATCTGTCCGCCGAAGAGCTGGCCGGGCTGGTCCTCGATGCGGCGCGTGGCGTCGACCCCGCGAGGGTCGAGGACTTCGAGCCGCCGTCCCCGCGGCTCACCGCCGTACGCCGCGGGGACAGTGCCTGGTTCAAGAGCCCGAACGGCAGCCAGCTCAAGACCATGCGCGAACGCGACATCGTCGGCATCCCGGAGCGGTTGGCGGGATCGGTGTGACCCTCGGTTCGACGGCTGTGTGGTGCCGCCGGACGGCGACGGTGCTGGTGGCGGCGACGCTCGTGGCCGGCTGCCAGTCCGACACGGGGTCACCGGGGACGGACCGCTCGCAGCCGCCACCCGCCTCGACCGCCGAATCCGGCCCAGCCCCCGAACACGGTTCTGCCACGACGGGCGACCCGACCCCGTCCGCACCCGACGAGGCGTCGCACCCCGGAGTGAGTGCCACCGAGTACGCCCGGGCACGAGACGCCGTGCGCCGGATGTCGGTGCGGGAGCAGGCCGGTCAGGTGATGGTGATCTCCTACTCGGGCACGACGCTGCCGGTGGACGAGATCCAGGCTCACCACTACGGCGGCGTGATCGCGTTCTCGGAGAACGTCGGCGACCCCACCGCCCTGCGTAAGGGCATCGAGGCGATGCAGCGGTCCGACCGCCGGCCGTGGCCGTTGCTCGTGGGGGTCGACCAGGAGGGCGGCATCGTGTCCCGCGTGGGCGCACCGTTGACGCCGTTCCCCACCTTTATGTCGTACGGCGCCGCCCACCGGCCGAAACTGGCTGAGCGGGCCGCGACCGCCAGCGGCGAGGAACTGCGTGCCCTCGGCTTCACCGCCGTATTCGCCCCGGACGCCGACGTCACCAGCGGCCCCGACGACCCCACCATCGGCTCCCGCTCCGCGTCCAGCGACCCCGAGCAGGTGGCCACCGCGGTCACCGCCTCGGTCAAGGGGTACGAGAAGGCCGGCATCCTCCCGGTCGTCAAGCACTTCCCCGGCCACGGCAGCGTGCCCGCCGACAGCCACGCCACGCTGCCCGTGCAGACCAGGTCGCTGGGTGAGCTGCGGCGCCGCGATCTGGTGCCGTTCCGGGCCGCCGTCGACGACCGGGCGCCCGCCATCATGGTCGGGCATCTCGACATCCGCGCCGTAGACCCGGGTGTCCCCGCCTCGGTGTCGAAACAGGTGATCCAGGGCCTGCTGCGCGACCGGCTGGGTTTCCGCGGCCTGGTGGTCACCGATTCGCTGCAGATGGCCGCTATCACCGACCGGATGGGATCCGACCGCGCAGCCGTCCAGGCGCTGCGGTCGGGCGCCGACGTGCTGCTGATGCCGGCCGACCCGGCAGCCGCCCAGGAGGGCCTGGTGGCCGCGGTCGAGGACGGCACGCTGCCCCGCGATCGGCTCGCCGACGCGGCCACCGCCGTGGTCGCCCAGCAGCTGCATGTCGCGGCGGTAGCCGCCCCGGAGCCGGACGTCGTCGGCAGCCACTCGGGCCTGTCCCAGCGGGTGTCGGCGGCCGCGATCACCTCGGTGGCCGGCCGCTGCTCGGGCCGGCTGGTCGGCGACTCGGTGTCCGTGCGCGGTGACTCCGACGCGGTCACCGCCTTCCGCCGGGCCGCCCGGCGGGCGGGGCTGCGCACCGGCTCCGGCGACTCCGTCGTGCTGATCGGGTACGGCGGCGGGCCGGCGACCGGGGACGTCGTGGTGACCACGGACACGCCGTACCCGCTGGGCCGCAGCCGCGCCCGGGTCAAGCTGGCCACCTACGGCGACACCCCGGGGGCGATGCGAGCGCTGGTCGACGTGCTGCTCGGGCGGCACCGGGCGCCGGGGAAGCTGCCGGTGCAGGTCGACGGACTGCCCCGTGCCGGTTGCTGACGACC
>CAZNCE010000061.1:0-2710 GCA_964571285.1 uncultured Nocardioidaceae bacterium | reverse complement strand
GGTTGCTGACGACCGCCTCCCCGGTGACGACCCCGGCGACGCGATCGTGGAGCTGCTCGCGAACACCGGATCGGTGTTCGCCGAGGAGGAGGCGCGGCTGCTGACCGACTCCGCTGCGACGCCGTCCGCGTTGCGCCGGTTGGTCGAGCGCCGGGTCGCCGGTGAGCCGCTGGAGCACCTGCTCGGCTGGGCGCTGTTCCGGGGCCTGCGGCTGGCCGTGGCGCCCGGGGTGTTCGTGCCACGCCGGCGCACCGAGTTGCTGGCCGAGCGGGCGGTGGACCTGGTGCGGGGACGGGAGGCGGTGCTCGTGGACCTGTGCTGCGGCTGCGGCGCGGTCGCAGCGGCGGTGCTCGCCGCCGCTCCGGACACCCGGGTGCACGCGGCCGACCTCGACCCGGTGGCCGTGGCCTCCGCCCGCCGCAACATCGAGCCGCGCGGGGGCCGGGTGCACCAGGGGGACCTGTACGCGACCCTGCCGCCGGGACTGCGTCGGCGGGTCGACGTGATCACCGCGAACGCGCCCTACGTGCCGACGGCCGAGATCGCGATGATGCCGCCGGAGGCGCGCGACCACGAGCCGCGCTCCGCGCTGGACGGCGGTCCCGACGGCGTGGACGTGCACCGGCGGATCTGTGCGCAGGCCCCCGACTGGCTCGCGCCGGGCGGCCGGCTGCTGATCGAGACCGGCCGCCGCCAGTCCGTACGCACCGCCGCGGCCATGTGGCGGGCCGGGCTGCGCACGGAGGTCGTGCACGACGACGAGGTCGACGGCACCGTGGTGATCGGCACCCTGGCCGACGACGCGGTGGCCGACGACGCGGTGGCCGGCAACGGCACCCTCGGCGGCGCGTAGACGCCGAGCGACGCCCGCCCGGACGTACGGAGTCAGGTGGGCGAGCCGGCGCCGGGCACCGGCGTCCCACGCAGCGGCTCGACCAACAGCGCTGCCCCGTGCCCGCGCAGCCTGGTGAGGATCAGCGTGGCGGGCTCGTCCCCGCGCAGCGCCAGCCGGTGCCGCAGCCGTTCGGGCACCACGTCGACTCCGCGCTTCTTGATCGTCAGCGGCCCGATGCCGCGCGCCCGCAGCGCGGTCCGCAGCTGCTTCTCCCGGTACGGCAACCGCTCCAGCACCCGATAGCCGCGGGCAAACGGCGTGACCAGCATCCGCTCGCTGGTCACGTACGCGATCCGCGGGTCCAGCAGCGCTCCCGCCAGCAGGCCGGCGACCGCCGTCACCAGCCCGGCCCGGATGACCGCGCCGTCCGGCTCGTAGACGTACTCGAGCGGCCCGGCCGTGTCCACGGGGCCGGGATCGTCGGCGTCGGTCAGCGACGACCCGGCCGGCAGCACGGTCGCGCGCCGGGCGGCCCCGGCCAGGTGCGGAGACCAGAGCGCGGCCTCCTTCACCTCGCCACCGTCGCTCACCCACTCGGCCTCGACCCCGTCCGGCAACAGCCGGTGCGGAAGACCCGGGGCGAGCTTCGCCACCGCCTCTCGGGTGAGCAGGTCGAGCACGAACTCCCACGGGGGCTGGAAACCGGCCGGGTCGAACACCCGGCGGTCGGCGGCCCGCCGGGACGGATCGACGAACACGACGTCCGCGCCGTCCAGCGGGTACGTCCGCGCATCGGCGACCGCCACCTGGCCGGGCAGCCCGAGCGCGGCCAGGTTCGCCCGCGCCGCCGCCACCCGGACGGGGTCGAGGTCCACGCCGGTGACCCGCAGCCCGGCGCGGGCATACGCGGCCAGGTCGGCACCGATTCCGCAGCCCAGGTCGAGCAGCCGGGCATCGGGCAGCTGCGCCGCCAGCCGCCGGGCCCGGTGAGCGGACACCGAGGCCCGGGTCGCCTGCTCGAGCGCGTCGGCGGTGAAGAACATCCGGGCCGCGTCCGAACCCAGCTTGGTGACCGCCCGGCGGCGCAGCCCGTCCTGGGTCATCGCCGCAGCCACCAGGTCGGGGGCGTACTCTCGGCGCAGGCGCTCGCCCAGCGCGAGCGGGGAGACCGAGCCGGACGCCTCGTGCACCTCCTGCAGCAACCGCCGGCCGGCGGGGGCCTGCAGGGCCCGCAGCGCCGCCAGCTGGTCCATCGCCTCCCCTATCGTTGGCACTCCAGTTGACCGAGTGCTAATCCCGGCATAGATTTGGGGTTGGCACTCTCCAGGTGAGTGTGCCAGCGGCCGGGACGCACGGCACCCGCGACGACGTGAGGCCGGGTCGCAGTCCAAGCAGAAGATAGGTGAACCTCTCTCGTCCCTTGAAAGGGGAGGTCGACAAGTGTCGGTCAACATCAAGCCGCTCGAGGACCGCATCCTGGTCCAGGCCCTCGAGGCCGAGGAGACCACGGCATCGGGCCTGGTCATTCCGGACACCGCCAAGGAGAAGCCCCAGGAGGGCAAGGTCCTGGCCGTGGGTCCGGGTCGTTTCAACGAGGACGGCGACGAGCGGATCCCGCTCGACGTGTCCGTCGGCGACGTCGTCATCTACTCCAAGTACGGCGGCACCGAGGTCAAGTACAACGGTGAGGAGTACCTGCTGCTCTCCGCCCGCGACGTGCTCGCTGTCGTGGAGAAGTGACCCACCGCTCAACTCGCTAACGAAGCCGATCCCCGCCCCGGGTGGCCCTCGGGCCCTCGGGGCGGAGATCGTGAGTGGGACACACAGACATGCCCAAGATCCTGGAGTTCGACGAGAACGCCCGCCGCGCGCTCG
>CAZNCE010000060.1:0-17943 GCA_964571285.1 uncultured Nocardioidaceae bacterium | reverse complement strand
CTAGGAGATCTGGGGGACCGCATCCAGGAGTCTTCTTGTGTACGGGTGCTGCGGTGCCCCGATGACCTGCCCGGTAGTGCCCACCTCGACGAGCTCACCGAGGTACATCACTGCCACCCGCTGACAGATCTGGGAGACCAGGGCGAGGTCGTGGGAGATGATCAGCACCGTGAGCTCGCGGCTGCGCTCGATCTCCTTGAGCAACTCGATGATCTGGGCCTGGACGGAGACGTCCAGGGCCGAGGTCGGCTCGTCGAGCAGCAGGACATCGGGCTCGAGTGCCAGTGCCCTGGCCAGGGTTATCCGTTGGCACTGCCCGCCCGACAGCTGGCGAGGACGCTTGTCAGCAAGGCTTCTGTCCAGACCCACCGAGCCGAGGAGTTCGGTGACGGTCTGCTGCAGCAGCGCCCGATCCTTGTGCCTGCCATGGATCCGGAGAGGTTCACTGACGAGTTGCTCCGCGGTCATTCTCGGGTTCAGCGCACCGATCGCGTCCTGGTAGACGAACTGGACGTGCTGCGACAGTGCCTGCCGGTCGCGGCGCGACAGGGTCGTGATGTCTTGGCCGTCCAGGACGACCGACCCCGATGTGGCGGTCTCGAGACCCGCGACGATCCGCGCCAGTGTCGACTTGCCCGATCCGGACTCCCCCACCAGGCCGAGCCACTCACCCCTGTCGACGTGCAGATCGACACCCTTCAGTGCCATCAGTGAGCGCTGACCACCCAGCCCGAACGCCCCGCCGGTGCGGAATTCCTTGACCAACCCCTTGACCTGGAGCATCGGCACGGCCGTCGGGCTCTCGATGTCAGGCATCCTGGGATCCGTTCAGTTCGTCGGCGAAGTGGCACGCACTGGGATGCGTCTGCGCTCGATCCAGGACCGGTTCGGAGTCACGGCACGCGCTCCGCCCGGAGCTCACGGGACAGCGTGGGTGGAACCGGCAGCCGGACGGCCACTCACCTGGCAACGGCACGCCTCCGGCCAGCCGGAAACCCGGCGCCGACTCGGTGCCCAGCTTCGGCTTGCTGCGCAAAAGGGCCTTCGTGTACGGGTGCCGCGGCATGGTCAGCACGTCCCGCGTGGGGCCGACCTCGACCAGCCGGCCGGCGTACATCACCGCCACCCGGTCGACCAAAGAGGACACCGTGGCCAGGTCATGGCTGACAAACAGGACGGCGCAGCCGCGCTCCTGCTGGATCCGCTTGATCAGTGAGATGACCTGCGCCTGGATGGTCACATCCAGGGCTGTAGTCGCCTCGTCCGCGATCAGCAGTTTGGGCGAGTTCGAAATCGCGATGGCGATCGCGACGCGCTGCGCGATCCCCCCGGAAAGCTCGTGCGGGTAGGCGTTCAGTCGGTGCTCGGGCTCGGTGATGCCGACGTCCTCGAGGAGCTCGAGCGCCTCGCGACGGGCCGCTCGCTTGGAGAGCTGTCGATGAGCCCGGATCGCTTCCACGAGCTGGGATCCCACCTTGAAGAGCGGGTCGAGGCTGCCGATCGAGTCCTGGAACACCATCCCCACCTGCGATCCACGCAGGCGCCGCAGCTGGTCGTCGGACGCGTCCGAGATCGAGGTGCCATCGAAGGTGATGCTCCCGCCGCGGACGAAGACGCCCTTCGGAAGCAGTCCGGTCACGGAGCGGACGAGCAGCGACTTCCCCGAGCCGGACTCGCCGATGATGCCGAGCGCCTCGCCTGGCGCAACGTCGAGTGAGACACCGTCGACCAGAAGCACCTCCTCGTCGTTGCGGTTCCGCGTCGCCAGCGCGAGGTCGTCAATGCGGAGGACGGGCTGGGACATAGGGTGCCTCTCGGGTCTGCGCGATTCAGCGGCTGCCGGTGACACCACCCTTCGTGCCTTCACGACCGGTCTCCCGCCACGGTGTCGGTCTGGTCCCGCAGCCAGTCGCCCAGCACGTTGACACAGATGGCAGTAATCGCGATGCAGGCGCCCGGGATGATGATCAGCCACCATGCCTGGGTGATGTAGAGCCGGCCATCCCCGAGCATGTTGCCCCAGGTCGGTGCCGGTGGCGGGACGCTGAGGCCGAGAAAGCTCAGCCCGGCGTCGATCACGATGGCACGAGCCATCACGTAGGTGGCCTGTACGGCGATCGGACCGATCGCATTCGGCAGCACGTGGTGCACCGCACTCCACCACCGGGAGCCGCCCATCACCTGGACCGCCTCCACGAAGGGTGCGGACGCGATGCCGAGCGCCGACCCCCGGGTGACCCGCGCGATCCGGGGAAAGAACACCACGGTTAGTGCGGTGATCACCTGCCAATACCCGCCACCGAACGTCGCGATCAGCATGATGGCGAGGATGATCGGCGGGAACGCGATGAAACCGTCCAGAATCCGCATCACCCAGTTGTCCAGCGGTCGCCAGATGCTCACCGCGATCCCGCATATCCCGCCGAGCACGCTGCTCAGCACCGCCGTGGCGAGGCCGATGAAGACCGACGACCTTGCCCCGACGATGACGCGGTCGAGCACGTCGCGGGAGAAGTTGTCGGTCCCGAACGGGTGCTCCCAGGAAGGGGGCGCGAGCCGGTCGCCGGGCACGGGAGTGTTCGCGCCGTACCTGGTCAGGAAGTGCCCGAACGCCACCGCGAAGAGCACCACCGCGAGCCCGACGAAGGCCGCGAGGGTGAACCCGTCGAGGCCCCAACGACGACGCCGGGTGCGAGCAGGCTTGGTGACGGTGGTGGACATCTCACGCCCCCCTGGCCCGAATGCGCGGGTCGAGCACCGCGTAGCACATGTCCACCAGCAGGTTCACCAGCACGTAGGACACCGCGGCGAAGATGACCGCGCCCTGGAGCAGCGGGTAGTCGCGCTCCTGAGCCGCCTGCACGATCAGCCAGCCGAACCCGTGGATGTTGAACACGATCTCCACCACTACGGCAGCGGTGATGAAGCCAGCGAACGCGTTGCCGATCACGGTGATGGCGGCGACCGACGCACTCTTGAGCTGGTGCTTTCCTAGGATCGACCGTGGTCGCAGGCCGCGTGCGTGCAGCGAGGTGACCCACGGCTCGGCGGTGGTGCTGATCACCGAGTCGCGGACCATCCGCGAGATCAGGGCGATCTGGTCGATCGCCATGGCAATGCCCGGCAGGATGATCGCGCTGAACCACAGCGAGACCGAGACCCCCGGTCCGACGTAGCCGGACACCGGCAGCACCTCTAGGCCCACGGCGAAGACCAGCACCAGCATCATCCCGACCCAGAACTCAGGCAGCGACATACCGATGAAGGTCAGCATCATCAGCCCTCGGTCCAGCCGAGAGCCGCGCCGGTGCCCGGCGATGAGCCCGAGCGGGATGCCGATCAGGGTCATGATCAGCAGCGCGATCACCGAAATGCTCAGCGTCGGCCAGATGTGGTGCAAGACGACCTGGCTGACCGGGTCGTCGAATCGGATCGATTCCCCGAAGTCGCCCTGCACCAGGCTGGCGACCCATCTCCACAGCTGCACCGGCAGGCTCCGATCGAGCCCGAGCTGCTCGTTCAGGTGCGCAACCTGGTCCTCACTGGCGCCCTCACCGAGCATCAGCCTCGCCGGGTCGCCCGGCGCCATCCGAGCCAGGGCGAAGGTCAGCAGACCAATCACCGCCACGACGGGGGCCACCAGTGCGGTGCGCCACAGCATGAACCGTCCCAGGGACGAGCTCTTGGCTGCCATCGTCTGCTTCCCTTGGCTCAGTCGGACGCGCCGCGCCGGCGTACGAGAGTCACTTGCGCGACGCGTTCCACCACGTCGGCCAGTAGAACGTCATCCCGGACACGTCGAGGTTGTTCGCGACCGCATTCAGGGCCGCGTAGTCGCCGAGCTTGACCGCCGGCTGATCCCGGTAGAACTGCTCCTGGATCTCGGCCATCACCGTCGCCTTCTCCTCATCGGTCTTCGTGGACTGCCAGTCCTGGAGCAGCGAGGGCATCTTGCCGGACGCGGCGTACCAGCCGTCGAAGGGGAAGTGCCCGCTCAGCAGCAGGTGGGCCGACGGGAGGATGTAGCCAATGCCGAAGGCGGTGCTGAACATGCCCCAGGTCTTCGGCTCGGTGTAGCGGCCGTTCATGGTCGCCCAGTCCACGACGTCCAGCTCGACGTTGAAGCCGGCATCCTTCAGCTGGCTCTGCACTGCCACGGACGCGTTGTAGACCTGGGCGATGTCCTTGCTGGTCATGAAGGTGATCTTCTCGCCGTCGTAGCCCGCAGCCTTCAGCAGCGACTTGGCCTGCTGCACGTCCGGCTGGTCGTACGTGTCCGCGCCGACGTCGCTGCTCAGCACGCCCACGCCCTGGGGGTAGATGCCTGGCCAGAGCTCGTAGAGGTCCGCCTCGCCGTAGGTGTTCTCCCCCATCGCCTTCTCGTCGATCGCCAGCGCGACGGCGTGCCGGACGCGGACGTCGTCGAACGGCGGCTCGGCGGTGTTCAGCAACAGGAACTGCGAGTAGTACGGCTGGATGATCTGTGCTTCGAGGCTGTCGCTGGACTTGATCTGGCCGTACAGGTCTCCCGGCACGTTCAGCGCCATGTCGTACTGCCCGGTGCTGGTGCTCTCGAACCGGGTGTTGGCGTCGGGCACGAACGACACCTCGACCTTGTCGAAGGTCGCCTCCTTCGCCCCGGCCAGGCCACCGGGGTCCCCGGTCACGCCGGTGTAGTCCTCGAACCGCTCGAGCACGTACTCCTGGCCCTTCTGCCAGCTGGTGAGCTTGTACGGGCCGGTCCCGACCAGGTCTTTCACGTCCTCGATGGTGTCCTTGCCGTACTGCTCGACGATCTTCGCGGGCATGATGACGGCTGCGGCGACCGGCACGGCCAGGGTGCGGACCACGTCATAGGGCTCCTTCAGCTTGATCGTCACGCTCTGCGGCGTCGTGCTGGAGATGTCCGCGACGTGGGCGAACATGGCCTGCCCGATACTGGAGACCTGCCCCCACCTCTCCAGCGACGCCACCACGTCGTCGGCGGTCATGGTGTCGCCGTTGTGGAACTTGACCCCGTCGCGCAGGGGGATCGTGTAGGTCAAGCCGTCACTGCTGACTTCCGGCACGTCCGAGGCCAGCATCGGGACGGGACCGTACTCCGCGTCCACGGCGTAGAGCGTCTCGAAGACCTGGATGCCCGCGACCTGGGTCGCGCCAGCCGTGGACTGCGCCCAGTCGAACGTCGCCGGCTCCGCGTCGGTGGCCACCTTGAGCTCCTTGGTGTCGCCGCTGCCGCTGGGCCCACCGACAGTGCCGGAGGTGCAGCCGGCAACGGCCACGACGGCTGAGATCGATGCGACGGCGACCAGGGTGGTGAGCCGGGCTGACCGCGGGTGCCTGCGAAGTCTCATGGGGTGCTCCTGGGGCGTGGATGCGGGGGTACGCAACTAGATTTGCGTTGGATGTTGACACTGCAACTCCAGTGGTGTCAACATCCAGTTCAGGTTTCCCCGTCACCTGACCGAATCGACCCGCGACCCGATGCGAGGGCAGCCACCCATGGCCACTTCCGCAGACCTATTGATCAGGAACGCCCGGGTCGTGGATCCGGCGCGCGGGCATGATGCCGTCGGCGACGTCGCGGTCGCGGGCGACCAGATCGCAGCCGTCGGCGCCGGCCTTGACGCGGCCCGCACGACCCGGGTCATCGACGGGACCGGCCACTGGCTGCTGCCCGGCATCGTCGACTCCCACGTGCACATGCGGAACCTGAAGGGCGTCGGCAACCGGAGCACCGCACACGAGCGGCTCGCAGTGGCCGGTGTGACGACCGCCGTCGAGTTCGCCCACTTCCGGAGGATGCTCGACCAGTGGCCGGCCTCGGCGGCCGGCCTGACCGTGCTGGGCATCGAGGCCCTGCCGGCATACGCCGAGCACACTCCCCGCCACCGGATCGCAGCCGACATCGCGGCAGTGGTCCGCGACGGGGCCATCGGAGTCAAGATCTTGGGCGGGCACTTCCCCAGCACCCCGGATGCCTCGGCCGCGATCATCGCCGAGGCGAACACACGACGTTGCTACGTCGCCTTCCACGCCGGTACGACCGTGCACGGCAGCAACCTGGAGGGGATGGCCGAGGCACTGTCCCTCGCCGACGGGCAGCGGCTGCACCTCGCGCACACCAACGCCTACCTGCGCGGTGCCAACCTTGAGTTGCTCGACGAGAACCGGGCCGGGCTGGAGCTGTTGTTGCAGCACCCGCAGGTGGTGAGCGAATCGCACCTCGCCCCCCTGAACATGTGTTTCGGGGGCGTCGCGGGCGGCCGGCTCACCGACCACATCGCCATCAACTGCCTGCGCCTTCGCGGGTATGACACCGACCCGTCGGGGCTCGAGCACGCCTTCGCGGACGGCTACGCGTACCTGCATCGGCCGGAGGAGGCCGAGCCGATCACCGGCGCGGCCGCGTTGGAGAGTTGGCAGACTCTCGACGAGCCGATGCTGTCCTTCCCGGTGAACATGCGGCTGACCGGCTACCACCAGGTGGTGGCCCGCAACCAGAACGGCCAGGTGGGCTACGACGGCCAGGGGGACTTCGTGGTGGACGCGATCGCCTCCGATGGGGGCGAGTGGCGCAACCTGATCCTCGACCAGGGCCTGCTGCTGGTGCAGTTCGGATCACTGAGCCTGCTGGAGTTCGCTGCGAAGACCAGCCTGGTGCCGGCCAGCTTCTTCGGGCTGACCACGAAGGGCCGGATCAGCGAGGGCGCCGATGCTGACCTCGCGCTGATCGACCCCGTGACCCGCCGGCCGGCGTACACGATCGCCATGGGCTCGGTGATCGCCGAGCATGGACGCCCCACCGGACAAGGTGGGAGGATCCTGACCACGAGCGAGGGGGCGTCGGCACTCGAGGAACGCGGCCTTCCGTACCGCGTCATCGACCTGGAGGGCAGCCTGTTCATGACCAAGGGCAACCGCGCACCTTCCGGGATCCAGGCCGGCTGACGATGGTCACGACCCCGACGAGCTTCGAGGAACTGCGGGACTCGCTGCACGCCCAACTGGACGACTTCGCACCCGGACAGAAGCGGATCGCCGAGCTGTTGCTCTCTGACCCCGAGGGCACCGCCTTGCGAACGATCACCCAGACCGCGGAACTCGCCAGGGTCCACCAGTCCTCACTGGTGCGGTTCGCGGGAGCCCTCGGGCTCAAGGGTTGGCCCGCGATCGTCGCGCTGTGCCGCCAGCAGCTCACCGCCGAGGCGCAGCTGGTGACCCGATTCGGCACCGCCCAGCACCACGACGAGGCCGGCGAGCTGCTCACGGCGACGGTCGATCACGAGCGTGACAACCTGCTGCGCACCTTCACCCGGATCAAGCTGGAGCAGTGGGACCGCACGGTGGCCGCCCTGGCCGATGCACGCCGAGTGCACGTCATGGGGCTGCGCAAGTGCCTCCCGGTGGCCCAGTTGCTGTCCTATCTGCTGCGCCTGGTACGCCCCGACGTGCACCTGGTTGCACCTGTCACCGGCATGATCGCCGACGAGTTGCGCGACCTCGAGGAGGGCGACGTGTTCGTCGCCATCTCCATCCATCGCTACACCGCTGTCACCGTCGCCGCCTTCCAGGAGGCGGGCAACCGCGGCCTGACCACGGTGGCGCTCACGGACAACGACGCCTCTCCCCTCGCCCGGACGGCCGACATCACCTACACCGTCGACTGCGAGGGCGTGACCATCCTGCGGTCCATCTCCGCCTTCATCTCGCTCGCCCAGGCGCTGGCCACCGGGGTGGCCACCCGCAATGGAACCCGGAGCCGCGAGGAGCTGCTCGGCGACGAGCGCCTCCTCAAGCAGTTCTCGGCCTACTGGCAATAGGCACGGGAGTCCTCGACATGTGCGCCCTGAAGACCAGCGACCTCCCCGACGTCGTGCACGCGGCCGCCGTGCAACTGGAGATCGGCTACCTCGACGCCGACTCCAACACCGCCGCCGCCCTGGATGCGATCGCGCGGGCCGCCGACGACGGTGCCGAACTCGTCGTACTCCCCGAGCTGGTGGACCTCGGCTATCCCAGAACCTCCTCGGCGGAGGACCAGCAGGAGTACCGCGAGGCGGCCCGAGCGTCGGCGGGCGTGCTGCCCGGGGCCCTCGCCCGGGTGGCGCGGGAGCGTGGCGTCGTGGTCGTTGCCGGTTTCGCCCAGGCCGACACCCGCGGGACCGGCGTGCTGACCAACAACGTCGGCGCGTTCCTGCCCGACGGCCGGGCCTACGTCAGCGCGAAGATCCACCTGCCGAAGCACGAGCGACCCTACTTCCGTCCGGGGTCGAGCATCGAGGGATGCGACACCCCGCTGGGTCGCCTCGGCCCCATGATCTGCGCGGACAACTCCTTCCCCGAGACCGCCCGCGCGCTGGCCCTCGACGGGGCGGACATCCTCACCGTGAGCTACCTGGCGCCGGTGATGCCGAACCCGGAGAGCTACCCGTCGCTGTGCGTCACCCGGGCCTTCGAGAACCAGTGCTTCGTGGTGGCTGCCCAGGCGTGCGGCACCCAGGGCGAGTTCACCCTGACCGCGCGCAGCTGCATCGCCGGTCCCGACGGAACGATGCTGGCCCGGTGCGAGCCGGACATCCCCGGGATCTGCCACGCGGAGTTGGACCGCGCGGTGCTGCTGCACACCAGGTCGTGGCTCCCGCGGCTGCCTTCCCGGCGTCCCGAGTTGTACGCGCCGCTGACCGAGCACTGACCTGACGCAACCAGACTTGCACATCCAAACGAGAAACAATTAGAGTTGCATATCTTCAGTTTGCTGCAACCGCAATTGCGTAGGAGGCTGCGATGCGCGCAGTGCTGACCGCGACGAGAGATGGCGTTCTGACCATCACCTTGAACCGCCCGGAGCGCCTCAACGCCGTCAGCACGGAGCTCTACCAGGGCGTCGTCGCAGCGCTCGCACAGGCCGAGGACGAGCCCACGACGCGCGCCGTGCTCATCACCGGGGCCGGGCGTGCGTTCTGCGTGGGCGCCGACCTGAAAGCCCACGCCGAAGGACGTACCCCGGACGAACAGGCCGAGTACGTCCGCCTGGGCCAACACGTCTGTGAGCGGATTCAGCACAGTCCGCTGCCCGTGGTCGCGGCGGTGCAGGGCTATGCGCTCGGGGCCGGGGCGGAGTTGGCCGTCAGCGCAGACTTCCTGGTCATCGCCGAGGACGCACAGATGGGCTTCCCCGAAGTCAGCATCGGCACGTTCGTCGGCGGTGGCATCACTCATCGGCTCCCCCGGCTGGTCGGCCTGCGGCGGGCGCTGGAGCTGCTGGTGCTGGGCGAGCGCTTCACCGGACAGGACGCGCTCGCCTGGGGGCTGGCCAACCGCACCGCGCCGGCTGACGAGCTGCTCGAGGTGGCCACGGGTCTGGCCGGCGAGCTAGCCGGCAAGGCGCCGATCTCGATGGCCCGGATGAAGGGGGCGCTGCAGGCCGATCAGAGCCTGGCCGACGCGCTCGACGGCGAGGCGACCGACCTGCTGGCCATCATGCAGACCGCCGACTGGGCCGAGGGCGTGGCCGCGTTCGCCGAGAAGCGCCGACCCGCCTTCGTCGGAAGCTGACAGATGGCGACCGCTGAGCTCCCCTCCCATAGTCCCGCCCCGCCGGAGCCGTTCCCGGCCGGCGAGCGGCTGGATCGGGTGTTCGCACCCCGCTCGATCGTGGTCGTCGGCGCCTCGACCGACCCCGCCAAGCGCGGCAACCAGGCGATCCGGGCACTGCGGGAGAGCGGATGCCGGGCCGAGGTCTTCGGGGTCAACCCACGCGGCGGCAGCGCCCACGGCGTCGACTTCGCGACCTCGCTGGCCGAGCTGCCCCACGGTATCGACGTTGCGCTGCTGGCCCTCCCCGGTCGCCTGGTGCCGGACACCCTGCGGGAGCTGGACCGGCACGGAGTGAGCGGTGCCGTCGTACTCGCCAACGGCTTCGCCGAGGCCGGCGAGGGCGGCACCGAACTGACCGCCCAGCTGGACGCCGCGATCCGCGAGACCAACATCAGAGTCGTCGGCCCGAACACCTCGGGGGTGCTCAACGTGCCGCTCGGGGTCAACCTGGTGGGCGTCCCTTCGGTTCCTGCCGGTCCGATCACCGTGCTCACCCAGAGCGGCAACATGCTGCTTTCCCTGCTCGAAGACAACAAGGCGATGCACGGGCCCGGGTTCGCGGCGTACGTCGGTCTCGGCAACCAGAGTGACCTCAGCTACCACGAGTGCGTCGAGCATTTCGCGACCGATCCGGCGACCGGCGTGATCGCGATCCACAGCGAGGGCCTCACCGACGGGCGCGCCTTCCTGCAGGCGGCGGCGCGGGCCTCCCGGATCTGCCCGGTGGTGATGCTGCGAGGGGGGCGCTCGGTCGTGGGACAACGCGCCGCGCTGTCGCACACCGGCTCCGTGGCCGGCTCCGACGAGGTGGCGACCGCCGTGCTGCGCCAGGCGGGGGTCGAGCTGGTCGAGCGCAGCGACGAACTGGCGGTGGTTTCGGCCGTGCTGGCCACCACGCAACCGCCCGTGGGCTCGGGTGCGGTCGCGATCCTGTCCGACGGTGGCGGGCACGCCACCCTGGCCACCGACGCGCTCGTGGCGGCGGGGGTGCCCCTTGCGGACCTGAGCCCAACCACCACGGAGCGGCTCCAACACCTGCTCGGGCAGTCCGCCGCGGTGAACAATCCGGTCGATGTCGCCGGAGCGACCGACGCGGACCCCACCGTGTTCGCCGGGGCGGCGGAGATCCTGTTCGAGGACTCCGGCGTCGACATGATCTTGGTCATCGGACTCTTCGGTGGCTACCACATCCGGTTCGACCCCCGGCTGCGTGAGTCGGAGCACAAGACGTCGACTCGGCTCGTCGACCTCAGCGCTCAACACCACAAGCCTGTACTCGTGCAGAGCTGTTACGCCGGCGAGCCGATCGAGAACCACGAGGTGCTGCGTCGGGCGGGCATTCAGGTGCTCACGTCGATTGATCATGCGGTGCGCGCGGTCAGCGCCCTCACCCGGCGGGGTGCCAGGCTCCTCGGTCAGGAGCCTCGCTCATGCTTTCCTTCGCCGACCGAGTCTCCCGTACCGACGGAGCCATTCCTCGTCGACGAGCCCGCGGCCAGGACGCTGCTCGACGAGGCCGGGATCAGCACGGGGCCGTGGCGGTTCGTCGACGGTCCGGATGCGCTCGAGCGGGCCATCAACGACCTCGGCGTGCCGTGCGCGGTCAAGGTGGTCTCCGCGCAGGTGGTGCACAAGAGTGATGCCGGAGGCGTGCGGCTCGGCGTTCTCGCTGCCGACGCGGCCCGCACTTGGCGCGAGATCACCTCCGCAGTCGCCGCGCACGTCCCGGATGCCACGATCGACGGCATGGTCGTCGTACCGATGGCTCAGTCGGGTCTGGAGCTTCTGGTGGGCGCCCGGCAGGACCCCATCTTCGGTCCGATCGTCGCCTTCGGCAGCGGGGGTGTCCTGGTCGAGGCCACTCGAGACGTGTCCTTCCGCGCAGCGCCGCTGACCGAGGTTGAGGCTCACGAGCTCATCGCGGAGACGGCGGCGGCGCGCATGCTGGACGGCTTCCGCCACTTTCTCCCGGTCGACCGAGACGCCCTTGCCGACCTGCTGGTGCGCGTCGGTGATCTAGTTTCGTCGCGAAGCCAGATCCGAGAACTCGACCTGAACCCGGTCATCGCCCGGGGGGACTCACTGACACCCGTCGACGCACGCATCGTCATGGCGAAGCCGGCCAGCGACCAGCGCTGAGATCCTGTACCCGCTACCGGCACGAGCCGCACACGTGCTCAGACCCGGATCGATCTGATCACCGGCCTGCCGCCAGCCTGGCGCGATTGCGGAGGACACCCCAGCTCAGGAAGCCGACGGTGGCGGCGGCCGAGACGAGGCCGAAGGTGAGCGATCCGATGCTGATGATGATCGGCACGCTGAGTGCGGTGAGGACGCCGCCGCCCAGGAATGGTTCGTAGAAGAGCTGCTTGTAGCCGTACCCCGTTGCGGCGCGCGTGGTGTGGGCGGGGTCGGCCATCTCGGCGAGGATGAACCCGGTCGCGACGTTTCCCTGCGACTGGCCGTAGTCGGCGATGCCGCGATCGAACCAGTTCTCGGCGAAGAACCGCGGCGCCAGCCAAAGCAGACCCACCACACTCCACGCCACGGACAGCGCGGTGAGGATCGCGATGCTCGGCAGGTTCGCGCCCAGCGTGGCCAGGGACAGCGTGCCGATCGCGGCGGCGATGAGGATGTCCAGCGACAGGCCGGTGATGTCGTTGACGGTACGACGCTCGACGAGGTGCTCGTGCTTCGTCCACGTCAACACCAACTGCACAGCGAACCCGCCGATCACGGTGAACGGGAACAGCGGGAACCGATCCATCAGATCGGACCCGGCAGCACTGGCGATCGCTCGCACACTCGTGAGGATCACGAAGCCCACGAAGATGGCGATCGCGATGGCGCCGAAGCTGCGGCTGATCGAGCCCAGCTCGACGTCGTCGCCGATGTCTCCGTCGTTGGGTGGCACGTCGCTGAGCCGGCTCACCGTGGACCGGCTGGTCGTGTGCTTGCGGCCGACGTCGATCGAGGGCCTGCGAACCGCCCAGTTGACCAAGATCGTGCCGCCGATGACGCCGGTGAGCATGCTTATCGTGGCGAGCCCCAATCCGACGTCGACCAGCTCTGCTGCCCCTGCGTCCTCCAACAGCCCGCCCATCCCGGCGATGGTGCCGTGACCACCCGCGAAGGACATCTCGATGATCGAGCCGGCTGCATCCGGAAGCCCGAAGACGGGGGTCAGCAGGAACGTGACGGCCAGACCCCCGATCGCGAACTGGCCGAGAGAGAAGACGGTGCCGAGGATCGCGTGCGGGGCGGCCGCGTGCCAAATCCGAGCTACCGACGGCAGGGTCTTGCCGACCATGATGCCGCCGAAGACGATGTTGATCAGCAGTCCGGGCAGGGCCGAGAGGACGGGGACGGTCTCGTCCGGAATCAGGCTCCAACCGCCTGTCGCCTTCCCGAGAACCTGCGGTCCCGCCAACAGGATCAGGAAGCCGGCGAGAACACTCGCCGGAATGTAGACGGCAGCCAGCCACGGCACCGCGCGGCGCAGAAGCATGCCGCAGATGAGCGCGATCCCGAGCAACATGAACGAGAACGCCACCCACTGAGGTTCGGTCAGGGACTCGAACACCCATGCTGTCTAGCAGAATCCACGCCGGACTCGCCACCGTCCGGGCTGACTGGCCCGGGACAAGTCCGTGCGTGGTCTTCAGCGCGTCGGGACCAGCCGGTGGGAGTCCGGAGCCATTCGGCCACCGATGCGCCTCCCCAGACCGTGGGGCTAGATCCAGCCCCGTCGCTTGAACAAGATGAAGAGCAGCGTGGCCAGAGCGGCGATGACAACAGTGCTTCCCACCAGTCCGGAGGTCGCGCCGAATCCGGGGAAGGCCACGTTCTGGCCGAACCAGCCGGTGACCGCGGTCGGGACAGCGATGATGGCCGCCCATGCGGTGAGCTGCTTCATCACGGTGTTCAGTCGGGCGTCCTGGAGGGCGAGGTGAGTCTCGAACACAGTGGTCACCATGTCCCGCAGTGACTCAGTCCACTCCGAGGCGCGGAGAACGTGGTCGTAGAGATCCGAGAACCAGCCGTCGAGCTCAGCGCTGTCGGCGTTGTCCTGGTGGTGACGCAGTACCGTGTTGACGACCTCTCGCATGGGGAGCACGGCTCTGCGCAGCTGCACGAGTTCCTTGCGCAGCCGGTACGTGCGTTGCTGAAGTTCGTGGCCTCGTCCACGGGCATCGAACAGCTCGTCCTCGAGCGACTCGATGGCGTCATCCATGACTTGGATGGTGTCGAAGTGGCTGTCCACGATGACGTCGAGCAGGCCGTGCAACAGCCCTCGGGACCCGTGCCGCAGCAGGTCGGCGTGGTCCTCCCAGCGCTGCACGACCTGTTGCATGTCGAACCGGTCGTCGTATCGCACGGTAAGGATCCCTCGGGGCAGCACGAAAGCGGAGACGCGGCTCAGGACGAGCCGGGAGTCGACAGTGGTTCCCTGCGCCGCATCGGTGACCTCAAGCTGGGTGGCATACACGGTCACGAAGGTGTGAGACAGGTGCCGCGTCGCTTTCGGCCGTTCCGCATGCGCGATCGAGTTCTCGACCGCCCGCGGGTCTATCGCCAATTCCTCCGCCAGCTTGTCCAATCGCGCGCGTGTGGGTTCACACAGGTCGACCCAGATGAGGGTGTCTGGCTCTAGCCTCGGGATTTCACGTTGCTGGCGTCAAGTACGGCGCGCAACGCACGGAAGTGCCTGTCCTGCTTGGGATTCTTGGACTTGCGACGGTTCAAGAACTCCGAGTGGAAGGCACTCCGCAGGTGAAGCGTAGCCCGGTCCCGAGCGTGGGTCTCGATCCAGTCCGCGAGTCGCTGATCTCCTCTTCGGGCGCGTTGCTGTTGTGGGAATCGATCCGGGTCGCTGGCCTGGGCCGTGGCTTGTCGAATGCGCTGGCGCCGTGGCGGTCGGAGCGGGCAGTGCACGACCCGGGCAAGGTGCTGCTCGACGTCGCGACCGCGGTCGCGCTGGGCGGTGATTGCCTGGCGGATGTCGCCGCGGTCCGAGCCCAACCGGAAGTGTTCGGCACGGTTGCCTCGGACCCGACCGTGTCGCGGCTGTTCGCGGCCTTGGCTGGTGACGTCGATGAGGCGGTTGCCGCGATCCGTCAGGCGCGTGCCAACGCGCGGGCCGTGGTGTGGGCACGTCGTCGGCCACTGGCCGGCACGTCTGGCGACCGGGACGGGGGTCGGGTGACCGTGGACATCGACGCCACGCTGGTGACCTCGCACTCGGACAAAGAGGGCGCCGGGCCGACGTTCAAACGCGGGTTCGGGTTCGCGCCGATGTGTGCGTTCGTCGATCACGGAACGCACGGAACCGGTGAAGCCTTGACGCTGGACTTACGGCGGGGAAAGGCCTCGCCGTGGAACAGCAGCGACCACCTGGTGGCCCTGGACAACGCCCTCGTCCAGCTCCCCGAGCACGAACGCGGTCTGGTGCTTGTCCGAGCCGATACCGGCGCGTGCTCGAAGGTGTTCCTTCACCACATCACCGACCTGGGGCTGGAGTACTCGATCGGTTTCCAGGCCCAAGACACGGTCAAGGCCGCGATCGAGGCGATCCCGGAGCACGCGTGGCGTGCCGCGCTCGATGGTGACGGTCAACCTCGTGATGGTGCCCAGGTCGCTGAGCTGACCGCTTGGATGCCGGCCCCGGTCACCCAGAACCGGGCATCACGCCCAGGACCGAAGAACTGGCCGCCCGGGATGCGGGTCATCGCACGCCGTGAGCGTCCGCACCCCGGCGCGCAGTTGCGGTTGACTGACCACAACGGGTGGCGGATCACCTGTTTCGCCACCAACACCAAGGGCCCCGGCTGGACGCTGGCCGCGCTCGAGGTCCGGCACCGGCAACGTGCGCGCTGCGAGGACCGGATCCGCGGTCTGAAGGACACCGGACTGCGGAACCTGCCCTTCCACGGCTATGCCCAGAACCGAATCTGGCTGGAGGTCGTCGCGCTCGCCGCCGATCTTCTCGCCTGGACCCAGACCCTGGCGTTCGAGGAGTCCGAGCCCGCCCGCCGGTGGGAACCCAAACGGCTCCGGTTCCGCCTCCTTGCCGTCGCCGGACGGATCATCCGCACCGGCCGCCGAAGACGTCTGCGACTGCCACGCGACTGGCCCTGGAATCACCTATTCGACACCGGCTGGCACACGCTCCGCACCGCCTGAGGGCAAACATCCCAACCAGAAACCGAGAAGGACCCGGAGAACCGGCGGCACCAGCGCCGGGGGATATGCGCGCCCCCACGGTCACGATGGACCACAGCGACGCGAAGCCACTCACCGACCCGCCAGACGAAACATCGAGGCTAGCAGGCACCCTGGCACGTCCTCGAACTGCAGTTCATCCATCCGCCGGCCGTGATCTCGCCAGACCATCGCACGCACGGCTCCCGCGACTGGCAGCCGGCACGACGGTCGAGGGGACGCGGACCCCGGTAGTTCTGCTGCGGGGTGGTTGGGACTGGCCGTCGAGCGTCGAGGGGGGCATGGCTCCCGCGTCATCGCCACCACCTCCGCTGCCAATCTGCCGCCCATCTGCCGAGCCCGGCAGGGTCCAAAGCCCTGTCCGTGGCGGCCGAGCGACACTCGGCCCAGGCCGGTCAACGGCGGCCTGATCCGACGCCGAACTCAGGCCCCAAGGTCAAGTCCGGTGACGTGGTGCATGACGGGTGATCTTTCGTCGTTGTAGTTCAGGCCGTGATGGCCGCCAGGGTGCTCAGTTCGTTGGTCACCTCCTGGGTGGTGGTGCCGACGGTTTGGGCCTTCGCGAGGACATCGAGTCCGAGCGGCCTCCTTCGGCCCACTCGTCGTGCTGCTCGGCGAGCACCGCGCCGACGAGCCGGATGATGCTGGCCCGGTCGGGGAAGATGCCGACGACGTCGGTGCGAGGGACTGTCGGAACTTCGGTGTAACGGCCCGACACGCCAGCTCGGTTGAGTTGGCAGGAAGGGTCGATGATGACCGGAACACTGCCGAACATGTCCGGATTGGTGGAGGCGGCTGAGAAGCCGCAGAAGGAGCAGGAGAATGACAACCGCGACGAGGCGCAGCTGCCGGAGGCGTTCGCGCGGCCTTCGGCGGAGGAGCTTGAGGTGGCGCGCGAGCTGGTGCGTTCTGCCCGCGAGCGTGGGACCGCGTTGACTGGTCCTGGCGGGCTGCTCAAGGCGTTGACCAAGACGGTGATCGTGACCGCGCTGGATGAGGAGATGGCCGACCATCTGGGCTATGACAAGCACGACCCGGCCGGCCAGAACTCTGGGAACTCCCGCAACGGCACGAGCACCAAGACGGTGCTGACCGACAACTGCGGTCCGGTCCAGATCGAGGTGCCCCGGGACCGGGTGGGGTCCTTTGACCCGGCGATCGTGAAGAAGTGGCAGCGCCGCTCGGGCGATGTAGACACCATCGTGCTCTCGCTGTACTCCAAGGGGTTGACCACCGGGGAGATCAGCGCCCACTTTGCCGAGATCTACGGCGCGAGTGTCTCCAAGGACACCGTCAGCCGGATCACTGACAAGGTGATAGCCGAGATGGCCGAATGGTCCGCCCGGCCGCTGGAGAAGGTGTACGCGGCCATCTTCATCGACGCGATCTATGTCAAGGTCCGCGACGGCCAGGTCGGAAACCGGCCGGTCTACGCCGCGATCGGGGTCGACCTGGCCGGCCACAAGGACGTGCTGGGCCTGTGGGCCGGGACCGGTGGCGGAGAGACCGCGAAGTTCTGGATGAGCGTGCTGGCCGAGTTGAGGAACCGTGGCGTGGCCGACGTGTTCTTCGTCGTCTGCGACGGGCTGAAGGGGCTGCCGGACTCGGTCGAGGCCGTGTTCGCGCAGGCGGTGGTGCAGACGTCATCAATCGACACTGGGTGGCGGCGGGACGGTCTCGCCGGTCACCGCGCCACCAGGAGAGGACCTATGCAGACGTGTGCCTTCGAGGCCCTCATGCAGACCTGTCCCTCCTGGTGGAGGCGGGTCGCGTAGTGGCCAGCGGGAGTTGCGCTTCGAGCGCCGTGATGAGGTTCCAGCTCGGCCGGCCAGTCGGTGACGTGTCCGGGAAGGACGTGGCTGGTGCTGGATTCGTCAGAGGTCGAATCGACCGCTGCTGATGGGGTGTTCATCGGGCTGGATTGGGGTAACTCCCATCACCAGCTCTGCATCCTGGACGCAGCCGGCCGGATGATTCATCAGGGCAAGTTCGCCCACGACGTCGCTGGGACACGCGACCTCACCGATCGCCTGAGTCGACACGGGCCAGTCCTGGGGGTCGCGATCGAGCGATCCGAGGGACTGCTGGTGGAGTCCCTGCAACAACAAGGCCATCGGCTGT
>CAZNCE010000059.1:0-18115 GCA_964571285.1 uncultured Nocardioidaceae bacterium | reverse complement strand
TGAAGGGGATCGACCCGCCGCCGTCGATCAAGGACTCGATGGAGAAGCAGATGCGCGCCGACCGGGACAAGCGCGCCGCGATCCTCAGCGCCGAGGGCGAGCGCCAGTCCTCGATCCTCACCGCCGAGGGCCGCAAGCAGGCGGCCATCCTCTCGGCGGAGGGCGACCGGGAGGCACAGATCCTGCGCGCCCAGGCGGAGCGGGAGTCGCAGATCCTGCGTGCCCAGGGTGAGGGACAGGCCATCCAGACCGTGTTCCAGGCGATCCACGACGGTGAGCCCGACCAGCGACTGCTGGCGTATCAGTACCTCCAGATGCTGCCCAAGATCGCCGAGGGCGACGCCAACAAGGTGTGGGTGGTGCCCAGCGAGATCGGCCGTGCGCTGGAGGGCCTGGGCTCCACGATCGGCTCCATCCAGGGCATCCCCAGCAAGACCGACGGTCCGGTGCACCGGGTCAGCCTGAGCGAGGAGGCGGTGACCACCCGCCCCCAGGACGCGTCGGTGGCCGGGGCGCACGACGCCGTGGCGGAGGCGATCGCATCCGCGCGCGCGGCAGAACGCGGTGGGCGCGCACCGTCCGGAGGTCTGGGCAGCGGCGTGGCGTCGCCCGGCGCCCGCGGAGCAGGCACCGACGAGTCGGTCGAGCCCGAGGCTGCGGCCGAGGATCCGACGGCCGACGTTCCGCCGGTCGGCGGGTCTGGAGAAGGCGGGTCTGGCGAAGGCGGGGGAGCCTCGGACGAGGGAGCCGGTTCGCAGCCGGGGCAGCACGACCCGCGGTGAGCGAGCACGACGAGGGAGTGCAGCCCGGTCACCGTCGGTCGCATGACCGAGGTGAGGGCGCGCAGTGAGCGTCCTGGATGCCTGCCTGATCGCGGTGGCGGGTCTCGGGGCAGGCACCATCAACACCATCGTCGGTTCGGGGACCCTGATTACGTTCCCGACCCTGCTGGCGCTGGGTTACCCGCCGGTGCTGGCGAACGTGTCCAACACCGTCGGGCTGGTGCCGGGGTCGCTGTCCGGTGCGATCGGCTACCGCCGCGAACTGCGCGGCCAGGGCAGTCGGCTGCTGCGGCTGGGCATCGCCTCGCTGGTCGGCGGCGTGGTCGGGGCCGTGCTGCTGCTGACCCTGCCGGCGGCCACCTTCGAGGCGGTCGTGCCGGCGCTGATCCTGCTCGGCTGTGCCCTGGTGGTCGTACAGCCCTGGGTATCGAAGCGAGTGGCGCATCGTGCGGAGGCCCCGGCGCACGGCTCGGTCTGGGTCTGGGTGCTGGTGCTGCTGACGGGGGTGTACGGCGGCTACTTCGGCGCCGCGCAGGGCGTGATCTTGATGGGCGTGATGGGGATCGGGCTGAACGAGACGATCCAGCGCCTCAACGCGACCAAGAACGTGCTGGCGATGATCGTCAACCTGGTCGCCGCGCTGCTGTTCATCGCCGTCGCCGACGTCGACTGGGCGGCCGCGGGGTTGATCGCCGCCGGCGCGATCGTCGGCGGCCAGCTCGGTGCCACGGTGGGCCGACGGCTGCCGCCGATCGTGCTGCGCGGCGTGATCGTGGTCGTCGGGGTGGTCGCGGTGCTGCGCTTCACCTGAGGGCGTAGTCCAACCAGCGCCCGAGCTCGTCGAACGCCTGCTCGCGCACCGGCTTGGCCGACAGCAGGACGTCGTGCATCGCGCCGGGAACCCGGATCAGCGTCACCCGCCTGCCCAGGTGGGACGACCAGCGCGCCATCTGCGTCACATCGAGCACGACGTCGGTGCGGGTGACGGCGTCCGACCACTCCGTGGGGACGCTGCTCCGGTCGGAGGTCAGCACCAGCACCGGCACCCCGGTGTCGATGCCGCGCTGTACGGTGCGATGGCCGCGGCGCACCGCCCGCAGCCAGCCCGCGCGTACCGGGATGCTGTCCTGCGGCTTCCAGGCCAGGTCGAACACCCACTCGCCGCGCAGTTCGTGGTGCAGCGACTCGGTGTAGAGACCGGTGACGTTGTGGGGCACGATCACGTACGGCCGGCGCCGTCCGACCTCCTCGAAGGTGCGGCTGCCGGCGGTCCGCTGCAGCAGCGACCCCTGCAGGTCCAGCCAAGGGCTGTTCAGCACCAGCGCATCGACCTCGGCGACCGGCCGGCCGGTGTGGTTGTGGTGATGCAGCCACAGCGGCGCGATCAATCCGCCGGTGGAGTGGCCGGTGAGCACCACCGACGTGTGCCCGTCGGCCCTGATCAGCTCGACCGCCGCCTCCAGGTCGGGGGCGTACTCCGCCAGGCTGCGGCAGAAATTGTGCGTCTGGTGCGGCAGCAGGCTCCGGCCGCACTTGCGCAGGTCGACCGCGTAGAAGTCGAGCCCCAGCCCGACCCAGAAATCGGCGGTCGCGACCTGGAAGAAGTAGTCCGAGTAGCCGTGCACGTGCAGGACGGCCCCGCGGTCGGACCGCCGGTTGCCGCTCGCCCGGCGGCGCACGACGGTGGTGACGACCGGGCCCTCGTAGTCGTCCGCCAGATCGATGGTCGTGGCCTGGTAGGGCTCGCCCAGGACGTCGGTCACGTACGCCATGCGCCGCATCCTCCCATTGCCCACCCACCCAGCCACTCAACGGGCGGGATCACGGCGAACACTTTTCGTGCCAACGGCGCCCACTCAGTGGTTGCCGGCGACAAGTCGACGCTTGCGCCGGCCCGCGGCCAGCTCGTAGCCCATGCCGAAGCACAGCATCGCGAAGCTCCCCACCTCGACGCCGACCAGCCGATGGGCCGCGGTGCGCTGGTCCAGATCGCGCCACCCGCCGGTGGACAGCAGCGCCACGCCCGCGCCGGCATTCAGGCCCGACCAGACGAGGTTGAGGCCCGGCGAGGACTCCTCACCGCCCACCGGGGTCAGCAGTCGCTTGCCGAAGCCGCCCATCACCGCGTGGGGAATCGCGTTCACCAGCAAGGCTCCCGCCACGATGTCGCGCAGGTGCATCGGTCGTCCTCCTCGTCCCGGCCAGTCGCTCCTGCCCCCATCGTGCACCGCGCACTTTGGTGAGTGCCCACAACAGCCGCCGCATCACCTGCTCGATCGACGGCTCCTGGCTGGACAGGTCGACGACCAGTGTCCGCTCCGCGTCGCCGTACGCGGTGAGCTCGGCCGGCCCGCCGTCGTGCACCGGCGTGCCGTCGCCCGGAACTTCCAGCCGCCCAACATCCGTACTGGGCGCGAGCACGACGAGAAGCGTTCGTCACGGGCAAGTACCGCAACGAACCAATCGTCACGGGGACGCACCGCGACGAAACCTCAGGTCGTCTGGTGGGTGCCCATCACGTAGCCGCGGGCCAGCGCCTTGAACGCCAGGTTGAACGACACGACCGCGCCGGAGGCCCCCGGATCAACGCCGAGCGAGTCCTCGCCGACCGCATGCACGGCGAAGTAGTAGCGGTGCGGGCGGTCGCCCTGCGGCGGCGCTGCGCCGTAGAACTCGTTGCCACCGGCGTCGGTGCGGCAGTGGAACGCCTTGCCCGGCAGGTCCGCGCCGCTGCCCGCGCCGGCGGGCAGGCTGGTCACATCGGCCGGGACGTCCACGAGCAGCCAGTGCCAGAAGCCCGACGGGGTCGGCGCGTCCGGGTCGAAGCAGCTCACCACGAAACTCCTGGTGCCCTCGGGTGCAGCACTCCACGACAGCTGGGGGGAGCTGTTGCCGGCGGCGGCGACCTGGTCGTCCTTCAGCGGCTGCCCGGGACTCACATCGTCGCTGGTGACGGTCAGCTCCGGCAGCGACGGCATCAGGTCGTACGGCTCGGGGGCGAGGGGGCGATCGAGGCTCATCTGTTCTCCCAACCTGTTCGGTTCCTGCCCCCGAACCTACCCAACCGCCGGGACGTGGCAGAGTCGGGACTGCGCGGGCGCCCGGCCGGCGTTGGAGGTGCCCGGTGGCCCGGCGGATCGATGTCACAGACCCCGCGGACCCCCGGCTGGTCGACTACGTGGGGCTGCGCGACACCAACCTGCGCAAGAGCCTGGAGGCCGAGCACGGCCTGTTCATCGCCGAGGGGGAGCGGGTGATCGGCCGGGCCCTCGCCGCCGGGTACGTCCCTCGGTCGGTGCTGACCACCGAGCGCTGGCTGCCGAGACTGGATGAGCTGGTGGAGCGGCTGCCCGAGCTGCCGTGCTATGTGGCCCCGGAAGCCGTACTGGCGCAGGTCGCGGGCTTCCACGTGCACCGCGGCGCCCTCACGTCGATGCACCGGCGGCCGCTGCCCGACCTCGGGAGCCTGCTCGCTCCGGCGCGGACCGCCGTCGTGCTCGAGGACGTGGTCGACCACGCCAACGTAGGCACGATCGTGCGTACCGCTGCCGGCCTCGGCGTGGACGCCGCCGTGTTGTCGCCGCGCTGCGCCGACCCGCTCTACCGCCGAGCGGTCAAGACGTCGATGGGTGCGGTGTTCACGCTGCCCTGGACCCGGCTGACCGACTGGCGCGGCGCGATCCCCACTCTGCAAGGCAACGGCTTCCACGTGGTCGCGCTCACGCCCGACCCGGACGCGATCCCGGTCGCCGATGCGGTTGCCGGGCACGACCGGGTGGCGCTGCTGCTCGGCACCGAGGGACCCGGCCTGTCCGAGCGCTGGCAGCGGCAGGCCGACCAGCGGGCCGGCATCCCGATGGCCCGCGGCGTCGACTCGCTGAACATCGCCGCCGCCGCGGCCATCGCCTGCTACGAGTTGATCGGCGCGGTCAGGCCGGTTCCCGATCGTGCGCGTGCCGGGGGTCGGACGGCTCCGAGAAGGCCAGGCCCTGCTTCTTGACGATGAGGTACGTGCCGCGCAGCAACAGCGGGACGGCGAACACCACGATCATCGCGTAGCCCATCGCGGTGTAGCCCTTCGCAACCAGGTCGATGATGCCGACCTGTGCCAGCAGCAGCGCCAGCACCAGCGTGATCACGGCGATCAGCCCGCCGGTGTGCCGCGACAGCGGCCTGCGCCCGGAGTCCACCAGGTTCTGGTCCACCCGCGCCACCATCGCGTAGATCATCCCGGTGGCGGTCTCGATCAGCGTCCAACCGACCACGATGCCGAAGACCACGACCACCCAGGCGGCCTCGCCGGTCAGCATCTCCAGCCAGGGCACGCTCGCGTCGAACACGCTCTCGTCCGGGTAGAAGCCCATCAGCGCGAAGTAGGTGAGGAACCAGGGGATGGTCATCAGCAGACCCGCGATGACGCCGGCCACCGCGGTCTGCCGGATCCGGGTCTGGCGCCGGACCGTGAACAGCGCGGCGGGATAGACGGCCAGGTTGTAGCCGACGTACAGGATGCCGGACCAGATGACCGCCCAGATCGACACGTCGGGTGTCATGGAGTGGTTGCCGCTGGTCAGGTTGTCCACCATCTGGTCCCAGTTGCTGGAGATCACCAGCGAGGCGAACAGGATGTAGCCGAGGTAGAGGGCCAGCGTGCCGAAGCTCTTGAACTGCTCGATCAGACCTTCCCCGTAGAAGTTCAGCAGTCCGACGATGGCGATCATCAAGACCACGCCGACCCAGTAGTTGAAGCCCATCGTCTGGCTGAGGATCTCACCGGTGGCCGCGGCCATGATCGCGATGATCAGGATCGCCAGCAGGATGTAGACGATGTCGAACAGCCAGTACAGCGGCCCGATCAGATGCTTGAGCAGCGTGCGGTAGTCGAAGGCCTGGAACCGGCGCGCGACCTCGAACATCAAGAACGCCATCAGGCCGAAGCCGATCGCGATCCAGAGACCGGCGATCCAGCCCAGCGCACCGTACTTCGCACCGAACTGCACGATCTCGCGACCGGTGGCGTACCCGCCCCCGATCAACACGGACTGCAGGATGACCCCGGGCAGCAACAGCCGCCCGTAGTGCCCGTCGAAGAAGCCCTCGGTCTGGCCTCCGGGTTTGGGGCGGGTCGACTCGTCGAGGCTCATGGGGGTCCTCCTTGTCGGCAGTGCAGCACGTGTACCAAAGCCCACGGTGGGGTTCAACGACCGCGGCACGTGTCGCCGCCGTCAGTCCGGAAACCGTTGTGCAGTTGCCCGTTTTCTGCCGATCAGGTCTGCTCGGCGGGCCAACCCGGGGGGAACCGGTCCGCGTGGCTCTCTGCCTCGCGGTACAGCTTCTTGCGGGCACGGATGCCGATCCGGTCGGCGAACACCCGCCCGAACAGGTGGTCGGTCTCGTGCTGCAGGCAGCGGGCGACCAGACCCTCGCCGGCGTACTCCACCGGCTGGCCGGTGTGGTCGACCCCTTTGACCCGGGCGTAGTCAGGACGGGCGCACTCCACGAAGGCCCCCGGCAGCGAGAGGCAGCCCTCGTCGGCCTCGTCCAACCGCCGCTCCGGGCCCTCGGGCACCTCCAGTTCGGGGTTGCAGACAACGCCCTGGTGCCGCGTGCCGTCGTCGTCCGGGCAGTCGAACACGAACACCTTGAGGTCCACCCCGATCTGGTTGGCGGCCAGGCCGACGCCGTCGGCGGCGTACATGGTGGCCACCATGTCGGCCACCAGGGTGGCCAGGTCCTCGTCGAAGGTCTGCACGTCTCGCAGCTCGCGGTGCATCACCGGCTCGCCCCAGCGGGTGATGGGCCGCGCGCTGCCGCCCTCGGGCAGGGCCATGGGTGGGACTCCTCCTGGTCGCCGTGGGTCCTTCGGTGCGGGCCCCGGAACGCGGGCTCCGGTCGCCGATGCCTTGTCCGGGAGCCTATCGGGCCGAGCCGAGCTCCAGCGCGAACCCCAGCAGCACGACGCCGGGAACCGGCTCCCAATCCAGCTCGGGGACCCGGACGAATCCCATGCTCGTGTAGAGCCGGTGCGCTCCGCTCATCCCGGCCTCGCTGCACAGCACCAGGCGGCGGTGACCCTGCGCGCGGCTGTCGTCGATGCACGCCTGCACCAGCCGCCGAGCCAGGCCGCGGCGACGGGCATGCGGCGCGACCGCGAGCATCCGGAACTCGCCCTCACCGTCGCTGGCCAGCTCCCGGTACGGGGAGCCGGGCGGGCACTCGGTGACTGTGCCGGCCAGCTCGCCGTCGGCGACCGCCACCAGGAGCGTCGCCTCCTCGGCCCGGCGGGCGGCGTCGAGCAACACCTGCGCGTACTCGTCCTCGTGGTCGAAGTAGCCGTCGGCGGCGTAGGCCTCGACCGTGAGTCGGCCGACGGCCCCCAGCTCGTCGGGCCGGGCCGGTCGCACCTCGACGGCACCAATCACCGCGACAGCTCCAGGCCGGCGGTCAGCGGCCCCGCGAGGTCTGCCATCCGGTCGAACAGCGTGGCCCCGGCGGCGGCCAGTTCGCTGGCCGGGGCCAGCCCGCCGGCGAAGCCGTACACCCGCATGCCGGCGGCGACCGCGGCGAGCACTCCGGACACGCTGTCCTCGACCACCGTGCACTCCTCGGGTGCGGTGTTCATCGCCTCCGCGGCATGCAGGAACAGGTCTGGTGCCGGTTTGCCGTGTCGCACCTCAACGGCGCTGAAGATCCGGCCGGTGAAGCGGGGAAGCAGGTCGGTGAGCCCGAGCGTGAACCGCATCTTGTCCGGCGAGCCGCTGGAGGCCACGCAGGTCGCGATCCCCGCCGCTTCCAGGACGTCGAGCAGGGAGATCACCCCGGGCACCGGCGCGAGTTCGCGTTCGAACACCGCGCGGCTCTCGGTCGTGGCCAAGGCGTCGAACCGGTCGGCCAGTCCGGGCCCGAGCCGCTGCGCGACCTCGGCCAGCATCGCCTCGCTGGTCCGGCCCATAAACCGGCGGACCACCTCGTCGACGCCGATCGGCCAGCCCAGCTCGGTGAGGATCCGGGCCTCGACGCCGACGGCGAGGCGCTCGGTGTCGACGAGGACACCGTCGCAGTCGAAGATCACGAGTCGTCCCGGCACGTCGTTCACCCTATCGAGGCGATCAGCCGGCCGGCCGGTCGAGGCGGGGTCAGCCGAACTGCCAGGAGCGTTTGGACAGTCCCCACCAGAAACCCTCGACCGCGGAGCTCGCGAGCGGGTCCGAACCGGTGGTCCCCACCGCCGCGCCGAGCGAGACGAACAGCGGTGCCCAGTGCTCGGTGCGCGGGTGGGCAAGCCGGGCCGCCGGAGCCTGCCGGCCGAAGTCGATCAGCGCGTCTACGTCCCCGGCGGTGACGGTCCGCTCGGCCCAGTCGTCGAACTCGCTGGACCATCGGGGGACCGAGCCGTCGTGGGTGAGTCCCCGAAGGTTGTGGGTGGTGAACCCGCTGCCCAGGATCAGGACGCCCTCGTCGCGGAGCGGGGCGAGGCGGCGGCCGACCTCGAACAGCCGACGCGGATCGAGGGTGGGCATGGACATCTGCAGCGTGGGCACGTCGGCGTCCGGATACATCTCCACCAGTGGGACGTACGCGCCGTGGTCGAGGCCACGCTCGGGCGCCTGGTGCACGCTCTGCCCGGGGGTACTGAGGAGCTTGCGCACCGACTCGGCCAGCCCGGGCGCACCCGGTGCGGGATACCGGACCTGGTAGTAGCGCTCGTCGAAGCCCCAGAAGTCGTACACCAGCGGGACCGTGTCCGTCGCGCCCAGGGTGAGCGGCGCCTCCTCCCAGTGGGCGGAGACGACCAGGATCGCCTGGGGCCGCGGCAGGGTGGCGGACCAGTCGGCCAGCTCGCGGGTCCACAGCGTGTCGTCCGCGAGCGGCGGCGCGCCGTGGCTGAGGTAGGCGACCGGCATCCGGTGGGTGGGGGGCATCGCGGGCCTCGGTGGTTGACGAATGAACCGATCCTAGCCTGCGTGCCCCGGCCGGGTGTTGCTCAGTAGCCGTGGCCGTGGGACAGCTGCAGCCGCTTGGCGACGTTCTCACGCCAGTGCTGTGCGAACCGCTGCGCCGGCGCGGAGAGCGTTCGCGCGGTCGGCTGCGCTGCCGCCGGCAGGGGTGGCTTGCTGGTGCCGAACAGCCACGCGTCGAACAGGTCGTCGAGCTGCTGGCCCGAGACCTCCTCGGCCAGCGCCATGAACTCCTCGGTGCTGCCGTTCGGCGGGCCGACGCGCTGCGACCAGTCCTGCATGATGGTGAAGAAGTCGTCATCGCCGACGGTGAGTCGCAGTGCCTGCAGCGTCATCGCGCCGCGGGTGTACACCGGGTCCGAGAACAGGTCGTCGATGCCGGGCGAGGCGATCGGCACGTCCCAGAACGGATCGTCGGCCGGGATGGCCTCGTAGATCGCCTCGAAGATCTCCTGCGGTGAGACGCCGGAGTCGTGCTCGGCCCACAACCACTCCGCGTACGAGGCGGGTCCCTCGTTCAGCCAGATGTCCTTCCACTGCGCCAGCGCCACATGGTCGCCGTACCACTGGTGCGCGAGCTCGTGGGCGATGACGGAATCACCGCCGATGGGCCAGAAGTACTTGGAGTAGACCGGCCGGGTCTGGGTCTCGAGGGCGAAGAACAGGTCGTCCTGGTTGTCCACGATCGCGCCGACGGTCGAGAAGGGGTACGGGCCGAAGCTGTCCGAGAGCACGTCGAGTACCTCGCCCTGGCGGGCCAGTGAGGCGTCGATCGACCGGCGCAGCGGGCCGCGGATCGCCGAGTCGACCGCGTCGTACACCGGAATGCCGCTCTCGGTGGTCCACTCGTTGGTGTCCCAGTGGCCCACGTCGAACGTGGCCAGGTAGCTGGCCATCGGCTCGGCTGCGTGCCACACGTAGGTGGTCCACCGGCCGCGCTGCTCGGTGGAGCGGAGGAAGCCGTTGGCGACCACCTCGACATTGTTGGGAACAGTGACGTTGAACGTGTACGACGCCTTGTCGAGGGGGTGGTCGTTGACCGGGAACCAAGCCGTGGCGACCTCGGGCTGGCCGGCGACCGTGGCTCCGTCCCTGGTGGTCATGAATCCGGCCGGCAACGTGGTGCCGGCGATGACGAACTCGGTCGGGATGCCGCGGTAACGGACCTTGGTCGTGATCGGGGTGCCGGCAGGAAGCGGTTGCTTGGGTGTGACGATCAACTCGTGCTTGGTGCGCCGCCAGTCGGCCGAGCGGCCGTTGACCTTGAGCTGTTGTATGTCCATGCCGACGAAGTCGAGGTTGAACCGGTCGAGGTTCTCGGTGGCGACGGCCTTGATCGTCGCCAGTCCGCGGAGTTCGTCGGTGCCGGGGTTGTACCGGACCTTCAACTTGTAGTGCTCCACGTCGTACCCCCCGTTGCCGTATCGGGGGTAGTACTCGTCGCCGACGCCGGGTGCGCCGTGGTGGAAGTCGTCGCCGGCGTCGACCGCTCCGGCCAGCGCGGCCGGTGCGAGTCCTGCGGTGAGTGTTGCTGCGGCGGCGAGGGAGATGAGCCGGGTTGTCCGGTTGCCCTGCATGAGTGTCCTCCGTGCGCTGGCTACGGATATGCGTCCGGGACGCTACCCGCCGTGGTCCAGTGCGTGAAGGGAGTTTTTACCTGGGCGGATTTGCCACGAACCGACTTCGTCACGGTGCGTCCCCATGACGACAGGTTCGTCGCGGGGACGCACCGCGACGAAAGACGGTCCGCCCCCGAAGCCGGTCACGGAACGGAGTCGAGCGCCTTGCGTATCCGCTTGGCCGACACCGGGTACGCCGTCCGGAGCCGCTGGGCGAACAGGCTGACCCGCAACTCCTCCAACATCCAGCCGATGTCATCCAACCCGGCGGGGTCGGTGTCCGGGGGAGCGGCGTCGAGCAGGTCGTGCCAGCGGTCCTCGAGCTCCTGCACCACGAGCATCGACTCGGCGTCGCGCGTCAGGTCGGCCGGCGCCTTCGCCAGCCGCAGCTCGCCCGCCTGCAGGTAACGGTCCACATCGGCCAGCCGGTCGACACCGGCCCAGGTCACAAATCCCTTGCCCACAAGGCGATCCACCTGCGCGCGCACATCCTCGACCAGGGCGGCGAACCGGTCGTCGCGGAGCCCGTCCAGCTGCGAGCGGACCGTCTGCGTGTGCCCCAGGATGCTCCGCACTTTGACGAGCACGGACTCGAGCAGTTCGAAGAGGTCGGCCCGCACCAGCTCAGACAGCCGCTCGAACCCCTCCGGGTCCCAGGCCGGCCCACCGTGTCGTCGGACCAGGGCGTCCACCGATGCGGTCAGGCAGTCGTCGAGCAGCGGGCCGATTCCGCCGTAGGGGTAGGCGGTCAGTTCGAGCTTGGTGCGGTTGTCGAGGCGCTTGACCAGGGCGGGCAGCGGTGACGCGATCGCGAGCAGCAGCAGTCGTCGCGTGCCGAGCGCCATGTCGCGCCGTTGCTCCCAGGGCGTGAGTGCTACGCGAACCCCCACCGACCGGCCCTCGTCCACCAGGGTCGGGTAGCCGGTCACGACGGCGTCGTCGCGCCGCACCTGGAAGGTCCGGGGCAGCGCGCCGAGGTCCCACTCGGTGCGCCCGGTCGCCTCCAGTCCGCTCGCGGCCTGCGAGAGCAACTCCTCCGAGCGTGGGCGCAGTCGCTGTTTGAGGTCGTCGAGGTCCGGTCCCTCGGCCACCACCGACCCGTCGTCGTCGAGCACCCGCACGTGCAGCCGCAGGTACGGCGGGAGCCGTTCCGGGCGGAAGTCGTCCCGGGCCACAGCTATGCCGGTGTGACGGGTCAGCTGTCGCGCCACCGCCTCGTACAGCGAGGTCGCTGCAAACCCATCGGCGTCGATCGCCGCGAGCGCCCGGCGGGCGTGGTCCGGAGCCGGGACCAGCCGGCGGCGCAGCTGCTTGGGCAGGGTGCGGATCAGCTCGGTCACCAACTCCTCGCGGTGCCCCGGCACCTGCTGTTCGAAGTCTTCGGCGGACAGGGCGGGCAGCTTGGACAGCGGCACGTCCACGGTGACCCCGTCGCGTGCGGCACCCGGTTCGAAGGTGTACGACAGCGGCAGGCTCACCTCGCCGGATGTCCACACGTCCGGGTACGCCTCGGCGGACACCGCGGCCGCATCCCCTCGGATCAAGGCCGCCCTGTCGAAGGTGAGCAGGTCGGGGGAGCGGCGGCGCTGCTGCTTCCACCACGAGTCGAAGTGGGCGCCCGACACCACGTCGTCGGGGATTCGCTCGTCGTAGAAGGCGAACAGGTCCTCCTCGTCCACGACGATGTCGCGCCGCCGGGAGCGCTCCTCGAGCTCGGTGACCTCGGCGAGCAGCTCTCGGTTCTCGCGCTGAAACCGGTGCCGGGTCCGCCACTCGCCCTGGACCAGCGCGTGCCGGATGAACAGCTCGCGGCTGACGGTCGGGTCGATCCTGCCGTAGGCGACTCGCCGGTCGGCGGCCAGCGGCAGGCCGTACAGCGTCACCCGCTCGAAGGCCACCACCGACGCGCGGTTCTTGGACCAGTGCGGCTCGCTGTAGGTGCGCTTGAGCAGTGGCCCGGCCAGCCGCTCGGCCCACGCCGGATCGATCCGGGCGACGGTGCGGGCGAACAGCTGGGAGGTCTCCACCAGCTCCGCGGCCATCACCCAGTCCGGCGGTGTCCGCGCCAGTGCGGACCCGGGGAAGATCCGGAACCTGGCGCCCCGCGCGCCGTCGTAGTCCCGGCGCGCCGGGTCGTACATGCCGAGCTGCGACAGCAATCCGGACAGCAGCGCCTGGTGCACCCGGTCCGGGTCGGCCTCCGCGCTGTTCAAGGTCATGCCCAGCGGCCGGATCAGCTGCCGCAGCTGGGCGTGCACGTCCTGCCACTCGCGGATCCGCAGGTAGTTCAGGTACTCCGACCGGCACAGCTTCCGGAACTGGTTGGACGACAGTTCGCGCTGCCGTTCCCGGACGTAGCGCCATAGGTTCAGCCAGCCCACGAAGTCCGACGCCGGGTCGGCGAACCTGCGGTGCTTGGCGTCGGCGGCCTGCTGGTGTTCCAGGGGGCGTTCCCGCGGGTCCTGGATGGACAGCGCGGACACGATCACCATCGCCTCGCGCAGGCAGCCGGTGCGGTCGGCCTCGACCAACATCCGCGCCAGCCGCGGGTCGACCGGCAGGCGCGCGAGGGTTCGGCCGATCGGGGTGAGTCGCTTGCGTGGGTTCTTGGCCCGTGGGTTGAGCGCGCCGAGCTCGTGCAGAAGTTGCACTCCGTCGCGGACCTGCCGCTGGTCGGGCGGGTCGACGAACGGGAACCGGGCCACCTCGCCCAGCCGCAGCGCGGCCATCTGCAAGATCACCGACGCCAGGCTGGTGCGCAGGATCTCGGGGTCGGTGAACCTGGGCCGGGCCAGGTAGTCCTCCTCCGAGTAGAGCCGGATGCAGATCCCGTCCTGGGTCCGGCCACAGCGGCCCTTGCGCTGGTCCGCCGACGCCCGGCTGATCGGCTCGATCGGCAGCCTCTGCACCTTGGTGCGGTTGCTGTAGCGGGAGATCCGGGCGGTCCCGGGGTCGATGACGTACCGGATCCCGGGGACGGTCAGCGAGGTCTCCGCGACGTTGGTGGCGAGCACGATCCGGCGCGTGCGGTGCGGCTGGAACACCCGGTGCTGGTCGGCGGTTGCCAGCCTCGAGTAGAGCGGCAGCACCTCGGTGTCGCGCAGCCGCAGCCCCTCGAGGGCGTCGGCGGTGTCGCGGATCTCGCGCTCCCCGGACAGGAAGACCAAGGTGTCACCGCGCGCCTCGCTGTCCAGCTCGCGCACCGCGTCGATGATCGCCTGGGTTTGGTCGGATTCCTTGTCCACTGGGCGATAGCGGGTCTCCACCGGGTACGTGCGTCCGGACACCTCGACGATCGGGGCGCCGCCGAAATGCGCGGCGAACCGCTCCGGGTCGATGGTGGCCGAGGTGATCAGCAGCCGCAGGTCGGGGCGGCGGGGAAGCAGCTGTTTGAGGTAGCCGAGCAAGAAGTCGATGTTGAGGCTGCGCTCGTGCGCCTCGTCGATGATCAGCGTGTCGTAGCGGGACAGGTCGCGGTCGCGCTGGATCTCGTTCAGCAGGATGCCGTCGGTCATCAGCTTGATCCGGGTGTCGGCGCCGGCCCGGTCGGTGAACCGCACCTGGTAGCCGACGGCCGTACCCAGCTGCACCTCGAGCTCCTCGGCGATCCGGTGGGCCACCGTGCGCGCGGCCAGCCGCCGCGGCTGCGTGTGGCCGATCACCTGCTCGCGGCCACGCCCCATGTCCAGGCAGATCTTGGGCAGTTGTGTGGTCTTGCCGGAGCCGGTCTCGCCGGCGACCACCACGACCTGGTGGTCGCGGACCGCGGCGGCGATGTCGTCGCGTCGGCCGCTGATCGGCAGTTCGTCGGGGAAGGTGATCCGCATGGCGGAGCCAAGAATAGGCGCCGTTTTGCCCGGGTCCTCGGTGCTGTGCTATCCGTGGTGTCGGCAGCCCGATCGGGCAGTGCCCCGGACGAGGGCGGACCGTACCCGGAACCGACGACGGCCCGCAGGTGGAGTCGTCATGGCATGGATCATCCTCGTCGTGTCCGGGATCTTCGAGACCGTGTGGGCGACCGCACTGGCCGAGTCCAAGGGCTTCACCCGGCTGGTGCCGTCGCTGATCTTCGTGGTCGCGTCGGTGATCTCGGTCGGCGGCCTCGGGCTGGCGCTGCGCACACTGCCGGTGGGTACGGGCTACGCCGTCTGGGTGGGGATCGGCGCGGTCGGCACCGCCGGCTACGGGATGGTGATGATGGGCGACCCGGTCAGCGCCGCCCGGATCCTGTGCCTGCTGCTGATCCTGGCCGGTGTCGTCGGGCTGCGCCTGGTGTCCTGACCGCGGTCAGCGGTCCGGGGTCCGGTTGCCGGCCAGCAGTTCCAGGGCCACCCGCCGGGTCGCCGCGCGCTGCTCGTCCCGGCTGCCGGGCAGCAGCATCGCCTCGAACCCGTCGTCGAGGGCGCCCATCACCACCGCGCCGAAGGCCAGCACCGCCCGGACGGTGGACTCGGCGTCCCCGCGTGCCTCGGCCAGCAGCCCGACCAGGCGCCTGATCTGTGCCACGTGAGTCTTCCCGAACTGCTCCCGGTTGAGCACCGTGGGGTTGACCTGCCCGAACCGCATCGCGTTCCCGGAGTCGCCCTGGAACAGCCCCTGCAGTCGGTCGACGAGTTCTTCGTCTCGGGCTCGGCTGGGGGGCGTCTGCCGCACCCACTCCAGCAACGCGTCCAGCCGGCTGATGTGTGCATCGAGGGCGGCCTGGGCGATCTCCTCCTTGGTCCGGAAGTGGTAGTACAGCGCGGCCTTGGTCACGCCGATCTCCTCGGCGATCTCGCGCAGCGATGTCTTGTCGTAGCCCCGGTCGATGAACATCCGCATCGCGACCGCGACGATCTCGTCCCTGGTGTTGCGTCCCCGCGGCACTCGCAGTCCTTCCGGCCGGATCTTTGGGCCGGATCCTACTTGACGACCGGCTAGCAGAGGAGTCTACTAGCCGTACGGCTAGAAACTAGCCGGTCGACAAGTAAGGAGTCTCGTCCGTGGATGCCACAACCGAGCAAGCGCGGCCGCCGATCCACGTCGTGCCGGTGCTGGCGAGCCTGGTGCTCGCCCTGGTCCCCGTGCAGCTGGACGCCCTGGTGACCGCTCCCGCCATCCCGAACATCGTGGGCAGCCTCGGCGGTTTCGACCAGATCGCGTGGATCGTCACCGCCTATCTGCTGACCATGGCGGTCGGCATGGTGCTGAGCGGCCGCATGGGGGACCTGTTCGGGCGGCGCGCCGTCCTGATCGCGGCGTTGCTGGCGTTCCTCGCCGGCACGCTGACCTGCGCGCTGGCCGGAACCATGTCCGAGCTGATCGTCGGCCGGGCCGTGCAGGGCCTCGGCGCCGGGATGACGATCACCAGCCTGCTGGCCGCGGTCGCCGACATCGCACCGCCGGGCAAACGAGCGCAGTACCAAGCCGTCTTCGGCGCGGTCGCGCCGTTCTCGATGATCCTCGGTCCCTGGGTCGGCGGGTTGGTCACCGATCACCTCGGCTGGCGCTGGATCTTCTGGCTCAACACACCCCTGGTGATCCTCTCCCTGGTGGGCGTCGTGGCCGTGCTCCGCCTGCCCCGGAACGCCGGCGGCGGCCGGATCGACCTACCCGGAATGGTGGCGCTGTCGGTGGCCAGCGCCGGGGTCACGCTGGCCGCGACCTGGGGTGGACAGTACGGCTGGGCGTCCGGGCATGTGCTCGCCGCCGCGGTGGTCGGAGCCGTCGGCGTAGCCGGCATCTGGCTGACCGAGCGCCGCGCCGCCCAGCCAGTCCTGCCGCTGCAGCTGTTCACCGACCGGTCGGTGCTGAGCAGCCTGGCGGTGATGTTCCTCGCCACCGGGGCGATCATGTCCACCGCCATCGCGTACCTGCCGGTGTTCCTCCAGTTGGTCCAGGGCCGCTCTGCCAGCAGCAGCGGCCTGCTGCTGCTGCCGATGCTGGTGCCCGCGATCGCGCTCGCGCTCGGCGTCGGCCGGTGGACGACCCGCGAGGACCGGTTCAGGGCGGTGCTGATGGTGGGCTCGTCGCTGGTCGCGGTGGGCTGCGCCGGGCTGGCGCTGCTGGGCACGTCCACCTCGGTCTGGGCGGGCGTCGCCGCGATGATGGTGCTGGGCGCCGGCCTGGGTCTGCTCCTGCAAACCCCGCTGGTGCTGGTCCAGAACCGGGTTCCCCAACATGAGGTGGGCGCAGCCACCGGCACCGCCCAGTATCTGCGCAAGATCGGCGGCGCGATCGGCGTGGGAGCGCTCGGCTCGGTGTTCGTCAATCGGTTCGCCACCGATGTCGCCGCCTCGGGGGTGCCCGGCACGGCGGGTCTCGACATCGCTCACGTCGGTCCGCACCAGCTCGACGCACTATCCCCGGCCGCCCATGCGGCGGTGCTGAACGCGGCCGCCTCGGCGAACTCGCAACTGTTCTGGATCGGGGTGGGGCTGGCGCTGCTCGCGGTGGCGGCGGCGGTCCTGGCACCCCGGTTGCGTCCCTCCGAGGCCCCGGACGACGCCGCGCTTGCACAGCCGGATGACGCTCCCTCGGTGCCCAGCCCGCACTGAGCGACCGCAGGGCCGACCGCGCCGGGGCCCGCCTCAGGCCAGGTCGGCCAGCGCGGTCAACAGCCTGTCGATGTCCTGGTCGCTCGTGTACGGTGCCAGCCCGGCGCGCACCGCGCCGCCGTCACCAAGACCGAGGTGCCGGGAGGCCTCCAGCGCGTAGAAGCTGCCGGCGGGGGCATTGATCGACCGGTCCGCCAGCTCCACGTGCACCTGTGCGGACGTTCTCCCGGCGACACTGAACAGGGCGGTAGGCGTGCGCCTGGTCGCGTGCCCGTACACGGTGATGTGCGGCAGCTCCGAGAGCCCCCGGAGCAGCCGCTCGAACAACGCCTCCTCGTGCTCGGCCGCAGCGGCCATCGACGTCAACAATCGGCTCCGCCGGTCCCCGGCGCCTGCGGCCAGGCCGGCGATGAAGTCCACGGTGGCGGTGACCCCGGCCAGCAACTCGTACGGGAGGGTGCCGAGCTCGAACCGCTCCGGCACCACGTCGGTCGACGGCAGCAGCTTGTCCGGCTGCACCGTCTCGAGAAGCGCCGGGTCGGCCGCGATGACGCCGAGATGCGGGCCGAAGAACTTGTACGGCGAGCAGCCGTAGAAGTCCGCGCCCAGGCGGGCCACATCCACTGGGGCATGCGGGGTCAGATGCACCCCGTCGACATAGAGCAGCGCTCCCGCGGCGTGCACCGCCTCGGCGATCGCGGGCAGGTCCGGCCGGGTGCCGATCAGGTTGGACGCTCCGGTCACGGCGACCAGGCGCGTGCGCTCCGAAAGCAGGTCGGTGACCGCCGAGGTGGACAGCTCGCCGCTGGCCGGATCGAAGTCCGCCCAGCGCACCACTGCGCCGACCGCCTCGGCCGCTCGTACCCAGGGCCGGATGTTGGCGTCGTGGTCGAGTCGGGTCACGACCACCTCGTCGCCGGTGCGCCACTGCCTGGCCAAGGCCCTGGAGAAGTCGAACGTGAGCTGGGTCATTGACCGGCCGAACACGACCCCTGATGGTGTCGTGCCCAGCAGGTCGGCCATCGCGGCACGAGCGTCGAGCACGGTGTCGTCGGCACGGCGTTCGGCGGCGGTCACCCGGCCTCGGTTCGCCAGCCCGGCACACAAGGCGTCTGCGACCGCTCGTGCGACCGCGGCCGGGGTCTGCGACCCACCGGGCCCGTCGAAGTAGGCGACCCCGTCGGCGAGCGCGGGAAAGGCGGACCGCACAGACTCCACGT
>CAZNCE010000058.1:0-18611 GCA_964571285.1 uncultured Nocardioidaceae bacterium | reverse complement strand
GGCCATCGCGCCGGCCCCGACCAGCGTCTTGCCGGACCCGCACGGCAGCACCACCACGCCCGAGCCGCCGTGCCAGAACGACTCCACCGCCTCGGACTGGTACGGCCGCAGGTGCCACTCGGCCAGGTCCAGGTCGATCGGGTGCGCCTCGCCGTCGACGTACCCGGCCAGGTCCTCGGCCGGCCAGCCGAGCTTGACCAGGGCCTGCTTCAGGTTCCCCCGCTCGGAGGGATGCACCACGACGGTGTCGTCCTCGACTCGCTCGCCGAGCATCGGGCGGATCCGCTTGCTGCGCAGCACCTCCTCGAGCACCGGCCGGTCGGTGCTCACCAGCACCAGGCCGTGCGTCGGGTGCTTGGTCAGCTGCAGCCGGCCATACCGCGACATGGTCTCGGCCACGTCGACCAGCAGGGTGTGGGGCACCGGGTAGCGGGAGAACGTGAGCAGCGTGTCCACGACCTGCTCGGCGTCGTGGCCGGCCGCACGGGCGTTCCACAGCCCGAGCGGCGTGAGCCGGTAGGTGTGGATGTGCTCCGGCGAGCGTTCCAGCTCGGCGAACGGCGCGATCTGCTTGCGGCAGTCGGACGCCAGCGGGTGGTCGACCTCGAGCAGCAGGGTCTTGTCGCTCTGGACGATCAGCGGGCCCTCGGTCATGCCGGATCGGCCTGTCGGGCGGCCTTGCGCCGCGCCCGGTAGGCGGCGACGTTGGCGCGGGACGAGCAGCGCTCGGAGCAGTACCGGCGGGACTGGTTCGGCGAGGTGTCCACGAACACCTTCCCGCACCGGTCGGCCCGGCACACGCCCAGGCGGGTGGCGCCCAGGTCGCACACCAGCGTGGCCAGCCCCATCAGCGCCTCGGCCGCCAGCAGGTCCGAGACCGACGACTGCCGGTCGGACACGTGCAGGTGCCACGACTGCGCGTCGTGTCCGGCGATGTAGGGCGTGATCGGGTGCTTGGCCAGCAGCGTGTTCAGCCGGGTCACCACGCCCTCCTGGTCGCCGGCGGCCGAGGCCTCGAACACCGGGCGCAGCTCACGCTGCAGGCGGCGCAGGGCACCGGGGTCTCGGCCGACCACAGAACTGATCAGCCATCCCCGGTCGACCAGGAATGCGCGCAGGTCGTCGAGGTCGGCGATCGGTGCGTTCACCAGCGCAGCCGCGCGCTCGGCGTACTGGACCAGATCCACACCCACATGGTACGGGCGGGGCGAAGCGGCAACGAGCGGCCTCGGACCGGCGGTTGACGTGGCCAACGTAACAGCCAAGTGGGCTGCTGCAGGTTACCGCCGGACCGTAGAATGTAAGGGAGTCAATCGGTAGAAGATCATTACCACAGGAGGAGCACAGTGGAAGCCGCCAACCCGTTCGTCGCCGAGACGCTGGCCCGGTTGAATGTGGAGAACCGGTGCCTGGGCGCGAGCGCGCGGCAGCCGGAGCGGCCGCAGCGCGGCCTGTTCGCGCGGCTCGTCCGGGACTGACCCCGCACGACGGCGGCTCCGTTCCGTCCGGAGCCGACCGCTAGAATCGCCACGGTTGCCCGCGCCGTTCGTGGCTGCCAGCACCGCCGCCGCTAGCCCTCACAACGAACCGCAGACCCCTGGTCCAACGCCGTGCCGACGGAGACGCGATGCTGATCCTGCTCGCCTGCTACGGCGTGGCGGCAGCCTTCGCGCCCTGGCTGGTGCAGCGGATCGGCCGGCCCGCCCTGTTCGTGCTCGCGCTGGTCCCGGGCGCGGCGTTCGCCGACACCCTTCGTACCACCGGCCTCGCCGCGGCCGGTGGCGCCCGGGTCGAGACGCTGCCCTGGATCCCCGGGCTCGACGTTGAGCTCGCCTTCCGCATGGACACGCTGTCGTGGGCGCTGTCGCTGCTGGTGACCGGGGTCGGGGCGCTGGTGCTGGTCTACTGCGCCCGCTACTTCCGGCCCGACGACCCCGATCTCGGGCGCTTCGCGGGTGTCCTGGTCGCCTTCGCCGGTGTGATGTACGGCCTCGTCGTCACCGACGACACGATCGTGCTCTACGTGTTCTGGGAGCTGACCACGATCTGCTCCTACCTGCTGATCGGGCACCTCGCGGCCCGGGCCAGCAGCCGGATGGCCGCCCTGCAGGCGCTGATCGTCACGACGGCCGGCGGGCTGGCGATGCTGATCGGGCTGATCATGCTCAGCGTCGCCGCGGGCACCGGCCGGATCTCCGAGATCGTCGCCGACCCGCCGTCGGGACCGCTGGTCACCGCGGCAGTGATAGCGGTGCTGGTGGGCGCGCTGACGAAATCCGCCCTGGTGCCGTTCCACTTCTGGCTGCCGTCGGCGATGGCCGCGCCGACCCCGGTCAGCGCCTACCTGCACGCGGCGGCGATGGTCAAGGCCGGCGTCTACCTGATCGCCCGGTTCGCCCCCGGCTTCGCCGACACGCCCGGCTGGGTCCCAGTGCTGACCATCGCCGGCCTCGCCACCATGCTGGTCGGTGGCTGGCGCGCGCTGCGCCAGCACGACCTCAAGCTGGTGCTGGCGTACGGGACGGTCAGCCAGCTCGGCTTCCTGACCGTGCTGCTCGGCACCGGCACGCGCACCGCGGCGCTGGCCGGGTTGGCGCTGCTACTCGCCCACGGCATGTTCAAGTCCACGTTGTTCCTGGTGGTCGGCATCATCGACCGCTGCGCCGGCACCCGCGACCTGCGCACGCTGTCCGGGTTCGGCCGGGCGCACCCCGCGGTGGCGGCGATCGGCGTGCTGGCGGCGGCGTCCATGGCCGGTCTGCCGCCGTTCGCCGGCTTCGCCGCCAAGGAGGCGGCGTTCACCGGTCTGCACACCGCGGACGGGGGCTACGCCCAGCTGGCGCTGTGGGGGACGTTGGCGGGTTCGGTGCTCACCGTCGCCTACACGGCCCGGTTCGTCTGGGGCGCGTTCGCCGACAAGCGGGGCCTACCGGACTCGCCGACCCGGCGGATCGGACCGGTGTTCGCCGGCCCGGCCGGGCTGCTGGCCGTCTCCGGGCTGGTCGCCGGGCTGCTGGCCCGGCCGGCGGACGGGTTGCTCGCCCCTTACGCCGACCTGGTGGCGGCCGGGCCCGCGGCGGTCGGCGAGGCGATCGGCCACACGTACCACCTGGCGCTGTGGCACGGCTGGGTGCTCGCGCTCGGGCTCTCCGCGATCACCCTGGCCGGCGGCCTCACGCTGTTCGCGCTCCGCCGGCCGGTGGAGACGGTCCAGCAGGCGCTGCCGGTGCTGGCCGACGCCGACCGCGGCTACCAGCGGCTGATGCGCGGTCTCGACGTGGTCGCCGCCCGGCTCACCGTGCGGACCCAGGTCGGGTCGCTGCCGGTCTATCTCGCGGTCATCCTCAGCGTGCTGGTGGTGTCGATCGGGCTCGTGCTGGCCCACAACTCCACCTGGTCGGCGTGGCGCTGGTGGGACGAGCCGGTGCAGCTCACCCTGACCCTGGTCATCGTGCTGGCCGCGGTAGCCGCGACCCGGGTCACCCGGCGGTTCGCCGCCGTGGTGACCGTCGGTGTGGTGGGCTACTCGGTCGGCGTCGTGTTCGCCGTGCACTCCGCCCCGGACCTGGCGCTCACCCAGATCCTGGTCGAGACCATCACCCTGGTCGTGTTCATCCTGGTGCTGCGCCGGCTGCCGGTAAGGATCGGCGAGCAGCACGGTTCCACCCACCGCCGCACCCGGGCGCTGCTGGCCGGGCTCGTCGGCCTGGCGGTGGTCGGCGCGACGATCGCGGTGTCCGGCGTCCGCACCAGCGAGCCGGTATCGGCGCTGTGGGGCGGCCCGGCCTACGAGTACGGCGGCGGGCGCAACGTCGTCAACGTGGCACTGGTCGACATCCGCGCCTGGGACACGTTCGGCGAGTTGTCCGTGCTGGTGGTGGCCGCCACCGGCGTGGCCAGCCTGATCTTCATCAGCCGCCGGACCGGGGCGTTGCCGAGGTTCTCCCGCGGCGAGACCGGGCATGACGTGGAGCCCGAGGCGGAACGAGACGCGGCGCCGACCCGGAAGAGCTGGCTGCTCGCCGGTCGCACCCTGTCGCCGGAGAACCGCTCGATCCTGCTGGAGATGGTGGTCCGGCTGCTGTTCCACTCCGCGATCATCGTGTCGCTGTTCCTGCTGTTCTCCGGCCACAACCAGCCGGGCGGTGGCTTCTCCGGCGGGCTGGTCGCCGGCCTGGCGCTGGTGGCGCGCTACCTGGCCGGAGGCCGCTACGAGCTGGCCGAGGCGGTGCCGATCGACGCCGGGCTGGTGCTGGGCCTGGGGATGCTGTTCGCCGCGGGCACCGGCCTGGCCGGGTTGCTGCTGGGGGGCGAGGCGCTGCAGAGCGCGATCGTGCACCTGCAGCTACCGGTGTTCGGCGACGTCAAGCTGGTCACCTCGCTGTTCTTCGACATCGGCGTCTACCTGGTGGTCGTCGGACTGATGCTGGACGTGCTGCGCAGCCTCGGCGCCGAGGTGGACCGACAGGGACAACCCACCGGCGAGGAGGCACACCGATGAGCGCGAACCTGGCGCTGCTCGCGGCCATCGGCACGCTGTTCGCCACTGGCACGTTCTTGCTGATGGAGCGCAGCCTCACCCGAGTGCTGCTCGGCGTGGTGCTGCTCGGCAACGGGGTCAACCTGCTGGTGCTGCATGCGGGCGGCCAGTCCGGTCGTCCCCCGATCATGGAGGGCGAGCCGACCACCGAGGGCATGTCCGACCCGCTGCCGCAGGCGCTGATCCTCACCGCGATCGTGATCACCTTCGGCGTCACCGCCTTCGTGCTCGCGATGATCTACCGCTCCTGGCGCCTGGCCAACGCCGACGAGGTCACCGACGACGTCGAGGACCTGCGCGTCGGCGAAGCGCCCGAGGACGCCGACGACAGCGCCCGCCCCGAGGACGAGGAGCCCACCGAGTTCGGCGAACCGGTGGACGACGACTCGCCGGCCGAGGCGCGGCCGCCCGGCGGCCCAAGGGGGCAGCCCCGATGAACGCGAGCGAGCTCGCCTCCGCCCTCGTCCCGCTGCCGGTGCTGCTGCCGCTGTTCGGCGCCGGCCTCACACTGGCCCTCACCCGCCGTACCGGCGCGCAGCGGTTGGTCAGCATGACGATGCTGACCGCGGTGGTGGTGGTCGCCCTCGTGCTGCTGGTGCTCGCCGACGAGTACGGCCACCTGGTCGTCGAGGTCGGCGGCTGGGAGTCGCCGCTGGGCATCACGCTGGTGGTCGACCGGCTGTCCGCGCTGATGCTGGTGGTGTCCGGCGCGGTGATTCTCGGCGTGATGGTGTTCTCGGTCGGCCAGGGCACCTCGGACGGGGACGCGGAGACACCGGTCTCGATCTACCACCCGACCTACCTGATCCTGGCCGCCGGCGTCTCCAACGCCTTCCTCACCGGCGACCTGTTCAACCTCTACGTCGGCTTCGAGATCCTGCTGGTCGCCAGCTATGTGCTGCTCACGCTGGGCGGCACCGAGCAGCGGATCCGGGCCGGCACCACCTACGTCGTGGTGAGCGTGTTGTCGTCGATGCTGTTCCTGTCGGCGATCGCGCTGATCTATGCCGCCACCGGCACGGTCAACCTGGCGCAGCTCGCCGAGCGGTTGGCCGAGCTCCCCGACGACACCCGGCTGGTGCTGCACGTGGTGCTGCTGATCGCCTTCGGGATCAAGGCGGCGGTCTTCCCGCTGGCCTTCTGGCTGCCCGACAGCTATCCCACCGCGCCCGCGCCGGTGGCTGCGGTGTTCGCCGGCCTGCTCACCAAGGTCGGCGTGTACGCGATCATCCGGACCGAGACGCTGTTGTTCCCCGGCGGTGCGCTGCGCACGGTGCTGCTCGTGGCGGCAATGCTGACCCTGCTGATCGCGATCCTCGGTGCCATCGCCCAGCCAGACCTCAAGCGGATGCTGTCGTTCACCCTGGTCAGCCATATCGGCTACATGGTGCTGGGCATCGCCATCGGCAGCGTGGCCGGGCTGGCCGGGGCGATCTTCTACGTGGTGCACCACATCACCATCCAGACCGCGCTGTTCCTGGCCGCCGGGCTGGTCGACCGGCGCGGCGGGACGACGACGATCCGCCGGCTCGGCGGGCTGGCCAAGCTGTCGCCGCTGCTCGCGATCCTGTACTTCATCCCCGCGATCAACCTGGCCGGCATCCCGCCGTTCTCCGGGTTCGTGGGCAAGCTCGGGCTGTTCCGGGCCGGCATCGAACAGGGCGGCGGTCTCGTCTACGCGGTGGTGATCGCCGGCGCCGCGACGTCGCTGCTCACCCTGTACGCGGTGGCCCGGGTGTGGAACCTCGCCTTCTGGCGTACCCCCGACGAGGCCACCGATCCCGACCCGGCGCTGCTCGGGATGGGTGGTCAGCGTGCCGCGCTGCCGCGCACCATGGTCGGCGCGACCGCTGCCGTGGTGGCGGTCGGCGTGGTGATCGCGGGGGCCGCCGGGCCGCTGTGGGGGTTCAGCACCCGGGCGGCGGACACCCTGCTGCAGCCGCAGAGCTACGTCGGGTCGGTGCTGCCGTGAGCTGGATGCCCAATGAGATCCGCCGGCGCAGGGTGCCGTGGCGGGTGCAACTGCCGCTGCTGGTCTGGCTGGTGCTGCTGTGGGTGATGCTGTGGGACGACCTGTCCTGGGGGAACGTGATCGCCGGGGCGGTTCTCGCCGTCGTGGTCACCCGGGTCTTCTTCCTGCCGCCCGTGGAGCTGTCCGGCCGGGTCAACCTGTGGTGGCTGCTCGTGTTCACCGCCTGCTTCCTCCGGGACATGGCGCGTTCCGCGGTCGAGGTCGCCGTGCGCGCGTTCACGCCCGGGTACGTGCCGACCAACGCGGTGATCGCGCTCCGGCTCCGGACCGAGTCGGACCTGATCATGCTGATGACCGGCCAGGCGCTGACGCTGATCCCCGGCAGCCTGATCGTCGAGGTGGACCGTCACCACCACATCCTCTTCGTGCACGTGTTCGACGTGTCCAGCGACGCGGACGTGGAGCGGGCCCGCGACGGGATCCTGCGGACCGAGGAGCGGCTGATCCGGGCGCTCGGCAGCCGCGCCGAGGTACGCGCGCTACGCGCCGGGGTGCTGCCAACGTACGAACAACGGGTCCGGGGTGGCGACGGATGAGGAGGAGCTGATGGACACCGCGTTCGTGATCGTGATCGGACTGCTGTCGGTCGCCGGCGTGCTCGCCGCCTACCGGGTCGTGACCGGGCCCGGGATCCTGGACCGGATGGTCGGCTCCGACACCTTCGTGGTGATGGTGATGTGCGGACTGCTCGCCGACATGGCCTATCACCGGCACACCCGGACGCTGCCGGTCGTGCTGGTGCTGGCGATGCTCGGCTTCGTCGGCTCGGTCGCCGTCGCCCGTCACGTCTCCCGGCAGGACCGCGCCGATGGGTGAGCAGCTCCGGGACTGGATCGCGCTGGTGCTGCTGCTCCTGGGTGCGGTGCTGGCGCTGTCGGGCAGCGTCGGGCTGATCCGGTTCCCCGAGGTCCTGTCCCGGATGCACGCGATGACCAAGCCGCAGGTGCTTGGCCTGATCCTCATCCTGGCGGCGGTCGCGGTGCGCATCCCCACCTGGGGGACGATCAGCACGCTGCTGCTGATCGCGCTGTTCCAGCTGATGACGGTGCCGATCGCCGCGCACATGATCGGCCGGGCCGCGTACCGCGGCAAGCACCTGCGGCGCAACCTGCTGATGCGCGACGAGCTGGCGGACGCGGTCGCCGCCGCCTCCGCCCGCGATGAGACGGAATCCGAGCCGGACGCGTAGCGGCGTTAGGGTTGGGGACGAATCTTCCGCCCCCTGACGCCGTGCGGTCGACGGCCGAGCACAAGAGAGCCAGCGATGCGGATCTACGACAACATCACCCAGACCATGGGAAACACGCCGTTGGTGCGGATCAACCGGCTGGCCGGCAGCGACACGACGGTGCTCGCGAAGCTGGAGTCGTTCAACCCCGCCAACAGCGTCAAGGACCGGATCGGCGTCGCGATCATCGACGCGGCCGAGGCCTCGGGTGAGCTCAAGCCCGGCGGCACCATCGTCGAGGCCACCAGCGGCAACACGGGCATCGCGCTGGCCATGGTCGGGGCGGCGCGCGGCTACCGGGTGGAGCTGACCATGCCGGAGACGATGAGCCTGGAACGGCGGGCGCTGCTGCGGGCCTTCGGCGCCGAACTGGTGCTCACGCCCGGCAGCGGGGGGATGAAGGCCGCCGTCGAGGAGGCGGAGAAGCGCGCCGGAGACGGGGCGGTGCTGGCCCGGCAGTTCGCCAACCAGGCCAACGTCGAGATCCACCGGAAGACCACGGCGCAGGAGATCTGGAACGACACCGAGGGGGGCGTCGACATCTTCGTCGCCGGCATCGGCACCGGTGGCACGGTCACCGGTGTCGGTCAGGTGCTCAAGGAGCGCAAGCCGGAGACCACCGTGGTCGCGGTGGAGCCCGCCGAGTCCCCGATCCTCAGCGGCGGGCAGGCCGGACCGCACAAGATCCAGGGCCTGGGGGCCAACTTCGTGCCGGAGATCCTCGACCGCGACGTCTACGACGAGGTGGTCACCGTGGACGCCGCCACCTCCGTGGACTTCGCCCGCCGGGCGGCCACCGAGGAGGGCATGCTCGTCGGTATCTCCTCCGGCGCCGCGTTGGCCGCCGCCATCGAGGTGGCCGAACGACCGGAGAACGCCGGGAAGACGGTCGTGGTGGTGCTGCCGGACTTCGGCGAGCGGTACCTGTCCACGATCCTCTTCGAGGGGCTGGCAGGGGACTGAGCGGCTTGGCCAATGGCGGCAGCCGGCGCACCTGGTGGACGACGCTGCTGGAAGACGTCGACGCCGCCCTCGCCCGTGACCCGGCGGGAACCTCGCGGCTGGAGATGGGGCTCACCTCGCCCGGCCTGCACGCGATCTGGGTGCATCGCCTCTCGCACCGGCTCTGGCAGCGCCGGCGTACGCGGTTGGTGGCCCGGCTGCTGTCCCAGCTCAGCCGCGCGCTCACCGGGGTCGAGATCCACCCCGGGGCCCGGATCGGCCGGCGGTTCTTCATCGACCACGGCATGGGGGTGGTGATCGGCGAGACCGCGGAGGTCGGCGACGACGTGATGTTCTACCACGGCGTCACCTTGGGAGGTCGGTCGTTGCGTCGGGTGAAGCGGCATCCGACCATCGGGAACAACGTGATCGTGGGTGCCGGGGCGCGGCTGCTGGGCCCGATCACGGTGGGCGATCACGTCCAGATCGGCGCCAACGCCGTAGTGGTCAAGGACGTGCCGGCCGGGGTCGTCGCCGTCGGCGTACCGGCTCGCCAGCGCCCGGTCGACCGATCCGCCGATGGGGCCGACCCCGACCGGTTGTTCGAGGATCCGGCGATCTGGATCTAGCCCGGTGCTGCTGTCGCTCGGGCGCGGCGTGCTGCTGGGCCCGCCGTGCGGCCGTCGGCGGGTGCCCGGTCGCGCCGCTAGCCGACCGCGCCGACCGCGCGGATCCGGTGCACCGCGAACGTCAGCGTCGAGTCCGCCCGGTGGTCGTGCGCGGTCAGCCAGCCGCCGTCGACCCGAACCGGGTCGACGACGCGCTCCGTGGTCCGCCCGTTGCGGTCGACGAACCGTACCCACACCCGGCTGCGGTGCTCCACGGCGGCGCGCAGCTCGGCCAGCACCTGCGCCGGGGCGGCCTGGGCGTCGCCGTTGGCCCCGGTGCCGTTCGTGCCGTCTCCGCTGGCCGCCCGTCGGGCCCGGTCGCCGGCGCGGATGGCTGCGAGCACCCGGCGCAGGTCCTGCCGCGGGGCCTCGTCGGGTTGGGTGCGGCGATGCCGGCGGGCTCGGCGATCCGCGGCGGGGATGCCGACGGTCCCGCCGTCCAGCCCCTCGGCGGCCGGGGCCAGGCCCCACTCACGCAGCTTGGCCAGCACCAGGTCGACCGGCGCGTCGGTGACCAGCACCGACTCGGCCACCCGACGCAGCCGGAGCGCGCCGGAGCGCTGGTCGGCGAGCAGCCCGGCCAGCACCGCAGGGTCGTCACAGCGCAGGTAGCTCTCGGCCACCCCCACCCGCAGCCGGCCGTGCCGGCGAGCCACGTCGTCGACCAGATACGTCAGCGGTTGAGGCGTGGGGGTCCGGGACCGGTCCCGCAGGAAGGCGTGCACCCGGTCGGCCGACCAACCGGCGTCCAGCGCCCGCCGGACCGACCGTTCGCTGAACCGGTAGACGGTGGCACCGCCCCTGGACTCCACGTCGGCCAGCAGCGCCAGGTCCTCGGCGAGCCGCGGCTCGAGCGGACCGGGCGCGACCGCGGTCAGGTCGGCCTGCAGCAGCACGTGATCCACCGCCGGCGGCAGCTGCGGGGCCAGCAGCTCGGCCGCGAGGTCGCGATCCTCGACCAGCGCCCGGCCGTGGGTGGACAGGGCGCCCAGGCCGGTGACGCCGACCGTGTCCGCCTCGCGCAGAGTCCATTCGGTGAGCTCGCGGCGCAGCGCCGGTCGTCGGGGGCGCGCCCAGGTGACCATTTCGGCGAGCGCGTCTGGTTCGGCGGCGAATCCGCCGGGCAGCTCGGCCAGCAGCCGCAGCACGGTCGCGCGCAGGTCCGCGGCGAAGCCGCGCTCGCTCCCGGGGGCCAGCGCGTTGAGCACCCGGCCGCGTTCGTCCCGGCCGCCCACCAGCCCGGCGACGCGGCGGCTGTGCAGCCACGACCAGGCGAGCACCGCCCACCGCTGGTGCGGCGGGCTGTCCACCCAGCCGTCGAACTCGGCCGTCGGCAGCCACACCTCGTCGCCGTCGTCGTCGGTGCCGGTGCCCAGCAGATCGGCCCCGGCCGCGATCTCCAGGTGCAGGGCTGCCGTCGGCTGGTCCACGCCCAGGTCGCCAGCGAGCTGCTTGAGCTCGCGCACTCCGACACCGCCCGAGCGCAGCACCGGCGGTGGGCGCAGCAGCCAGCCGCGCAGCAGCTGCTCGGTGCGCCGGACCAGCTCGAACGCCGCCCCGGTGGCCAACCGGTCCACCAGCCCGGCCTCCCGCGTCGCCCCGGCCGGTTCCGGGGGCAGATGCACGGCGTCGCGGTGCAGCCGCCCACCGCGCAGGTGCAGCCCGACCTGGCGCGGCAGCAGCACGGATTGCTCGTCGACCGCCTGCAGCAGCCCGCGGCGCAGCAACCAGCCGAGCGGATGGTCGTCGCCCAGGTCGACCAGCCGGCGCTGGTCACTGCCGAAGCTGCCGACCGGCGGCCCCCAGGTCAGGCGGTCCAGGATCTGAGCGGCTTCCGGGGCAGCCGCACCCACCGACTCGGCGACCGCGGCCGGGTCGGCCACCCGGGGGTCGGCGGAGGGTGGGCCGAGCCCGGCCGGGTAGGGGCCCAGCACCTCGCGGATCGCCCGTACCGGCCGCCAACCCTCGCCGGCCGGCCAGATCAGGGCCAGCCGGGCGAGGCCCTCCAGTCGTGGCTCCACCACCGCAGCAGGAGCGTCCAACAGCCGCGCCAGCTCGTCCGGTCGGGCAGGTTCCTCGGCCACCGCCAAGGCGTCCAGCAGGGCCAGGTCGAGCCGGTCCAACCGGTCCAGTGCCCGGGTCAACGACGCCCGGGTGGTCGATCTGGAGGCCAGTTGTCCGGTGTCGGCCGGCACCGGGGTCGCCAGGTCGGGCCGCCGCTCCAGCAGGCCGCGCAGGTCCTCGTCGGACCACGAGCGCAGCTCGTCGGCCAACGTGCGCGGTGACCCGGGTCGCGCCCGGGACGTGCGGGTGCCCATCGTGGCAACGATACGTCGATCGGTCCCGCGGCTGGTCTGCCGCGGTGGTGCGGAACCGAGGCTCCGGCCCGCCGGTGGATCAGTCCACGCTGACCGGTGTCAGCTCGCCGTCCGCGCCGCCGAACCGCACGACGCCGAACCACCGCAGGCCGGTGTTCAGCCGGGTCCAGGTGGCGCGCAAGGTGAACGCCTGTCCACCGCGGACCTCGATCCGGTCCCTGGCCAGGTCGAGGGTGTCGGTGTCCTCCCGGGGCACCACCCAGCCGGTGAACCGGGCCAGGGTGAAGGCGGAGCGGTCCAGGGCGGACGCCACCGCGAAGACCTGGTATGTGCCGGGCTCGGGACGCAGCATCGTGACCCGGGCGTCGGCGCCGCGATCGGTGGCGGACTCCACCAGCACGCCATCTCGGTACACGTACAGGTCGAGGTCCTCACCCCCGTCGCGTACGGAGTCCAGGTCGAAGCGCACTGCGGCGGTGCCGGCCGGCACGTCGTACTCCCGCAGCCGGGCACCCTCGGTGGGGATCGGATCCTGCGGGTCGAAGGCTGCGGCGCGCTCGAGCACGAGCGTGCGCGTGCTGCTGCCGACCAGGCCGGCAACGGACACGTCGAGGTTGCCGGTGAAACCGCTGCGGCCGGTCAGGCGGACGGCGCCGGTGCTGCCGATGCCGCGTGCCTCCGGCGGGGCGGTCAGCTCGTCGGCGGTGACGACCACCGCCGACCGCACCTCGTGGCCCCGGGAACCGTGCCAGGCCAGGTGCCCCGTCACCGGCCGGTCGAACGGGACGCCCGCGCCGGCGACCAGTCGGATCCGGAGCGTGCGCGACTGGCCGGGACGCAGGCGGAAGGTGGCCGGGCGCACGGTGGCGTCGACCTGCCCCAGCCCGGAGACGTCCGCGGTGTAGGTCTCGGCCCGGTCCGACACGTTGGTCACGGTGCGTCGGATCGTGGTGGCGCCGACCAGGTCGCGTACCACCATGGTGGGCTGGTTGGCCGCCGTGCCTTCGGCGGGGTCGGCGTCGAAGACGAGGCCCGGGTCCAGAGCTCGCAGTGGGTCGACCAATCCCGATCCCTCGGCGAACATCCCCGCTCCGGTCACGTCGTCGGCGGTGGTGAGCAGCGCCGACCGGATCGCCATCGGGGACCACGAAGGGTGCGCGGCCTGGATCATCGCGGCCAGCCCGGACACGTGCGCCGCGGCCACCGAGGTGCCGCTGGTCGCGTCCCACATCCGCCCGCTGCCCGGTACGGGCGGCACCGCGCCGAGGATGTTCACCCCGGGCGCGGTGACGTCGGGCTTGAGCGCGGGCTGGCTTCCGTCGGCAGGCCCCCGGCCGGAGAAGTCGGCCAGCGCCGGTACCCGGGTGTCGTCGTGGCCGTTCGGGTCGAGGGCCGCGGCGGCGGTGGGGCCGGACCGGTCCAGGTAGCGCTGCAGCCGGTGCCACCCCTCGGCGTCCAGGTGCACGGTCGGCACCGCATGGAAGTCGGGGAACACATCGCGCTGCACGGTGTTGACCAGCACCATGGCCACCCCGCCGGCCAGCTTGACCGTGCGGCTCTTGTCCACGCGGGCGACGCCGCCGCGCTCGCAGATGACCACCTTGCCCGTGGCGGCCGTGGCGTCGAGGCTGCCGGCGCGGCACTGAGCCGCCGCCCGCTCAGAGGCGTTCGCGGCGCCGATGTCCCGGCCACGAACCAGCGTCTCCTGCGGCACCCTGCGGTCCGACATCATGGCGCCGATCAGCCGCTCGCCGTCGCCGAGGACCAGGGCGCCCTGGTAGAGCCGGTGCGTGGAGGCTGCGGCGGTGGTGACCCATGGGCTGGACGGCGTGACCGTGCCGCGCCCGGGTCCGTCGTTGCCGGCCGACGTGGCGACGAACACCCCGGCGGCGGTCGCGTTCGCGAACGCCGCCCGCACCGCGACCGAGCCCTGGGCCGGACCCGACAACGGGAAATTGACCACGTCGACCCCGTCGAGCACGGCCTGGTCCAGCGCCTTCAACGCGTCGGTGGTGGCGCAGCCGTCGTCAGCCGGGTCCGGGGCCGCCCAGCAGGCCTTGTAGACGGCGACCCTGGCACCGGGTGCGACACCGGAGTTGGCGCCGATGGTCTCACCGTCGACCACCATGCTCACGTTGTGGTTGCCGGCCACCACCGACGCGGTGTGGGTGCCGTGGCCTTGCACGTCGCGAGGGGAGAGGTACTCCGCCTGCGCGACGTTGTCCTGGCCGAACCCCGCCACGAACCAGCGGGCGGCCACCAGCTTCTCGTTGCAGTCGTGCTCGGACCAGCGTTCGGCCGCGTCGCAGGTGCCGGTGAAGCCGGGCAGTGCCGCACCCGGTCCCGCGGCGGGCAGTGGGGCGCCGCTGAGCGAGGCACTGTCGGGCCACACCCCGCTGTCCACCAGGCCGACGACGGTGCCGTCGCCGGCGTCCGCCGGGCCGCCGACCGCCTGCCAGGCATCCCGGCCGCCAGGCAGGCCGCCCATCGAGACGCGGTCGGCGTCGAGACGCGAGATCGAGTCCGGCTCCACCGCGACCACCGACGGGTCGGCGCGCAGCCGCTGGACCTGCAGGCCGCTCAACTCGGCCGCGAAGCCGTCCAGCACCGTCGTGTACTGGTAGAGCACCTCGGGGTCGCCGATCGAGTCGAGGATCTGCTGCTGGCGCTTGAGCAGTTGGTCCCGGTAGGCCTGCACGGCCGCACTGCTGGCGTCCAGCCGTTCACCTGCCGTGGGCCGGGTCCGCTCGAACCCGGCACCACCGTCGTACGCGCCGAGTGGCATGGCGGCCAGCGTGACGACGTACCGGCCGGGCTGCGCCACGTCCTCGCCCGCCGCGGCGCCGGCGGTTGTCGGGGTGGCAAGCACCCCGAGCCCGACCGCCGCGGCGGTGGCGGCGACGAACGCGGTGAGGGCCCGCGCCGGGGAGGTCCGAGACCCGGCGGTCCGCCGGTGCGGTCTCCGGATCCTCGGCATGGTGGTCGGCCTTCCTATGCGCAGCGAGGTGATGCGTCGGGGCATGAGGGCGTGCGTTTGCGCCGGCAGCCGCTCCCGCGGCAGCGTGCTGACGGTGCGGGGCTAGGCTCAGTGTATGGATTCGCTCGCCCTCCGCGAAACGGTCGGGAATCGAGGTCCCGACTCCGGCCGCGGCTCCGAGGACCCCTCGCAGTCGCTGTCTGCGCGGCAGGAGGCCCTGGCGGATCGATTGCGTGAGCTCGGCTCGCTGGTGGTCGCGTTCAGCGGGGGAGCCGACTCCGCGCTGCTGCTCGCCGCCGCCGTCCGAGTGCTCGGCCCCGACCGGGTGGCCGCCGCCACCGCGGTCTCGGACTCGCTGGCCGACGTCGAACACGACGCCGCCCGGGAGTTCGCCGAGTCGCTCGGGGTGGCCTGGCTCACGCCCCGTACCCACGAGATGGACCGGGAGGGCTACCGGGCCAACGCCGGCGATCGCTGCTACTTCTGCAAGGCCGAGTTGGTCGAGGTGCTGCGGCCGCTGGCCGAGTCACGGGGCATCGAGCATGTCGCCACCGGCACCAACGCCGACGACATGGTGGCGGGCTTCCGGCCGGGCATCCGGGCGGCCGCGGAGCGGGGAGCGGTCACGCCGCTGGCCGACGCCGGGTTCACCAAGGCGCAGGTGCGCGAGTTGTCCCGGCTGTGGGGGCTGCCGACCTGGAACAAGCCGGCCGCGGCCTGCCTGTCGTCGCGGATCGCCTTCGGGGTCGAGGTGACCCCGCACCGGCTGGCCCGGGTGCAGCGCGCGGAGGCCGCGGTGCGCGGTCTGCTCGCGGAGCAGGGTTACCAGGTCCGTGACCTGCGGGTCCGCGACCTGGGGGAGGCGGCCCGGATCGACCTGGACCGGGCGTTGGTGCCGGTCGTCGAGGCGTCGCCCGCGATCCTGGCGGCGGTGCGCGACTGCGGCTTCGACACGGTCGAGGTGAACTCGCAGGGTTTCCGGTCCGGCTCGATGAACGATCTGCTGGCGGAGCCGGACAAGTACCGCTGACGCCCCCGCCGTCCTCCGGCCCGAGTTGTCAGGTCGGCCCGCGCGGCGGCTGTCCGCCGTTCGGCTGACAACTCTGATGCGCCCTGGGAGGCGGGCGCTCAGACGTCCAGCTCGTCGGCCAGCCGCCGCAGCAGCGTCGCCGTCGTCTTGGCCGTGCGCCGCTCCGGATGGCGCCCGCGCCGGTAGCTGCGGCCGAGATCGTCCAACATCCGGATCAGGTCCTCGACGATGTTGACCATCTCGTCGGCCGGCTTGCGCTGGGCCCGCGCCACCGACGGCCGGCGGTCCAGCACCCGCACCTGCAGAGCCTGGTCCCCCCGGCGTCCCTGCGCGATCCCGAACTCGACCCGGGTGCCGCTCTTCAGGGTGGTGACACCATCGGGCAGGGCGGAGGACCGGACATACACGTCCGGCCCCTCGTCGCTGGTGATGAACCCGAAACCCTTCTCGGGGTCATACCACTTCACTTTCCCGGTAGGCACGGCACCAGCCTAAGGCCTGCCACTGGGCTGCCGTTCGTGGCGGTGCAGCAGCACCCGACCACGCAGCACCAGCACCACGAACCCCGCCAGCAGCGCGGAGATGACGCCGAGGCCGAGTTGCGGGTTCAGCGGCATCACGATGCCCAGCCCGCCGCCGATCACCCAGGACAGTTGCAGCAAGGTCTCCGAGCGCGCGAACACGCTGGTGCGTACGTGCTCGGGCACGGAGTTCTGGATGGTGGAGTCCAGCGACAGCTTGCCCAGCTGCTGGCAGGTGCCCACGGTCAGGCCGAGGAGTACGGCGGTGAACAGCCCGTAGAACACGGCCACCACGACCGTGACCGCCGCGTCGACCACCAGCACCACGATCGTGATCGTCACCGGCGCCCGCGCCCGCAACAGGTTGCCGAGCACGGTGCCGATCGTGCTGCCCAGGCCGGCGGCGCCGATCACCAGCCCGAGCAGCAGCGTGGTCTCGTCCTCCCACCCCGGGAACGGGTGCTCCCGCAGCAGGAACGCCATGAACATGGTGAGGAAGCCCGACAGCGCCCGCAGCCCGGAGTTGGCGCGCAGCGCGGTCACGACGTCCGGCGGGATCTTGAACCGGCGGCCGCGCCGAGCCCCGGTCATCGCGCTCATGGACACGTCCTGCTCGCCCTCGGACGAGTCGACCCGCGCCGGGAGCAGGATGGCCAGGATGGTGCCGCCGATGAACACCAGGAACGCGTAGCGCAGCGTCCACTGCGGGCCGACCCAGGCCAGCCCGGCGGCGATCGGTGCGGACAAGGTGGCGCCGGCCACCCCGGCCAGTGACACCCGGGAGTTGGTCTTGACCAGGGTCAGCCCGCGCGGGATCAGCCGGGGCACCGCCGACGCCCGCGTGACGCCGTACGCCTTGGAGGCGACTAGTACGCCGAGGGCGGCCGGGAACTGCACCATCGAGTCGTTGATCACCGCGGCCGCGAGCACCCAGCACAAGAACGCGCGCAGCGCCATGGTGGAGCCGATCGCCCAGCGGCGCCCGCGGCGAAAGCGGTCCAGGAACGGGCCCACCAGCGGCGCCACGATCGCGAACGGGAGCATGGTCAGGCCGAGGAACAGCGCCACCTGGCCGCGGGCCTCCCCGCTGGGCACCTGGAAGAACAGCGTGCCGGCCAGGCCGACCGCGACGGCGGCGTCACCGGCGGCGTTGAACGCGTGCAGTTCGAGCAGCCGGAACAGCCCGGACTCGCCGGCGCCCTCCGCATGGCTGGCCCGGCGGGCCAGATGGAGCGCACTGCGTGCCCCGCGCCCGGTGACCCGGGCGGTCGCGCCGGTGAACTGGGCGGCGGCCCGACCGCTACGGCGGATCCGCCCGGTCGGCCGGTCATCGCCGGTGCCGCCCTGCTCGTTCACGTCCTGTGCCTCGGTGTCGTCGGTGCGGTCCTCGGTGTCGCCTCGGTCCGCGGCGTGGCCACCCGGATCGGTGTTGCCGCCCGGATCCCCCGAGTCGCGACGCGGATCCTGCGTACCCGTGCGGCGCTGCACGAAGAGAGGCTGGGTGTCCTCTCCATCGTCCGGATGGTCGTCGCGCGGATGCACTACTCCATCTTCCCCAATCGTCGGGCACAATTGCCCCGTGACCCCCGTCCGACCCGGAAAGTCCGACCCCGTCCTGTCCGCAGCTGTGGACGAGGCGCGGCAGGCGCTGCTCGAAACCGTTCCCGCGGACCAGGTCGGTGAGCATCTGGGCTTCCGGCTGGAGGAGGAGCGGGTCGGCACCCACTACTTCGCGTCCGGTGAGCCCGGCTACCGCGGCTGGCAGTGGGCGGTGTCGATCACCCGGGCCCCCCGCCAGCGCCGGGTGACCGTCGACGAGGTCGTGCTGCTGCCCGGTGAGGACGCCCTGCTGCCCCCGACCTGGGTGCCGTGGAAGGACCGCGTACGTCCGGAAGACCTCGGACCCGGCGATCTGCTGCCCACCGACGAGAACGACGCCCGGCTGGTGCCCGGCTACCTGGCCGGTGACCCGGCCTTGAACGACCGTTGGATCAACACGGTGGTGGAGCGGGTCGGGCTCGGTCGCGAGCGGGTCCTGTCGCTGGAGGGTCGGGACCTGGCTGCCCAGCGGTGGTACGACGGCGACCACGGCCCGCACACCCCGGTCGCGCAGGCCGCCCCTGCGCCATGTGCCACCTGCGGCTTCCTGGTGCGGCTGGCCGGCCCGCTGGCCCGGGTGTTCGGGGTCTGCGCGAACGAGAACTCACCCGACGACGGACGGGTCGTGTCGATGGACCACGGTTGCGGCGCGCATTCCGAGATCCGGCTGAAGGCCGCGGCGCACACGCAGGCGCTGCCCGCCCCGGTGTTCGACACGGTCGGCTACGACGACCTCGAGACGTTCTGACCTGCCCC
>CAZNCE010000057.1:0-19274 GCA_964571285.1 uncultured Nocardioidaceae bacterium | reverse complement strand
GCTCAACGCGCCATCCTGGATCCGGCCACCAGCTCAACGCGCCACGCTGCACTCGACCACCGCCGGAACCCGCCACGGTGGATCTGCGGTCCCGGTCCACAGGCCCGAACTACCCCGACGCCGGGCCGACACGAAAACCCCAATGCCGCCGGTCAGAAGCCCAGCCGCCGCAGTTGCTTGGGGTCACGCTGCCAGTCCTTGGCCAGCTTGACCCGCAGGTCCAGGTACACCGGGGTGCCCAGCAGCGCCTCGATCTGCTTGCGGGCCCGGGTGCCGACCTGCTTCAACCGGGCGCCCTTGGCCCCGATCACGATCGACTTCTGCGACTCGCGCTCGACGAAGAGGTTCGCGTGCACGTCCAGCAACGGCCGGTCGTCGGGCCGGTCCTCGCGTAGCCCCATCTCCTCGACCACGACGGCGATCGAGTGCGGCAGCTCCTCGCGGACCCCCTCCAGCGCGGCCTCCCGGATCAGCTCGGCCACCAGCCGGTCCTCCGGCTCGTCGGTCAGCTCACCGTCCGGATACAGCGCCGGCCCCTCCGGCAACCGCTCGACCAGCAGGTCCGCCAGCAGCCCCACCTGCTCACCGCGCACCGCGGACACCGGCACCACCTCGGCCCAGTCCAACCCCTGCGCCGCCCCCGCCGCCGCGATGTCGTGCAGGTGCTCGGCCATCCGGTCCGAGTCCACCAGGTCGGCCTTGGTGGCGACGGCGATCTTGGGGGTACGGCGAATGCGCTCGAGCTCGCCGATGAGATACCGGTCCCCCGGCCCGATGCGCTGGTCGGCCGGGAAACACACCGCGATGACGTCCACCTCGGACCAGGTGTCGCGCACCAGGTCGTTCAGCCGCTCGCCCAGCAGGGTGCGCGGCCGGTGCAGGCCGGGCGTGTCCACCAGGATCAGCTGCGCGTCGCAGCGGTGCACGATCCCGCGGACCGCGTGCCTGGTGGTCTGCGGCCGCGACGAGGTGATCACCACCTTGCTGCCCACCAGCGCATTGGTCAGCGTGGACTTGCCGGCGTTCGGACGGCCGACCAGGCAGGCGAAGCCGGACCGGAAGGCCTGGCCGGGCGACGGGTCAGCAGGCGGGCCGGCAGGCAGGTCGGGTGTCTGGGTCACCGCATCATTGTCCGGCATGGTCGCGCAGCCAGCGCCAGTATGTGCCGGCGAACAGCGCTGTCCAGCGGTCCCGCACCTCCGTACTCTGACGGGGTGGTCCAGATCAACACGCCGGACCAGCGCCTGCGGGTGTTCGTGAGCTCGACGTTGGCCGAACTGGCCGACGAGCGCGCGGCCGTGCGCGAGGCCGTCGCCAGCCTGCGGATGACTCCGATCCTGTTCGAGCAGGGGGCGCGCCCGCATCCGCCGCGGGATCTGTACCGGGCCTACCTCGCCCAGTGCCAGGTCTTCGTCGGCATCTACTGGCAGCGGTACGGCTGGGTCGCTCCGGGCGAAACCGTCTCCGGGCTGGAGGACGAGTTCCGGCTCGCCCACGACAAGCCGCGGCTGCTGTACCTCAAACGCCCCGCCCCCGATCGGGAGGCGCGGCTACGGGAGCTGGTGGCGCAGTTCGCCGCGGACGGCACGACGTCGTACAAGCACTTCAGCACACCCGGGGAACTGCACGATCTCGTCCGCGACGATCTCGCGGTGCTGCTGACCGAGCGGTTCGACTCCGCGGTCGACGGCTCACCATCGACCACCGCTGCCGAGGACCTGCTGCCGGCCGCGCCGGCGCCGCCGTCCCCGATCTTCGGCCGCGACACGGAGATCGGCGAGGTGGCCGAGCGGTTCGCCGCCGGTGCTCGGCTGGTGACGCTCACCGGCCCTGGTGGGATCGGCAAGACCCGCCTCGCGGTCGCGGTGCTGGAACATCTGGCCGGCATGGGGACTCCGACCGGGTTCGTGTCCCTCGCCGACGTCGCCGACACCGACTGGGCGCTTCGCCAGGTCGCCGACGCGGTGGGTGCGCGGTCCGAGAGCGAGGAGCACGTGCTCGACGCCCTGGCCGAGCGGTTCGCCGGCCGGCGCACGGTGCTGGCCCTGGACAACCTGGAGCAGCTCGACGGTATCGGGCCATCGCTGGCGGTGCTGCTGACGCGGACGCCACAGCTCCAGTTGTTGGCGACCAGCCGGCGGGCGCTGCGCGTCCGCGCCGAGCAGGAGGTTCGGGTACGTCCGCTCGGTCTCCCCGGCCCGGCTGCAGGGACCGACGAGACCCGGGCCGCGCCGGCGGTGCTGATGTTCTTGGACCGGCTGCAGGCGCTGGCGCCGGACCGGGCGCCGACCGGGTCGGAGCTGGACACGATCACCGAGATCTGCCGGCGGCTGGACGCGCTGCCGCTCGCCATCGAACTGGCGGCGGCACGAGCCCGGGTGCTGCCGCTGGGCAACCTGCTCGACCGGCTGGGCCAGACCGACATCCTCACCGGTGGCCCGGCCGACCTCCCGGAGCGGCAGCGGACCATGCGGGCCACCATCGAGTGGAGCTATCGACTGCTCGAGGAGCAGGAGCGGCGGCTGCTGGCCGACCTCTCGGTCTTCGCCGGCGGGTGCTCGTTGGCGGCGGCCGAGGCCGTCGCGCAGGGCTACCCCGACCTGGTGGGGACGCTCGGGTCGCTGCTGGACAAGAGCCTGGTCACCGTGCACCACGACGGCGGCGAGGCCCGGTTCACGATGCTCGGCACCATCCATCGGTACGCCGCGGAGCAGCTGGCCGCGCGTCCGGATGCGGGGGCGGTCCGCGCCGAGCACCTGCGCTGGGTACGCCGGCTCGGCGCCACCGCACAGCCGTTCCTGTGTGGGCCCGGCCAGCGGGAGTGGGTGGGCCGGATCGACCCCGAGCGGGCGAACCTGCGGCAGGCCGTGGACCACGCGCTCAGCCAAGGCGACGACCGGGCCGTGATCGAGCTGGCCTGGGACGTGATCGTCTACTACTTCGTGCGAGACGCGGTCGGGGAACCGCACTCCTGGATGGTCGCGGTGCACGACGCAGGACGAGAGCTGCCGCGAGTGCCGGCAGCGAAGCTGGGCTGCCTGCTGGCGCTGACCCGCATCCACCGCGGCGACGTGCACGGGACCGGCGAGCAGCTTCGACAGGCCCTGCAGGTGTTCCGGGCGGAAGGGATGGCGTTCGAGTCCGCCGTGGCGCTGCACCAGCTCGGCTTCGTACGGCTGAGCGTGGAGCACGACCGGGACGGAGCCGTCCACGCGCTCACCGAGTCGTCCGAGCTGTTCGACTCCGTCGGCCACGACTGGGGGGTCGCCCTGGCCGAGGCGATGCTCGGGAGCGTGCTGATGGAGCTCGGCGAGCACGCCGCGGCCGAGCGGCACCTGAGCCGATCGCTGGAGCGCGCGCTCGGCATCGACTGCGACTCGGAGGTGGTCCAGGCTCGCACCCAGTTCGCGCTGTTGCGGGTGCTGCAGGGCCGTCCCGACGAGGCGCTGGGTGAGGTCGCCGCCGCACTGCCGCAGCTGCGGGCCGGCCGGTTCCGCACCGACGCCACCTATGCCCTCGACATCGTCGCCGCGGTCTGCGGCCGCCGAGGACCCGGCGCCGTGGCGACCGAGGCGGCCACGATCGCCCGCGAGGTGAGGCGCCGGCTCGGGGTCTCGCCCTGGCCCGCCACCCGGTCGCTGATCGAACGTACGGGGGTGCCCGACGGCACGGCCGAGCAGGTGCCGGCGGGGGTCGACGTGTTCGCGGCGCTGGACCGGCTGCTACGCGAGGCGACCGGCAGCTCGTGACACGGGCAACGACGCCCAGCGACGCCCCGGCCATGCGCCGGCCCCAGCCGCTCAGGACGGCGTCGCGGGGGCCTCGTCGGTGTCCTGGTCGTCGGCCGGCGATGCGGCCGGCAGCCGCTCCACCAGCACGGTGCCGAGCCGGTTGCGCCGGCCGGTAGGCGCCTCCGCCACCAGGCGCAAACCCTCGAGCGCCACCTCGGCGCCCGGGATCGGCACCCGGCCGAGATGCTTGGCCATCAGCCCGCCGACCGAGTCCACGTCCTCGTCCTCCAAGTCGATGCCGAACAGCTCCCCGAGATCGTCGATGGAGAACCGCGAGGACACCCGGACCGTGCCGTTGGCCAGCGGCTGGACATCGTCCGGCGCCACGTCGTACTCGTCGGTGATCTCGCCGACGATCTCCTCGATGATGTCCTCGATGGTCACCAGCCCCGCGGTGCCGCCGAACTCGTCGACCGCGATCACCACGTGCATGTGCTGGGACTGCATCTCGCGCATCAGCTCGTCCACCGGCTTGGTGTCCGGCACGAACAGGGCGCTGCGCATCACCGACTCGACCCGCTCGGTTGTCTCGGCCTGCCGGTTGTCGTAGATGCGCTTGGTCACGTCCTTGAGGTAGGCGACGCCGACGATGTCGTCGAGGTTCTCCCCCACCACCGGGATCCGGGAGAAGCCCGAGCGCAGCGCGAGCGACATCAACTGCCGAAGGGTCTTGTAGCGCTCGATGAACACCATGTCGGTGCGCGGCACCATCACCTCGCGGGCCACGGTGTCGCCGAGCTCGAAGATCTGCTGGATCATCCGGCTCTCGCCGGACTCGATCACCGCGCTCTGCTCGGCCAGGTCGACCAGCTCGCGCAGCTCGGCCTCGCTGGAGAACGGCCCCTCGGCGAAGCCGCGTCCGGGGGTGATCGCGTTGCCGATCAGGATCAGCAGCCGGGTCAAGGGTCCGAGCACCCGGCCCAGCAGGTTGAGCATCCAGGCCGACCGCAGCGCCACCGTCTCCGAGTGCTGGCGACCCAGGGTGCGCGGAGCCACCCCGATAGCGACGTACGAGATCAGCAGCATGCCGCCGATCGCGATCAGCAGCTCCAGCCATAGGTCGAGGCCGCGGCGGGTCACCACGATCGTGACCAGCACGATCGCGGCGGTCTCGGCGGCGAGCCGCACCAGCAGCGTGCTGTTGAGGAACAGCGGCGCGTCCTCGAGGATCTGCTGCAGGCGCTGCGCGCCCCCGCGCCCCTCGTTCGCGAGCTCTTGTGCCCGCACCTTGGAACTGGCCGACAGCGCGGCCTCGGCGCTGGCCAGCACACCGGCGAGCACCACCAGCACCGCGGCGACCACCAGCATGGTGATGTCGAGCGGGGTCATGTCGTCGTGCCGGCCTCGGTCTGGTCAGCGTCCCCACGCCGCCGCCACTCCGCCAGCAGCCGGTCCTGCAGGCCGAACATCTGCGCGTGCTCCTCCGGCTCCGCATGGTCGTACCCGAGCAGGTGCAAGGTGCCGTGCACGGTGAGCAGCTCGACCTCGGCTTCCGGGCTCTGCCCGTTGCCCGCCGCCTGCGCCGCGGCGACCTGGGGACACAGCACGACATCGCCGACGACGCCCTCGGGCAGGTCCGCGCCGCCACCACCGGGCCGTAGCTCGTCCATCGGGAAGGCCAGCACGTCGGTCGGGCCGGTCGCGTCCATCCAGCGCCGGTTGAGCTCGGCGATGGTCGGCTCGTCCACCAGCTTCAGGCACAGTTCGGCCTGCGGGTGGATCCGCATCCGGTCCAGCACGAACCGGGTCAGCTCGCCCAGCGCGCGCACGTCCGCGTCGACGCCGGACTCGTTCAGCACCTCGACCGGGCTCATCGCGCGCCCCGGCCGCCGCCTTGACCGGTGCCCTGGCCGGCACCGTTCAACCCGTGCCGCTCCTCGTACGCGTCGTAGGCGGCGACGATGTTGCCGACCAGCTTGTGGCGTACGACGTCGTGGCTGGTCAGGAAGGAGAAGTGCACATCGGGGATCCCGGCCAGGATCTCCCGTACGATGCGCAGGCCACTGCGGGTGCCCACCGGCAGGTCGACCTGGGTGATGTCGCCGGTGACCACCATCTGGGAGCCGAACCCGAGCCTGGTGAGGAACATCTTCATCTGCTGCGGGGAGGTGTTCTGGGCCTCGTCGAGGATGATGAACGCGTCGTTGAGTGTGCGGCCACGCATGTAGGCCAGCGGGGCGACCTCGATGGTGCCCGCGGTGAGCAGCTTGGGGATCGACTCGGGGTCGATCATGTCGTGCAATGCGTCGTAGAGCGGCCGCAGGTAGGGGTCGATCTTCTCGGACAGGGTGCCGGGCAGGAACCCGAGCCGCTCGCCCGCCTCCACCGCAGGCCGGGTGAGGATGATCCGGTTGATCTCCTTGGCCTGCAGCGCCTGCACGGCCTTCGCCATCGCCAGGTACGTCTTCCCGGTGCCGGCCGGGCCGATACCGAAGACCACCGTGTGCTTGTCGATCGCGTCGACGTACCGCTTCTGGTTCAGCGTCTTGGGCCGGATGGTGCGGCCGCGGTTGGAGAGGATGTTCGTCGACAGCACGTCGGCCGGTCGCTCGGCGTCCTCCGTGCGGAGCATCTGGATGACCCGCTCGACCGCCTCGGCGGTCAGCCCCTGCCCGGTCCGCACGATCGTGACCAGTTCGTCGAGCACTCGCTCGGCCCGGGCGATCTCGGCCGGGGTCCCGGTGAGCGTGACCTCGTTCCCGCGGACGTGGATGTCCGCGTCACACTCGCGCTCGACGATGCGGATGAACTCGTCCCTGGGGCCGAGCACGGCAACGGCAGGGATGCTCGCTGGGATGACGACTGTGGTCTGTGGACGTGCTGTCTCAGCCATCGGCTGGCCGGGTCGGCCGGATCCCCTCTCCTGGGAGTCAGTGAACTCCCCCATGGTATCCGAGCCGTCCCCGGGCGCGGCCCGGACGATTTCTGTGCACCGGCGACCCGGCAGGCGGGCGATCGCGTCCGGCTGGAGGCGGCGTCGCCGCAGAGGTCTCGTCAGCCTGGGTCCACGGCTACTGGCGGAACGGGATGGTCGATCGCGTGACCGGTACGTCGTAGCCGACCGAGTGCACGAAGGCACGGACCGACTCCACAGCCGCGGCGCCGTTGGGCGAGGGCGAGATCGCCACGGCGCGGATCGGGAGCCGCCGGGGCTGTTCGGTGACTGCGGCGTCGGTATCGTCCGGGCTGCCGGTGAGCCTCAGGTAGGGCGCCAGCCCGTACGGCGACACCCGGTAGCTCTGGATCCCTGCGGCGGCATGTCGATCACCGGGTTCGGCCGACACGGGGTAGACGGCGACGCCGTACCGGGTCTCCTGCTCCTCATAGAAGCCGCTGTCCTTGATCAGCAGGACCGCGCGCTCGAGATCCTCGAGCAGTTCGGTGAACTCCCGAGTAGAGCTGAGTTGGTTCCACCGCGCCGGTGTTCCGCTCTCATCCAGGTGGCCGACCGCCTGCTGGATCGCAGCAACCCTCGTCGGGAATGTGTCCAGCACCCGGGCGACCAGATCCTCTTGGCGCGCGCGGTCGTAGGCGATCGGCTCCCATGGGCGCCGCCTGACCACCACCTCGCGGTCACTCACCGGCACGAGTACCGAGAGCGGCGCGGTGGCATCCAGACCGATGGCGTAGGACTCGCGGGTACGGCCGTAGTTGCGCCACATGGCGAGGGAGTCCGGCGACATCGAGGCGCTGAGGATGAAGAACGGCACGATCCCCGGCTGTTCGGGAGCCACCTCCCCGAGGTGGCGCACGAGATCCTCGAAGATCCCGCCGTCCGTCTGCGCCCGCCGTCTGGTCATGGCCCCCAGCAGGTCGAGTCCCCGACGCATCTCGGCAGCATCATTGAGGAACGCCGAAGACGTCGCCCAGAGCTCGTGCCCGGACAGGATCGACAGCAGCCCGGTGCCGTCGGTGTAGTGCCACACGAGGTCCTGGGTCGCGTCGGCAGATCCGTCACCCATGAGGTCCATGCTGCCGCAGGTGGTCGGATCGACTCTGCCCCTGCGCCGTCCGGTGATCATGTGCGCCGCGACCCGACGCGCAGGTCGGGGTGCAGCCGGTCAGCCCGGGGGCCAGCCGAACTTTCGGCCCCCGAGCAGGTGCAGGTGGGTGTGGAACACCTCCTGCCCGGCCTCCGCGCCGGTGTTGAACACCAGCCGGTAGCTGGACAACCCCTCCTGCCCCGCCACGGTTCGGGCCACCGACACCAGGTGCCCGAGCAGCCCGGCATCGGCATCGGCCGTCGCGGCGGCGTTCGGGTGGTGGGCGCGCGGCACGACCAGCACGTGAGTGGGCGCCTGCGGGTTGATGTCGCGGAACGCGACCGCCCGCTCGTCGGTGTGCACCAGCTGGCCCGGCACGTCACCGCTGATGATCTTGCAGAACAGGCAGTCCGGGTCGCTGGTCACAGGTCCTCCTCGCGGTCGGTCGCCAACGGGGCGCTGCCCCATCGTGGCACGCCGTGACCACGGCGCCGAAGCGTGACCCGTGACACGATCGGCCGACAGGTAAACCCGGTCCCGCAGCCAGGCGTGACACGGGCATGACGACGACGGCGGCTACCAGGTGGCGGTCGGCTACCCGGCCGGCAGGGAGGGGGCGGGCGATGTCGAACCCGGACTCGGCGGCCCGGCACGGCGACACGGCCGTCGCATGGGATGCGGATGAGGCGGTCACCCGGCTGTATGCGAGCCACTACGCCTCGCTGGTCCGGCTCGCCGCCATGTTGGTGCGCAGCACCGAGGAGGCCGAGGAAGTGGTGCAGGACGCGTTCGTCGCCCTGCACGGCCGGTGGCGGCGGCTGCGGGAGCCGGACCGGGCGATCGGTTACCTGCGACAGACGGTCGTGAACACCGCCCGCTCCCGGCTGCGCCGACGCGGCGTCGAGCAGCGGCACCGACCGGCGCCGCTCGCCGACGTCGCCAGCGCCGAGCAGGTGGTGCTCGCCACCGAGACCCGGCGCTCGGTGATTGCGGCGGTACGCACGCTTCCGGAGCGGCAGCGCGAGGCGATCGCCCTGCGCTACTTCGCCGACCTGTCCGAGGCCGACACGGCCGCGACCATGGGGATCAGCCGGGGTGCGGTCAAGAGCCACACGTTCCGGGGAATCGCCGCCCTGCGTGAGCTGATGGAGGTAGGGCAATGAACGACCGGATCCCCGACTTCGAAGACGAGCTGCGGGAACGGCTGCAGCGTGAGGCCGCCGGGATCGAGCCCACCCCGGACGGGCTGGAGCGGATCCGCGAGCGCATCGACGCCACGCCGACCCGCCGGTCGCGGCGCAGCTGGCTGCTGGCCTCGTCCGCGGGCCTGACCACCGCCGCGCTGGTGGTCGGGGCGCTGTACCTGGGCGGCAGCCTGGGTGACCGGTCGGCGGCACCGCAGCCGCAGGACGGCGGGCCGCCGGTGTCGGCCACGCCGACCCCGCCCCCGTCCGCGACGCCGACGGCGCCGTCCACGACACCGACCGAACCGTCCGTGACACCGACCGCGCCGGCGCCGGACGGGACGCGGCCGACCGATTCCGCGACCGAGCCGGGGCGGCCCGGCGGGGTGGCCGAGCAGGCAGTGCCCGTCTACTACCCCGGCGCTACCGACCGCGGCGAGCGGCTGTTCCGCGAGTGGCACCGCGTCAGCTCGACCGACGACGTGGCCGTGGTGGCGCTGCGACAGATGTTCTCGGTGGCTCCGGACGACCCGGACTACCACCAGCCGTGGCAGTCGGGCGTCTCGGTGCTGGGCGTCACCCACGACGACGGATTGATCACCGTCGACCTGTCCCCCGAGGTGCTGCGCACGCGTACCGGTGGTGAGGTCGTCGTGCAGTCGCTGGTCTACACCGTGCAGGCGGCACTGGGCAGCACCGACCCGGTACGGCTGCTGGCCGCCGGGGAGCCGGTGGGCGAACTGGCCGGAGTGCCGGTGCCCGACCCGATCCGACGTGCGTCCGCCCTGGACGTGCAGGCGCTCACCTGGATCACCGAGCCCGAGCAAGGGGCCACCGTGGACCCGACGTTCACGGTGCGCGGGGTGGCGAACCACTTCGAGGCGACCGTGAACTGGCAGCTGCTGTCCGGCGACGAGGTGGTCCGCGAGGGGCACACCATGGCGGCGGAGGGGCAGCGGTTCACCCCGTACGAGTTCCGGGTGCGCGACGTGGCACCGGGCAGCTACACGGTGAAGGTCTTCGAGTACTCGGCCAAGGACGGGTCGCAGGTGGCGGTGGACACCAAGACCGTGACCGTCCGCTAGGTGCTCGGCGGGCCGAGCCCTCCGGTTGTCAGCCGGCCGGCGCAGGTCGTACGCCGGAGCCGGCCTGACAATCAGCGGATCAGGCAGAACCGATGGCCAGCCGGGTCCAGGTAGACCCGGAAGCCACCGTCCGTTGACGGCTGGTGCTTGTGTTCGGGCCTCGGAGCCAGCCGCAACGCGCCAGCGTGGCGCCGCCGCGGAGCAAGCCCTCCGGTCGCCGTAGCGTGCAGACCATGGCGATGCGCAACCGGGTGGACCCGATGGGCGACATCATCGCGATCCCGCTCCGCGGCGCCTGGCTGGGCAACCGGGGGATCCTGCACGAGGGCACCGAGATCCGCCGCTACCACGCCACCGACCGGTGGATCACCTGCCGGCTGCGGTTCCGCGGCAGGCACCGCCGGCAGTGGCAGCCGCACCAGTACACCCACCTGTACTTCCTCGACGAGGCCGTCGCCCTGTCCGCCGGCCACCGGCCGTGCGCGGAGTGCCGGCGCTCCGACTACGACGCTTACCGCGCCGCCTGGGCAGGCGGGCTCGGTGTGCCGGTCCCGTCCGCGCAGCAACTGGACCGGCAGCTGCACGCCGAGCGCCTGCTGCCCCGGTCGCACCGGCGGCGGCTGCACCCGCGGCCGTGGCGGTCACTACCCACCGGAGCCTTCGCGTTGACCGCCGGCGGGCCGGTGCTGGTGGCCGGCGACACCGTGCTGGCCTGGAGCACCACCGGGTACGCGCGGCGACGACCCCGGCCCCGGCGTGGCGACGCCGACGTCATCACCCCGCCGGCCAGCCTGGCGGTGCTGGTGGCCGGCTACCCCGTCCAGCTGGACCGGGCCGCCGCCGAGTGACCTCGACCGGCCGGGCTCCCGTCCACCGCGGAGTGGCCTAGCCCCAGCGAGGGGTACGTGCCAGCAGCGCGGCGACCGCGGCAACGCCCGCCGTGGACGTCCGCAGCACGGTGGGGCCGAGTCGGACCGGCGCCGCCCCGGCCTGCGTGAACGTCGCCAGCTCCTCGTCGGTCAGCCCGCCCTCGGGCCCGACCACCACGGCGACGTCGCCGGTGGCGGGAACCGGCCGCGCGGCCAGCGGCGCATCGGCGTCCTCGTGCAGGACGAGCGGCAGCGCCGCCGCGGCGAGCAGCCGGGCCACCTCGGCGGTCGTAGCCGGCTCCCGCACGGTCGGGTGCCAGGCCCGCCGGGCCTGCTTGGCCGCCTCCCGGGCGGTGACCCGCCAGCGGGCCAGTCCCTTGGCCGCCCGGTCCTCCCGCCAACGGGTGACGCTGCGAGCCGCCGCCCACGGCACGATCACGTCGGCGCCCACCTCGGTCAGCAGCTCGACCGCCAGCTCGCCGCGGCTGCCCTTGGCCAGCGCCTGCACGACGACCATCCGCGGCCGCGGGACGGCCAGGTCGCTGCGGGCCCGCACATCGCACACCAGCGCGGCCGACAGAGCCTCGGCGACTACGCACTCGGCGACCCGTCCGGCACCGTCGGTCAGGTCCACCCGCTCCCCCGGGCGCAGCCGCCGCACCACCGCGGCGTGCCGGCCCTCGGCGCCGTCCAGCACCACCCGCCCACCCACCACGGCATCGCGGAGGGTGTCGCGGGTGGCGACGAACATGGGCGCGGTCATGGGCCCGGCGGCGCGGCCGGCTCAGCGCTGGCCGAACGCGTCACGCAGCCAGCCGAACCGCGACTTGGGGTGCGGGGCCCCGAAGGAACCGCCGGCCTGCTCCTCGTCACGGTCGACGGCGAGCTCGCGCAGCAGCTTCTCCTGCCGCTCGGTCAGCCGGGTCGGGGTCTCCACCACGACATGCACGATCAGGTCGCCGCGGCCCGTACCCCGCAGCCGCGGAACCCCGCGGCCGCGCAACTGGGCGGTCTCCCCGGACTGGGTGCCGGGCCGGATCTGGATCGGCACCGAGGTCTCCAGGTCGGTGGCGCCGGTCCCCAGATCCGCCTCGAGGGTGGGCAGCTCGATGTCGGTGCCCAGCGCGGCCGCCGTCATCGGCAGCGTGACGGTGCAGTGCAGGTCGTCGCCCTCGCGGGTGAACAGCTCGTGCGGGACGACGCGCACCTCGACGTACAGGTCGCCGGCCGGTCCGCCACCAGGGCCGACCTCGCCCTCGCCGGACAACTGGACGCGGGTGCCGTTGTCCACCCCGGCCGGGATCTTCACGCCGAGGGTACGGCGCGCACGGACCCGGCCGTCGCCGGAGCACTCCCGGCACGGGTCGGCGATGATCGTGCCGTAGCCGTGGCAGCGTGGGCACGGCCGCACGGTGCGGATCTCGCCGAGGAACGACCGCTGCACGGCCGACACCTCACCGCGGCCGGCACAGGTCTCGCAGGTCACCGGACCGGCACCGGGCGCCGCGCCGGTGCCGTCGCAGATCCCGCAGGTGACCGCGGTGTCCACCTTGACCTCGTGGGTGGTGCCGAACGCCGCGTCGGCCAGGCTGATCTCGGCCCGGATCAGCGCGTCCTGCCCGCGGCGGACCCGGCTGCGGGGGCCGCGGGTGGTCGCCTGCTGGCCGAAGAAGGCGTCCATGATGTCGGTGAACGAGAAGCCGGGACCCTGGCCGAACCCGGCGCCGGCGCCGGCGAACGGGTCGTGGCCCATGTTGTACATCTCCCGCTTCTGCGGGTCGGAGAGGACCTCGTACGCCTGGGTGACCTCCTTGAACTGCTCATGCGTGGACGCATCGGGGTTCACGTCGGGGTGCAGGCGCCGGGCCAGCTTGCGGTAGGCCCGCTTGATCTCCTCCGGGCTCGCGTCCCGGGAGACGCCGAGGACCTCGTAGTAGTCCTGACTCATGCTCGTGGCCATCTGTGGTGGGGTCTCATTTCGACGGGTACATCGGTACGGGGCGAGCCGCGCATCACGACTCGTCCAAGGCGTTGCTCACATAGCGGGCGACGGCCCGGACGGCGGCCATCGACCCGGGATAGTCCATCCGGGTCGGGCCGACGACGCCGAGCGTGGCGAGGGCCTGGTCCCCCGGGCCGTACCCGGTGGCGACGACGCTGGTGGACGACAGCTCCCGGTACGGCTGCTCGTGACCGATCCGCACGGTGACCATGGTCGGGCTGGTGGCCTCGCCGAGCAGCTTGAGCAGCACCACGTGCTCCTCCAGCGCCTCCAGCATCGGCTTGATCGAACGCTCGAAGTCGTCCCCGAACCGGGTCAGGTTGGCGGTGCCGCCGATCACGACCCGCTCGTCCCCTCGCTCGTCGGAGATGGTTTCGACCAGGGTGGCCGCGACCAGCGAGCCGGCCGCGCGGTCCTCGGCGGGGAGTCCCTCCACCACCTCGACCAGCCGGCTGGTGGCCTCGCTCAGCCGCTGGCCGGCGGTCGCGGTGTTGATCCGGGCCCGCAGGTCGGCGACCAGCACCTCGTCGATCGGCTCGGGCAGCTCGATGATCCGCTGCTCCACCCGGCCGCTGGAGCTGATCAGCACCAGCAGCAGCCGGGCTCCCGACAGCGCCACCAGCTCCACGTGCCGCACCGTCGACTTGGCCAGCGACGGGTACTGCACGATGGCGACCTGCCGGGTCAGCTGGGCCAGCATCCGGACGGTGCGGTGCACCATGTCGTCGAGGTCGACGGCGCCCTCCAGGAACGTGGAGATCGCCCGCCGCTCCGCCGGGCTCAGCGGCTTGACCGTGGTCAGCTTGTCCACGAACAGCCGGTAGCCCTTGTCGGTGGGGATCCGCCCGGCGCTGGTGTGCGGCTGGGCGATCAGCCCCTCCTCCTCCAGCGCGGCCATGTCGTTGCGCACCGTGGCGGGCGACACACCGAGCTGATGCCGGTCGACCAGCGCCTTGGAGCCGACCGGCTCCTGGGTCGCGACGTAGTCCTCGACGATCGCACGCAGCACGTCGAGCTTGCGGTCGTCCACCACCGTGCTCCTCGCTCCATGTCGTCGGTCCCGTGCCCGAACCCTGGCACTCACTATCGCCGAGTGCCAGTCTACGCGCCCGGCCGAACCGTGTGATGATCGAAGCATGAGCCGCGGGCAGGACACGACCGGCCGGTCCACCGACTGGGCCGAGGTGGGGACGGGGTGCTGGGTCCGCCGCTACCCCGAGTGGGACGTCAACGTCACCGTGATCGCCGGCAGCGACGGGCTGCTGGTGGTGGACACCCGGGGCACCCGGCAGCAGGGCGAGCGGCTGATCGACGACATCGCCCGGCTGGACACCCGGCCGGTGCGCTGGGTGGTGCAGACGCACGCGCACTTCGACCACACCTTCGGGACCGTGGCGTTCGATCCGGCGGTGCCGGTGGTGGCCCACGAGCACGCCGCGGCCGGGCTGACGGCGGCCGCCGAGCGGGTACAGCGGCGGTACGCCGAGGAGCTGGCGGACCCGTCGGTGCCCGACGCCGAACGTGCGCTGGCCCGGGAGGTGGTCGACACCCCGTTGCGCGCACCGGACCAGACGTTCTCGTCGGTCCGCACCATCGACCTCGGCGACCGCTACGTGGAACTGCTGTATCCCGGGCGCGGGCACACCGACGGCGACCTGCTGGTACGGGTTCCGGACGCCGGCGTGGTGCTGGCCGGCGACCTGGTCGAGGAGTCGGCGCCGCCGTCGTACGGGCCGGACTGCTTCCCGATGGACTGGCCGCAGGCCCTGGAGGTGACGCTGGACATCACCCCGCCGGGCACCGTGGTGGTCCCCGGACACGGGGTGCCGGTGGACCGCGACTTCGTGGAAGGACAACGGGCGCAGGTCGGCGACGTGGCCCAGTCGATCTACGGACTGGTGAGCTCCGGGGTGCCGCTGGCCGACGCGCTGGCCGACCCGGGACAGGCCCCGTGGCCGTGGGACCCCGAGCTGCTGCACGACGCCCTCCGCCGCGGGTACGAGCAGCTCGGTCCCCAGCGCCGCACCCTGCCGCTGGCCTGATCGCGACCGGCGGCGTGTCGCGGCCGACGCGCCGCATCCCGCGGGCGATGGCGGGTTAGCGTCGGCCGGTGGGCTATCGGGACCGGTACGGCGGGGATGTGCTCGCCACGGACTGGCGGGCGCCCAAGCGCGGGCGGGCCACCGAGACGCCGGTCGAGATCGGCATGGTGGTGGAGGAGGTCACGACCGACTTCTGTGGTGCGGTCGTCCGCTGTGAGCGCGATCTCGGCACCCTCGAGCTGGAGGACCGGCACGGCCGGCGGCGCACGTTCCCGCTCGGCCCCGGCTTCCTGCTGGAGGGTCGCCCGGTCATCCTGCGCGCGCCTGCCCGCCCGGCACCGGCCGCTCCCGGGCGTACCGCGTCGGGGTCGGTCGCCCCGGCGCGAACACGGGCGCGCGTGGCGCGGGCCAGCCGGATCTTCGTGGAGGGCCGGCACGACGCGGAGCTGGTCGAGAAGGTCTGGGGCGACGACCTGCGCGTCGAAGGCGTGGTGGTGGAGTACCTGCGCGGCATCGACCGGCTACCCGAGGTGCTGGCGTCGTTCGGCCCCTCCCCGGAGCGGCGCGCCGGGGTGCTGGTCGACCACCTGGTGCCCGGCAGCAAGGAGCAGCGGCTGGCCGAGCGGCTGATGGGCGGGCGCGACGCCGCGGACGGCGGGGTGCTGATCCTCGGTCATCCCTACGTCGACGTCTGGCAGTCGGTGCAGCCGGATCGGCTCGGGCTGCGCCGCTGGCCGGAGATCCCGCGCCAGGTGGAGTGGAAGCACGGTGTCTGCGCCGCGCTCGGCTGGCCGCACCGCGATCAGGCCGACATCGCCCGCGCCTGGCGGCGGATCCTGGGCCGGGTCCGGAGCTACGCCGACCTCGAGCCGGCGCTGCTCGGCCGGGTCGAGGAGCTGATCGACTTCGTCACCGCGCCCGGACGTGACGGCTGAGCGACCAGGCTAGGCGCCGAGCAGCCGCAGGGTCACCGCGTCGGCGAGCAGCCGGCCCCGCCGGGTGAGCACCAGCCGCCCGCCGGCCAGCGCCGTCGGGTCGGCCAGCCCGTCGCCGGCAACCTCGTCCGCCGCCCGCCGCCCGGCCGCGTCCAGCACCGACACCGGCATCCCGTCCACCAGCCGGCTCTCCAGCAGCAGCCGCTCCTCACGACGCGCCGCGGGGTCCAGCACCTCCCGGCCGTGTGCCGGACTGCGCATCGGCTCGTCCAGCAGCCGTGCCGAGTAGGCGGCCGGGTGTTTGACGTTCCACCACCGCACCCCGCCGACGTGCGAGTGCGCCCCGGGCCCGAACCCCCACCAGTCGCCGCCGGTCCAGTACAGCAGGTTGTGCCGACACCGGGCGGCCTCGTCCACCGCCCAGTTCGACAGCTCGTACCAGCCGAGGCCGGTGGCCGTCAGCAGTTCGTCGGCCAACTCGTACTTGTCCGCCTGGTCGTCGTCGTCCGGTGCTGGGATCTCGCCCCGCCGGATCCGCCGGGCTAGCGCGGTGCCCTCCTCCACGATCAGCGCGTACGCGCTCACGTGGTCGGGCCGCATCGCCAGCGCCGCGGACAGGCTGGCCCGCCAGTCGGCCAGGCTCTCCCCCGGTGTCCCGTAGATCAGGTCCAGGCTGAGCTGCTCGAAGCCCGCCGAGCGCGCCCACCGCACCGCCTGGGGCACCCGGTCGGGGTCATGGGTGCGGTCCAGCGTCGCCAGCACGTGCGGCACCGCGGACTGCATGCCGAGCGACAGCCGGTTCACCCCGGCGGCGCGTAACGCGGCGAGCGACTGCGGGGTCACCGAGTCCGGGTTCGCCTCGGTCGTGACCTCCGCCCCGGGCGCCAGCCCGAACGCCTGTGAGATCGCCGCCAGCATCTCCGCCAGCAGGCCGGCGGGCAGCAGGGTCGGCGTGCCCCCGCCGAAGAACACCGTCGAGACCGGTCGCCGGCCGCCGGGCGCGAGCACCGTGGCGGCCAGCTCCACCTCCCGCCGCACCGCGTCGACGTACGCCCGCTGCGACCCGCCCTGGGTCAGCTCGGCAGCGGTGTAGGTGTTGAAGTCGCAGTAGCCGCAGCGCACCGAGCAGAACGGCACGTGCACATACACCCCGAACGGCACCGGCGAGCGGCCGGCCAGGGCGGACTCGGGGAGCGAGCCGTCGGCCGGTGCGGGTTCGCCGTCGGGCAGGGCGGAGGGCACCTGTCCATGGTGCCAGCCCGTCCCGCCGCGCGGCGCGGTCCGGCACGGGCCGGCGGCTACTGGTAGAGGGCGTCCAGCCGGTCGCGGTAGCGCTGCTCCACCACCGCGCGCTTGATCTTCAGCGACGGGGTGAGCTCGCCGCTCTCGATCGAGAGGTCCTGGTCCAGCAACACGAACTTCTTGATCGTCTCCCAGCGGTTCAGCTTGGCGTTCAGTTCCTTGATGTAGCCGTCCACCATGTCGTGCACGTCGGGCAGTGCCATGATCTCCGCGTACGAGAGCCCGGGCTTGTCGTTGTGCTCCGCCCACTGCCGCATGGCGTCCTCGTCCAGCGTGACCAGCGCGGTGCAGAAGTTTCGGCCGGCGCCGTGCACCATCAGCTGGCTGGCGTACGGGCAGACCGCCTTGAACATGCCCTCGATCGCCGACGGCGCGACGTACTTGCCGCCCGAGGTCTTGAACAGATCCTTCTTGCGGTCGGTGATCCGGACGAAGCCCTCGTCATCGATCTCGCCGATGTCGCCGGTGTGGCACCAGCCGTCCGCTAGCGTCTCGGCGGTGAGGTCGTCGAGACCGTGGTAGCCGTCCATCACCCCCGGGCCCTTGATCAGGATCTCGCCGTCGTCGGCCACCCGGAACTCGGTGCCGGGCAGCGGCGGGCCGACGGTGCCGAACTTGTTGTGGTCGGGCCGGTTGACCGCCGAGCCCGCGGAGGTCTCGGTGAGCCCGTAGCCCTCCAGGATCAAGATCCCCGCGGCGTAGAACCACTCCGCGACCGGCCGGCTCAGCGGCGCGGAGCCGGAGATGAAGAACCGTACCCGGCCACCGAACCGGGCGCGGATCTTGGAGAACACCAGCGCGTCGGCGACCTTGTTCTGTGCCGCCAGGACCGCGGGCACGGACTCGCCGGCCAGCTTGCGGCGGGCGACGTCGGCACCGATCTTCGTTGCCCAGTTGAAGATCTTCGCCTTGGCGCCACCCTCCTGCTCGGTCATCGTGACGATGCGGCCGTGCGCCTTCTCGAAGATCCGGGGCGCGGCGCCCATGAAGGTCGGCTTCACCACCGCCAGGTTGTCCACGATCTTGTCGACCCGGCCGTCCACTGCCGTTGGGAAGCCGACGGCCAGTTGCGCGGTCAGCAGCACCTTGCCGAACGAGTGCGCCATCGGCAGCCATAGGTACTGCAGGTCGTCCACGGACAAGATGTTGATCGCCTGGATCGCGGCGCCTTCGTAGGTCCAGGCGCTGTGCGGCAGCCGTACGCCCTTGGGGCGGCCGGTGGTGCCGGAGGTGTAGATGAGCGTGGCCAGGTGCTGCCCGGTGGTGCTCGCCACCCGCTGGTCCACCACCTCGGGGTTCTCGGCCAGGTAGCCCTTGCCCAGGTCCTCCAGGTCGGCCAGCGAGATCACCAGGTCGCCGTCGCTCGTACCGTCGAAGGTGACGATCTTGACCAGCGCCGGCAGGTCGTCTCGGTGCTCGAGCACCTTCTGGATCTGGGTGTCGTCCTCGGCGAACACCACCCGGCTCTCGGAGTCGGCCAGGATGAACGACACGTCGGCGGCCATCGTGGACGGGTAGACGGTGGTGGTGGCCGCACCCGAGCACATGATCGCCAGGTCCGCCGCGATCCACTCGTAGCGGGTGCCGGATGCGATCGCCACCCGCTGCTCGGGCTCGATGCCGAGGGCGATCAGGCCAGCCGCCATCCGGCGCACCTGGCCGGCGGTCTCGCCCCAGGTCACCGACTGCCATGAGTCACCGACCGGGTACTGGTAGGCGACCAGCCCCGGGCTCTCCGCCACCCGGTCGAGGAACATCCGGCCGACGTTGGCCGCGCGGTTCTCGACGACCGAGTGGTCTTCACCGGTACGGGTTGCGACAGACATCGGGCTCCTCATGCTGTGCGGCGGCAGGATGCGGCCGCGCCCGGCCGGCGGCCGGGATATCGGACGGTTGTCAGCAAAGGTAGAGCAGTTTCCTACCCTGGGGTAGCAGTTCGGCCCAGCGGGGCCGACCAATCGCGGCGAACGGCTACTTCTTGCCGGATTTCTCGGCTGTGGCGCCGGTGGACAACGCGGCGACGAACGCCTCCTGCGGCACCTCGACCCGGCCCACCATCTTCATCCGCTTCTTGCCTTCCT